>NZ_DAOTWH010000252.1:0-15603 GCF_034435895.1 Chloroflexus sp.
GCCGGCGGCGTCGCCACCGTCCACGGCCAGCCCTGCCGCGTTGGGGGCGGCAGCTCGATCACGACTGGCGGGGCATACGGCGTGACAACCATATCACCTCGTTTCACCTACCACGCGCATTGCTGCCGCCGGTTCGCGATTGGTGCGATACCACTCGATCGTCGCTCGCAAGCCATCGGTGAAGGTCGTTTCCGCCCGGAACCCAAACCGTTCCCATGCCCGCGACACGTCAAGCTTGCGCCGCGGCTGGCCGTTCGGCTTGGTCGTATCCCAGACGATGTTGCCGCGAAACCCGGTCAATTCCGCGATCAGCATGACGAGATCGCGGATGCTGATTTCATAACTGCTGCCGATATTGACCGGATCGGGGTCGTTGTACCGTTCAGCGGCTAACAGAATGCCTTCGGCAGCGTCAGCCGCATAGACAAACTCGCGCGTCGGCGAGCCATCGCCCCAAACCACAATCTCATTCGCGCCCTGTTCATCAGCCTCAATACATTTGCGGATGAGGGCCGGAATGACGTGTGAGGTGGCAAGGTCGAAGTTATCGCGCGGCCCGTACAGATTAACCGGCAAGAGGAAGATCGAGTTAAAGCCATACTGCTGGCGATAGGCTTCGCCCTGTACCAACAGCATCTTCTTGGCCAACCCATACGGCGCGTTCGTCTCTTCTGGATACCCATTCCAGAGATCGTCCTCGCGGAACGGCACCGGCGTATACTTCGGGTACGCGCAGACGGTGCCAATTGTGACAAACTTACCCACACCAAAGCGCCAGCTCTCGTGGAACAACTGCACGCCCATCATCAGGTTATCGTAGAAAAACTCGGCGGGATGGTCGCGATTAGCGCCAATGCCGCCGACCCGCGCCGCCATGTGAATCACAATATCGGGACGCGCATCGTGCAACAACTGCCGGATCGCCTCCACCTGCCGCAGATCATACTCGTGGGAACGCGGCACGAACACGCGATTGGCGCCGCGCTCGTGCAACTTCTCGACCACATACGACCCAAGAAAACCGGCGCCGCCGGTCACGACTACGCGCTTGTCTTGCCAAAACTGACGGCTATCGGGCCAGCGTTGTGTATCGAGCTGCATAGGCACCTCTGTTAGATGGATCATTGCTTGCCGGGATGGGCGCAGCACGCTGCGCCGTGACCGGGTGCAGCACACTGCGCCGCTACTGGACGATAAACTGCGCGTTGCGGTATTGGCTATCGAGCGCGTCTTTGATCACGCCGTTCAACAACACCTCTGCCACTTCGCGGATCCCCTCCTCGACGCTGATGCGGGGCCGAAACCCGATCTGTGCGCGGATCTTAGCGAATGAAACGCGAATATCTCGCATATCACCACCGAACGTGAGGTCTTTATACTCTACGACCGTCCCCGCCACATAGCGTTGCACGAGGGCCACGATCTCATCTTTGGTGTAATTCCCCTCGTCACTGCCGACGTTAAAAATCTGGCGATCGACCGTCGCCGGTGGCGCCGTCAAACCGAGCAAGATCGCATCGCAGGCATCGCGCACATGCACAAACGAGCGGGCATAGCCGCGCTGGTAGATGATCAGCTTCCGGCGCGTGATGGCTTCGAGCACAAACTGGTTGACGATCAGATCAAACCGGGTGCGCGGCGAGATTCCAAAGAGGGTCGCAAACCGGAAGAGAACCGGGATCGTTGTCGCGCCAGCAGTCTGGTCGCGCAGAAACTGCTCGGCGGCGACCTTGGTTTCGGCATAAAGCGATTGCGGATTGAGCGGCGACTCTTCCGTCACCGGCGCGCCATCCGGCGATAAACCGTAGTTGCTGTAAGTTGACGCAAAGATCAACCGCTCGACCCGCGCAGCGTCAGCCGCGGCAAAGACCCGTTTCGTACCCTCGAAGTTGTAGCGCCATGCCACCTGCGGCCCCACCATCTGGCAGGCCGGAAACCCGACAATCGCGGCAAGATGGACGACTGCATCAAAGTGGGCTGGCGGCAAATCACCTACAGCGATACCCGCAGCACTCGCTCGCAAAACAGCCGGATCGCAAACATCACCTTTAACAAAGCGGAACCGCGGATGATGCCAGTACCCAAGCAGAGACGCGCCGCCGAAAAGCAGATCGTCAACCACCGTTACCGACCAACCCTGCTGCAAACATACGCCGGTCAACAGGGAACCAATATACCCGGCCCCGCCAGTAATCAGCACATGCGGCGTTGTTTCAGTTGCCATGGTTCACCTTCCCTGTCGAAAACAACCGTTCAATCGCCAGCTTCACCGGCAATCTGGCCCGGCTGCGCCGGAGTGATCGGCGCCGCCGGCTGGGCAGAACGAACCTTCATCGCCGGCCAGCGCCAGCGTCGCTTCACCCCATTGAGCACAACCCCCAAACATGACACCTTGGTCTGGTGGAGCAGATCGAATGTCCGGCGCAACGCCTCCTCATTGGTGCGATTCGCCCGCACAACGAGCAATGTCGTATCAACAGCGCGCAGCAAAAGCGTGGTATCGGCGAAGGGGAACAGCGGCGCTGTGTCAATAATGACCACGTCAGCAGATTGGCGCAACGTCGCTAGCACCTTTTCCAATTGCGGGCTGCCCAACAGTTGGGCCGGCAACCTATTCACAATCCCTGCCGTCAGCACATGCAGGTTTGGTTGCGGCGTCACCTGTAAGAATGACTCCAAAGGCCGTGCGGTCATCCGCAGTAGATTGGTCAAGCCGCTCTGATGAGGGAGGTTAAAGAAGGTATGCAAGGTAGATTGGCGGAGATCCGCATCAACCAATACCACCCGGCGTCCCGTCTGCGCCAAAGCCACCGCCAGATTGGCCGCCGTCAGACTCCGGCCTTCACCCGGCGCTGCGCTAATCACGGCCATCACCTGCGGGCGTTTGGCAGCATCCAGCGTATCAAGATAGAGGCGAAACGTCCGGTAGCTTTCGGCTGCGAGCGCAGCCGGATTGCTTAAGGTAATCAACTGAGCCGCTGGTGTATCGCCTTTGATCGTGCCGATCGTCAAGAGTGGCCGCCCGCCGCCCCGCCGATCGAGATCGTCTTCATCGTTGATGCGAGTATTGAAATAGTCATACAGAAACCCGATCGCGATCGCGATCAAGATCCCAATGACCATACTTAGGATGATATTGCGGGTATAGTTGGGGCCAACCGGCTGCGGTTCGGCATACGCCGGATCAACCACGATGAGGATCGAATGCTCGGCAAACTCAGCATCAAGCAGCTCGCGCTCGAGGGCTTGAAACGAGGTGACAATGGCGTCTGCCAGCGCAATCGCTCGCTGCCGATCAGTATCTTGAATGGTCAGGAGAAACAACTCCGTCTTGCCCACGTCAACGATGCTGGCCCGCGCCAACAATTGCGAGGCGGTGATATTTCCGACCGTTGCCGCCGCGCGTTCGAGCACTGGTCGCACCAACAAAAGCTGGCGCACCGTGAGCGAATAGCGTTCGCGCCCTCGTAGCTCATCAAACGTGGGCGGACGGGTATTGCCCTGATTCTGATTGACCATCAGCATCGTTGAGGCAACGTATTGAGGGGATTGTCGTTGGGAAAAGACAAAGCCCGCACCGGCGCCAATCACGGCGAACAGGATGATGAGCCACGCCCAGCGCCAAACAAAAAGGAGATACTGTTTGAGTTCCAAGCGACCCTCCACGCAATGCGGGCATTGCTATTTGCACCGTGAGGCGCAATAACATACGGTAAGCTCCGGTCTGTAGGCGTGGGAAATTGCTGGCAGCAAGGGGGACAGACCGCTCAGGCTCGCATGTTTATGATACTTGTTTTCCGCACTCTAGTTGTAACGATCTCACGTGACAGGAAGATGTCATCACCCAGAGACGATTATGACAAAACCTTCACATCCTTGAGAGGGTATCTCAATTAAAAATTCTCAAAAACCTCATCAAACTTTGTCTTGTTTAGTTGAGCCGCTGATTATAGCGATTGTTCACGCTTGCTGCGCTTTCGTTCGCCGCTGCCATAATCTGGCGGTACAGCTCAAGATAGCGCTGGGCCTGCACCTCTTGCCGGTATTCGGCGAGCGCAAGGTCACGACCGGCGCGGCTCATCAGCAAACGCTCATCATCGTTACGCAACAGCCGGCAGATCGCTTCGCGCAACGCGGTGACGTCACCAACCGGCGCCAACCAACCCGTCTGGCCGGGACGCACCAATTCGCCGATCCCGCCGGCATCAAATCCGACGACTGGGGTCGCGCAGGCCAACGCCTCCAGTACGGTGCTAGGCATGTTATCTTGCAGGGAAGGGATGACGAATAGATCAGCGGCGCTATACGCTAACGCTAACCGAGCATCATCGGTGATCACACCCAGCGCGTGGTGCTTGATCGGCGCCGCAATCGGCGGCGGGTTTCGCCCAATCGAGACCAGCAGCAGATCGGGTTCATCAGCAAGACCGGCAAGGGCAGCGGCGAGTTCGGCAAACCCTTTCCGGCGATTATTGACCGAAACCGCGACAAACAGCACAATTCGCGCCTGTGGCGGCAAACCCAACGCCGCGCGCGCGCTGGCCCGGTCGATAGGCGCAAACACGGTGGTATCAAGCCCGTTGGGAATGATATGCACCGGAAACCGGCTGAAGAGCGAGCTACGCTGCACTTCAGCAGCCATCCAGCGGTTGAGCGCCACAATGTGCAGCCGTCCGGCAGGCACTGCCGCCAGCGCCGCCTGCTTCCGCTGCCAGATCTGGCGCGAGAGATCGTGTTCATCACGCGAACCGAGTTGCGGGCAGGCGCCACATGCGTCCGCATAGCGACCACAACCGTCATCGTAATGGCACCCTCCGCTAAATGGCTGCTGATCCGAAAGCCGCCACACCACCGGCGCGCGCCGCGGCACCAACCGGAAGAACGAGGTGTAGTCAATAAATCCAGCCACCCAATGCAGGTTGATCACGTCGCAAGGCGGCAGCGCGCGCACCACCTCACCGCCGTACCGGCTGCGATCATCGCTGAACTGCTCAAAACCATCAGGACGGGTTCGGCGATACGGTTGCAACGCGCGCCGGATCTGCCAACCCCGCCAGCGCCGCAGCCAATGGCTGAACCAATGCGCCGCCGGCGGGATGGCCTGCACCGTCGGATCGTCACTGCGCCGGTTGACGACCACCATGGTTGATTGGCAACCACTGGCCAGCAACGCCCGATGGAGCCGGTATGCTGCCCGCGCCGCGCCGCCACTGATGTCGTTCGTGCTGAGGTGAACAACCCGCATGCTCCTACCGCCTTGCTAGCGAATGAACTAACGCCTCACGCGCAGCGCCGGCGCGATGATGGCAAGCGCGCTTATGCATCGAGGAAGCCCTTCTCTTCGAGATAGCGAATGATCTTGCGCGCATTCTCTTCCGGCATCACATCCGTAGTCGTCAACACGAGCTCAGGATTGAGCGGCGGCTCATACGGATCATCAATGCCGGTAAACCCGCGCAATTCACCGCGGCGCGCCTTGGCATATAACCCCTTGACATCACGCTGTTCGCAGACTTCGATCGGCGTATCAACAAACACTTCGATAAATTGGTCGCTGCCGATCATAGCCCGGCACTCATTCCGCGCCGCCCGATAAGGGCTGACCGCAGCGCAAATCACTGCGCCGCCAGCCTTGACCACGGCACTGGCGACAAAGCCGATCCGCAAGATATTGGTATCGCGATCCTCGCGCGAAAAGCCTAATCCCTTTGACAGATGGGTACGCACCACATCGCCGTCAAGTACTGTCGGCGTCCGTCCCCGCTCGAGCAGCAGAATGTTGAGGATCGCGGCGATCGTTGACTTGCCGGCCCCGCTTAGACCAGTAAACCAGACACAGAAGCCCTGCCGGTGGCGCGGCGGGCACATTTGGCGCAAGATTTCGGCGGTCTCAGGGCGGGTGAACCACTCAGGCAGCAAGCGCCCTTTGGCTAAATATTCATCGCGCACTTGCGTGCCTGAAATGCTGGCAATCTCGGCTCCCGGCGGCGCTTCATCACGCGTGACGTAGCGGCCTTCGCGCTTGAGATAGACCAGCTCGGTGAACGGGATCATCGTCACCCCTACTTCAGCGGCATACCGCGCCAACAGCTCTTGCGCGTCGTAGGGGCCATAGAATGGCTTGCCGTAACTATCGTTGCCCGGCCCGGCATGGTCGCGGCCAACAATAAAATGGTTAGCGCCATAGTTCCGGCGAATGATCGCATGCCAGACCGCTTCGCGCGGGCCGGCCATGCGCATCGCTAACGGCAAGAGGCTTAGCAGCGTGCGCGACGGGTCGTAGTATTTGTCAACCAGCAGCCGGTAGCTGCGCACGCGGGTGAAGTGATCGATATCGCCGGGCTTGGTCATCCCGACCACCGGATGGATGAGCAGGCTGCCATCAACCTGCGCGGCTGCCCGTTTGGTCAGTTCTTCGTGGATCCGGTGCATTGGGTTGCGGGTCTGAAAGGCCACCACATTCGCCCGCCCCATCGCACTCAACAACCGGCGCACTTCGGCTGGAGTGCGGCGCAGATCGGTAAAGTCATAATAGCGCGGCAAACTCAACACGCGCAACCGTCCGGCAGCGTAAAACTTACCCCACCGCACCATCTCGGCCACCAACGGGTGGCACGGGTCGGTCGTTCCCAAAACGGCCAACGCTTCTCGCTCGGCATCCCAGCGGTAAATCTCGCTCAGCTCCATAATTGCGAGTGGATTGTTATGCACATCGCGCAGCAAGATCCGATCGCTGCCAAAATGGCTCTGCTCGACCGGCAACGTCACCGGGATCGGCCAGAGCGTGCCGTCAGCTAAGCGCATCTCTTCAAGCACCCGCTCGTAGTCGGCTTGGCCCATAAAGCCGGTCAGCGGCGAAAACCCGCCCGTCGCGAGCAATTCGAGATCGCAAAGACTGCGCATCGATATTTGGATGGAGGGCAAGCGTGACGCTTCTTCCATCAATGCCGGGCGCTCCTCGTCTGGGACGACCAGATCAATCAAGCGCCCGCCATAAGGTGGGATGAGGACTGGATCGTGGTTCATCATGTAAGTCTATCCTGATTAACGCTGAGCCAAAGGCACAACATTTCGACACATAAGTATGATAACGTTTCGCCTAACCGCAACCACAACGCACGCACCAGCTTGCCGGCACCGATCAATTCAGACTTGGCTGGTTGCGCCAGCCAATCTTCGCTATGCGCTGTCCAACCGACGACATCATAGCCAGCCAACCGCGCATTAAGCCACGAGCAGTACGATTGGCCGCCGTAAGGCGGGCAAAAGAGTGGCACGCCGTATGACGCCACCGCTTGCTGGGTTAAGCGCAGCTCACGCCAACGTTGGGCACGGGAAACCTCGGGCGTACCCGGCAGATCGAGAATAAGCGGCGTATAGATTTCGGATATGGCCCATCATCAAACGTGAACGCTATCACCGGTGTAGTAATCTCGACCCGCGCCAGCGTGCTAAAGAGGCGCTGCGCCAACGGCGCTAGCAAGAAGTGCGCCCGCAAGGTGACTACCCAACCTTTTGGCCCACTCAACCACCCCTTCACCGCCGGTTATGCAACGCCACCGTCGCATTGTCAGCATTCGCCAGCACTACAACACAACTATCTTTTCCCGCAAGGGGCCTTGGATTGAGCGAGTCGCATTGCGCGTATCCACCACCACCGGCGCCAGCGTCACGATCCGCTCGTAATCAAATGCGCGATGATTCGTGATAATCACGGCGCAATCACATTGGCGCAAGAGGTCATCGGTTAACAGCGCCGTGCGCATCCGGCGGCCATCGTGCAGCTCAAATTCATCAATATGCGGATCGCACGGAATCACCGTCGCCCCATCAGCCGCCAAGAGATCGTAGACTTTGAATGCCGGCGACTCACGGTAATCATCCACATCGGGCTTATAGGCCACGCCAAGCAACACAATCGTGCTGCCATTGAGCGGCTTACGCGCGCGATTGAGCGCGCGCACCACCAGATCACGCACGTGGCGCGGCATCTGCGTATTAATCTCACCGGCGAGCTCAATAAAGCGCGTGGTGAGATCATACGCGCGCGCCTTCCACGTCAGATAGAAGGGATCGATCGGAATGCAATGGCCGCCAAGGCCCGGGCCGGGAGTGAACTTCATAAAGCCGTATGGCTTAGTTGCCGCCGCCTCGATCACCTCCCAGACATTGAGACCCATGCGATCGCACAGCAGCGCCAGCTCGTTGACCAGCGCAATATTGACTGCGCGAAAGACATTCTCAAACAACTTGGTGAGTTCGGCTACATCAGGCGAACTGACCGGCACCACCCGGTTGGTAATGTAGCCGTAAAAGGCGCCGGCCAGCTCGGTGCAATGCGCCGTCACCCCGCCGACCACTTTCGGCGTATTTTCCACGCTGAAGCCTTGGCTGCTGGTCTGGCCGGGGTCGATCCGTTCAGGCGAAAACGCGAGAAAAATCTGTTCGCCGACCCGCAACCCGTTGCGTTCAATCCGCGGCAAAATTAACTCGCGGGTTGTACCGGGGTAGGTAGTGCTCTCAAGGATAACCAATTGGCCGGGCCGAATACTGGCCGCCACATCCTCGCTCGCCGCTTCGACATAGCGCATATCAGGCTCGCGGGTTGGATTAAGCGGCGTTGGCACACAGATGACAAGAACGTCACATTCACGCATCCGGCGCGCATCAGTCGTTGCCTCGATCAGGTTTCGTTCGCGCAGCGCGGCCAATGCATCACTAGCGACATCGCCGATATAACTCTCACCGCGATTAATCTGCGCCACTCGCTCGGCGCTGACATCAAAACCCAAGACCACAAAGCCGGCCCGGCCAGCCCGTTCAGCCAGCGGCAAACCGACGTATCCAAGGCCAATCACGCCAACTTTTGCGCTGCGACCATGGATACGATTCATTACTTCGTGAAACATGAGCGACAATCTCCATTTGACGGTGGCCTCATTCCACAGCCGCTCATTATAGACGAGATGGCCAATCTGCACGCAAGCCTAGCGCTGCGCATCAACCAAGCGGCGTGTAGGTCGTCTGCCACGGCAAGAGCGGGCGCACCACTCCGGCAATATTGCCGCCCCAATCACCACGCGCCGAATCACCTTCGAGACTGTCAATCACTTGGAACGCAACCGCGTCGCGTTCAGCAAATTGCCCCATCGGCGGGTCGAGCGTCGTCAAGGCGGCTTCGACGTACAACAACCCCTCGGCCAAAAAATTGCCGGGGATCGTCACCCGCGCCCAATAATGGCCGGGAGGGCGGGGCCGGCGACGCCACGCCGGATCAAGATCAAACGTGGTTAAGACTGCCACGCTATCTTCGTTATACAGGCGAAAATAGGGCTGCAACACGTACCCGCCGATCGTGACGACAAACTCCATCTCAAGCGTCACCGGCGCGCGAATGTCAATCGTATCGCTGATGTCGCCATCAACGTCGCGCACTCGCACGGCCCGTAAATGGGCGATATCGTGACCCGGCGCTTTGGCGCGGTGCGGCCAGACCCGCTCGGCAATCGAATGCTCGCCTTTGCCGAGATACACGCCCACGACCTGCTGCGCCGGCCCATCAGCCGCTACCTTCCCCTGATTGAGCAAGATCACGCGCTGGCACATACGCAAGATCGACTGCATGCTGTGCGAGACAAACAATACCGTCCGCCCCTGCTGGCCGACATCTTGCATCTTATTGAGGCACTTCTTTTGAAAGCGGGCATCGCCAACCGCCAGCACCTCGTCAACGATCAGAATTTCCGGTTCGAGATGCGCAGCAACCGCAAACGCCAAGCGCACGTACATCCCCGATGAGTAGAACTTGACCGGCGTGTCGATAAATTGCTCAACCTCGGCAAAATCAACGATGGCATCAAAATTGCGTTCGATCTCGCGCTTGCGCATACCGAGAATCGCGCCATTCAGATAGATATTCTCGCGTCCGGTCAATTCGGGGTGAAAGCCAGTACCCACTTCGAGCAGCGAAGCCACCCGCCCGTACAGTTCGGCTCGCCCGCGCGTCGGCTCGGTGATGCGCGAGAGCACCTTAAGCAGGGTACTCTTGCCGGCGCCGTTACGCCCAATGATCCCGACCAACTCACCCTGCTTGATCTCAAACGAAACATCATCCAGCGCCCACAGTTCCTTATATGCGCTAGCGGGGCCTTTGCGAAACCAATCCGTGAGGGTATCGCGCAGCGTGGTGTAGCCGGTAATCCGATGCTTGACAGCGCCGATCCGGTATTGCTTCGCTAGATGCCGAGCGCGAATTGCGTAACTCATATCGTTAGATCAGGTCTGCGAATGTGCGTTCTGCCGCTTGAAAATACAACCATCCGGTCATAAAGATGGTCAGAGCAACCGTCACCGAGATCAGCATCGCCAAACTCGGCGCTTGCGTCCCGAGCAACGCCCAGCGGAACCCTTCCACCACGCCAACCATCGGGTTCAGGGCATACACCAACTGCCATGGGCCTTGGATCAAGCTGGTCGGATAGACGACCGGCGTGGCAAAAAGCCAAAGCTGGATCATAAACGGCGTCGCGTGGCGCACGTCACGGTATTTGACGTGAATGGCTGATAGCCAGTAACCCACGCCGAGCGCCGTCAGCATCGCCAACGCCACAAACACCGGCAAGAGGAACATGACCGGTGTTGGCGGCCATTGAAACCAGAGCATTAGCGCCAGCAGAACGACGAAGGCTAACCCAAAGTCTACTAAGCCCGAACCGATGGTCGCAGTGGGAATAAGGATGCGCGGAAAGTACACTTTTCGCACAATCCCGGCATTGATAACCAGACTGTTCGCCGCCTGCGTGACGGTATTCGCAAAGAAGTGCCATGGCAACAAGCCGGCCAGATTAAAGAGCGGGTAGGGAATGCCGTTGGTACTGATCCCGGCCAACCGGCCAAAGATTACTGTAAACACGACTAGTTGCAAGACCGGCTGAATAATCGCCCAGCTTGCCCCCAGCAGCGTTTGCTTGTAACGCACCTTCACATCGCGCCAAACAAGGAAAAAGAGCAGTTCGCGGTAGAACCATAGTTCCCGCCAGGTAAACTGCCACCAACGCCGCTTTGGTTCGATAATCGTGGGGGTATGTGAACGATCCAATGGCAGAGCAGAGTTTGCTCCCCCAGTGATCGATGTGGTCGGCGGTTCCAGTGTTGCCATACGATGCTCATGTCCTTGCTACACGTGCATTCGAGCCGAAACCAATCGCGATGTGAGCAGAGGTCGTATGTTGGCAGGGCATGTCACATCGGCCAAACGATCTAATATAGACGTTGTATCTTTCTTCTTTGCCTAGCATAGCCGGTTCTGGACGATTATGCAATTACAATTTCGTCAACCATACCAGTACAGTCAATCGGAAAGCAAGGTTCAATCATGCTCAACAAGGTGCGCTGTAAATCTGGTATCATGCCCATAGCACCTTCATCGCACCGCTACTAACAAAAATGAAAGGTAGTGCATCCTATGGCCTATGCAGCCCTGATTGGCGCTGAAGTCAAGCGCCGTGAAGACCCGCGTTTTATTCAGGGACAGGGTGCGTATGTGAGCGATCTGCGCTTGCCGGGCATGCTGTACGTTGCCATCGCCCGCAGTCCATACGCCCATGCTCGGATTGTTGCAATTGATAAGGCAGCCGCACTGGCAATGCCCGATGTCGTCGCTGTCTACACTGGCGCCGACCTGCTCGATTGTTGCCAGCCGTTGCCGCTGGCCAGCTCAGGCGAAGGCGGCGGCGGGCCGCAGCGCTACACGGGGCGCACCCGCTATGTGCTGGCAGTCGAACGGGTGCGCCACGCCGGTGAGGCGGTCGCCGCCGTGATTGCGCGCACACCGGAAGCGGCGCTCGATGCTGCTCTCGCCTTGCCGATCGAGTGGGAACCGCTGCCAGCAGTAGTTGACCCGCTCGCCGCCATTGCCCCCGGCGCGCCAGTTATCTTCGATGGCTTGCCCGACAATATCGACCATCGCCGCCGCCGCCAGCAAGGTGATGTTGAGACCGCTTTCGCCGCTGCCCATCGCATCGTGCGCCAGCGCATGGTCAACCAGCGCCTGCTCGGCTTCCCGATGGAAGGGCGCGCGGTGGTGGCCGCTCCCGACCCCGCCAACGATGGCGTGACCGTATGGACGAGCACGCAAACACCGCATCAGGTGCGCGGCGAGATCGCCAAGGTGATTAGTCTCGATGAGAACCGGGTACGGGTGATTGCGCCCGATGTCGGCGGCGGCTTCGGGGTCAAGATCGGCATTTACCCCGAAGAGGCGCTGCTGGCGGCGCTAGCCCGCCAGCTCAATGCGCCGTTGCGCTGGGTCGAAGGCCGGCTCGAACATGTGCAGGCCACGACCCACGGACGCGGGCAGGTGTGCGACATCGAGGCGGCGGTTACAGCGGAGGGTGAAGTGACCGCGTTGCGCATGCAGATCGTGGCCGATCTCGGCGCGTATCCGCTCGCCCCCGGCTTGCCCGATCTGACCACTGCGATGGCCATCGGCGTCTACAAAATCCCCGCCGTCGATCTCGAAGCGATCTGCGTCTACACCAACACCACGCCGGTGGCTGCCTACCGCGGCGCGGGCCGGCCTGAAGCCGCTTACTACATCGAACGGCTCATGGATCTGATCGCCGCCGAACTTGGGTTAGACCCAGCAGAAGTGCGCCGGCGCAATTTTATTCCGCCCGACGCCTTCCCTTATAAGACACCGACCGGCCTGACGTATGATAGCGGCGAGTATGACCGCGTCCTCACCAAAGCCCTAACGCTGGCGAAGTACGAGGAATTGCGCGCCGAGCAAGCCGCCCGCCGCGTCGCCGGCGACCGGATGTTGCTCGGCATCGGCATTGCTTGTTATGTCGAAATGTGCGGCTTCGGCCCCTACGAAAGCGCCCAGATCAAGGTCGAACCGAGCGGCACAGTCACGGTGACGACTGGCATCTCGCCGCATGGGCAAGGCACTGCCACCACCTTCGCCCAGATCGTCGCCGACCAGATCGGGGCTGACTTCGAGCGGATCGTGGTTAAGCACAGCGATACCGCGATCACGCCGATGGGGGTCGGCACAATGGGATCGCGTTCGCTGGCCGTCGGCGGTGCGGCGCTGGTGCGAGCTGCTGCCAAAGTGCGCGAGAAGGCGCGCCAGATTGCGGCAGCGATGCTCGAAGCCAGTGTGGCCGATATCGAGCTGAGCGAGGGCTGCTACCGCGTGCGCGGCGTGCCTGATCGCGCCCTTACCCTCGCCGAGATTGCCCGCCGCGCTTACAGCAACAAACTGCCGCCCGAACTCGATCCCGGTCTCGAAGCGGTGGACTACTTCCGCCCGCCCGACCTGATCTATCCCTTTGGCGCGCACGTCGCCGTGGTCGAAGTCGATCGCGAAACCGGCCACGTCCGCATCCGCG
Organism: Chloroflexus sp.; assembly: GCF_034435895.1. Lineage (GTDB taxonomy): Bacteria > Chloroflexota > Chloroflexia > Chloroflexales > Chloroflexaceae > Chloroflexus. The sequence continues at coordinate 13,395 of NZ_DAOTWH010000252.1, forward strand.
AGTATTACTCGGTTGATGATTGCGGGCCGCGCATTAGCCCGCTAATCGTTACCGGGCAGGTGCATGGCGGGTTGGCCCAAGGCATCGCCCAAGCCCTGCTCGAAGAGGTGGTCTACGACGCTAACGGCCAGTTGCTCAGCGGTACGCTGATGGATTACGCTCTGCCGCGGGCCGATCTCTTCCCGCCCTTTACGGTTGACAAGACCGAAACGCCGACCCCGCTCAACCCGCTCGGCGTCAAGGGTATCGGCGAAGCAGCGACGATCGGCTCAACGCCAGCCATCGCCAATGCGGTGATCGACGCGCTAGCGCCGTTCGGCGTGCGCCACCTCGACATCCCGCTGCGCTCAGAAAAGGTGTGGCGGGCGATAAATCATGTGTAAGGCGCAGAGGGGGCAAAGGCGCAGAGGTTTCACACGCAAAGGCGCAAAGCACGCAAAGGGCGCAGAGGATTGAGAAAATACGGAAAAAGCGTGTCCTGCCCCTTTCTTCCGTCCCCTCCGCGTCCCTTGCACCCTCTGCGGTAAACCCCTAACGAGGAGATCAACCGTGTCGAATATGCTCCGTGAATCACCATACCCGATGGTCAGCATCGCCGGCGCTACGGCGATGATCATGGCGCATGCCCAACCGCTGGGGTGCGAAGAGATCGACTCGCTCACCGCGCTGGGACGGGTGCTGGCCACCGATATTGCCGCGCCGGAAGATATTCCCGACGTGCCCAAAGCGGCCATGGACGGCTATGCTCTCCGCGCTGGCGACGGTCTTGTCCCGCGGCGCGTGGTCGGTGAATTGACCGCCGGCAGCGACACGATGGTGGCGCTCGGCCCCGGCGAAGCGACCCGGATCATGACCGGCGCGCCGATACCGCCCGGCGCTGACGCGACGATCCCGGTTGAGCTGACCGAAGAGCGTGATGGGATGCTCTCTATCAAACGCGAGCTGAAGCCCGGCGACTATGTGCATGTCGTTGGGCAAGATGTCTCGCGCGGCCAGATCGCACTCACCGCCGGCACAACCCTCAGCGCAGCCGACATCGGCATCCTCGCCACCTTTGGCATTACCCGCATCAGCGTGTATCGCCGGCCACGAGTGGCGGTGCTCGCCACCGGCGACGAGGTGGTCGAGCCGGGTGAAACGCGGCCCGGCGGCGCGGTGCGCGATAGCAATCGCTACGCGCTGATGGCGGCTGTGCGCGAGGCCGGTGGCGAGCCGATCTCGCTCGGCATTGCCCGTGATGACATTGCCGTGCAGCGCCAAGCCATCTTGCGCGGCCTTGAACAGGCTGATGTCTTGATCACCAGCGGCGGCGTCAGTATGGGTACCCGCGATCTGATCAAACCCCTGCTCGCCGAACTCGGCACAGTTCACTTTGGCCGCATCGCCTTCAAGCCGGGCAAACCCACCACCTTCGCCACCGTGAACGGCAAGCTCGTCTTTGGCCTGCCGGGATTCCCCGTCTCGTCACTGGTCTCGTTTGAAGTGTTCGTCCGTCCGGCGCTGCGCGCACTACAAGGCGACGCCAGACCGTTCCGCCCGCACGTTGAGGTAACGCTAGATAGCCCAATCACCCCGGCCCCTGACCGGCCCGAATACCAGCGCATTATTGTCACCTACCGGGCAGGCCGGCTCTTCGCCACCAGCACTGGGGGCCAAGGCAGCTCGCGCATCCTCTCGCTGCGCGGGGCTAATGGTCTGCTACTCGTGCCCGCCGGCGAAACAGTCTATCCAGTTGGCAGCGTCCTGCCGGCGCTACTCACCGGCCCGCTCCTGAGCGAAGGATAATCCGTGGAACATTATGTTGTGTTACTCAGGGTCTTGCAGCAAGAGCCGGAACCGTGGCCCGGCCCATTGACCTATCTGGGGTTGGCCTTGTTGCTGGTCGCGGTGATTATGACCATCTATAACCGGCGGCGGAAGTAACGATTGCTAGTATGGTATGCGGCAGTTTCACTGCCGCTTCACCTCCCCGGTGCTCATGCTCGCCAAGTAATGGTATGATTGAGCCTTGCTCACGCTCACCTAACCGTATGAGCGCAACGAGCGACAAGATGCAGATACGGGTAAGGCTATCGCTATGACAACCACCCTCACCGTCACCACCAGCACCACCCAATACCCGGTCGTCACCGGCGCAGGCGTGTTGGCGACCCTCGCCGACCGGCTGACCGCGCTTGGCTTGCGCGGCGCGCTGTGGCTGGTCGCCGAC
>NZ_DAOTWH010000253.1:0-12899 GCF_034435895.1 Chloroflexus sp.
GCCAATACCCCGGCCCAGCCAACGGCTGCCGGCGGCGAGCAGCCCACTGCTGCGGCAACGACTGCCGCCCCCACGGCGCAGGCGCCAGCGCAGGGTTCGTCAATGCCGGCAGTGGAATGGCGCATGGGCACGAGCTGGCCGATCTCGCTCGACACCATCTACGGCGGCGCGACGGTGCTGGCCGAGCGGGTAGCCGAACTATCCGGCGGAATGTTCAAGATTACCACCTTCCCTGCCGGCGAACTCTTCCCCGGCCTTGAGGTGTTGCAGAACGTGTCGCAGGGCACGGTTGAATCGGGCCACACCGCCCTCTACTACTACGTCGGTCTCGATCCGGCGTGGGCCTTCGGTACGTCGCTGCCCTTCGGCTTGACCGCCCAGCAGCAGAACTCGTGGCTATACCACGGCGGCGGCGAAGCGGCGATCAACAAGCTCGGCCAAAACTTTAACGTGATCTCGTTCGCTGCTGGTAATACCGGCACTCAGATGGGTGGCTGGTTCCGTCGCGAGATCAACACCGTCGCCGACTTGCAGGGTCTCAAGATGCGCATCCCCGGCCTTGGCGCGCAGGTGTTGAAGAATCTGGGTGTTGTGACCCAAACCCTACCCGGCGGCGAAATCTTCCAAGCCCTCTCGACCGGCGCGATCGACGCCGCCGAGTGGGTTGGCCCCTACGACGACGAGAAGCTCGGTCTGCCCGATGCGGCTGAGTTTTACTACGCGCCGGGCTGGTGGGAGCCGGGTCCCTCGCTGCACGCCATCTTCAACCTCGAGGCGTGGAATAAGCTGCCCAAAGAGTATCAGAGCTTCCTCCGCGTCGCGGCTTGGGAGTCGAACATGAACATGCTCGCCAAGTACGACGCACTGAATAACGACGCGCTCGAGCGGATCGTGGCTAAGGGCAAGAAGTTGCGCGTGTACAGCGACGAGATTATGAATGCAGCCCGCAAGGCGGCGTTCGACCTGTACGCCGGCTACGACTCGGCAGCGTTCAAGGAGATCTTCCCCTCGTGGAACGAGTTCCGCCAGAAGATCCAGCGCTGGCACCAGACCAACGAGCTGCCGTTCAATACCTTTATGAAGAACAACCCGGTTTAATTCCAGTTGTCCGTATCACAAGCCAACGGGTGGAGCGCAATCCTCCACCCGGTTTTTTGTGCAGCAGACATGGCAGCGCAATGTGTCTACCGGCCAAACGAGATTGCCGGCAAGTAGAGCACCAGTTGGGGGGAAGAAGATTAGAGTCACCACAATCATCAACTGGATGGCGATAAACGGCACCACGCTGCGGTAGATATCGCCGGTCGTGATGCCGGAAGGCTCCACGCCGCGCAGGCTGTACGCTAGCTCCACCACGGAAGCGTTCAAGGATGTCATCCTCGTATGGATGCGTTCCGCTAGAAGATCTAGCGTTGGCGCCTGACCAACGAGCTGCCATCCAACACCTTTACCAAGAACAACAACCCGATCTAAGACCGATCGGCTTGCTCAAAGCCAGCGGGTGGAGCGTTATGCTCCACCTGCTGTTTTTAATACCAGCATTGTGTACAATCCCCTACCGGCCAAATGAGATTGCCGGCAGGTAGAGCGCTAGTTGAGGGTAGAAGATCAGAATCACCACAATCATCAACTGGATGGCGATAAACGGTATCACGCCGCGGTAAATATCGCCGGTCGTGATGCCGGGAGGCGCTACGCCGCGCAGGTAGAAGAGGGCAAAGCCAAAGGGCGGGGTGAGGAACGAGGTTTGCAGGTTGGCGCCAAGCAACACGCCAAACCAGACCAGATCAAAGCCAAGCGCCTTTGCAACCGGCACGAAGAGCGGAATGACGATAAAGCAGATCTCAAAGAAGTCGATGAAGAACCCGAGGAAGAAGACGATCAGCATGCTGATGATCAGAAAGCCCCACGCCCCGCCGGGCAGATTGGACATCAGATCGAACACAAACTTATCGCCGCTGAGCGCGCGGAAGACCAGCGCAAAGGCAGTCGAACCGATCAGAATAAAGATCACCATCGTGGTGGCGCGCATGGTCGCATCGCACACGGCAATAAAATTCTTCCACGTCAGCCGGCGATTAGCCAGCGCCAGCAGTGTCGCGCCCAGCGCACCCACCGCGCCGGCCTCGGTTGCAGTGGCAATACCAAAGAAGATCGAACCAAGCACAGCGACGATCAGTAAGAGCGGCGGGATCATGACCTGCACCACTCGCTTGGCCAGCGCCGCGCCGGTCATCGAACGGGCCGACAACGGCAGGGCCGGGGCCATTTCTGGTTTAAGCAGCGCCACAACCCAACAATAGAACGCTAGCGCCGTTGCCAATAACAGACCGGGGATCAACGAGCCAAGGAAAAGCCGGCCAACCGAGACGCCGATTTGATCGCCGAGCACCACCAAAACTACCGATGGCGGAATGATCTGGCCGAGGGTGCCGGCAGCGCAGATCACGCCGCACGCCAGCTCTTTGTTGTACCCGTAGCGCAGCATAATTGGCAGCGAAATTAGGCCCATCGCCACCACGGTCGCCGCTACCACACCAGTCGTTGCCGCCAACAACGCGCCGACAACCACCACTGAGATCGCCAAACCGCCCCGGATCGGCCCGAAGAGCACGCCCATCGTATCGAGCAGATCTTCGGCTAAGCCGGATTTTTCAAGCATCGAGCCAAGGAAGATAAAGTAGGGAATGGCGAGGAGGGTATAGTTCGACATCACGTTAAAGACACGTGATGGCATCGCGCGGATGATAATCGGGTCAAAGATGCCGAGCGAGACGCCGATAATACCGAAGACAATCGCTGTTGCCCCTAAGGAAAAGGCGACGGGGTAGCCGATGCCAAGGATGACCAGCGCCCCGAGAAACATCGCGGGTCCGAGCCACTCGTACATGGAGCCTCCAGAGATTACAGCTTGGTCTCTTTTTCTTCGACGACAACTTGGGATGGATCGAGGACGCCGCGGAAGGCGGCAAAGTATTTGATCGCTTCAGAGATGCCTTGAATAATCAGTAAGATCGGGCTCACGATAAGGAACGTTTTAATAATATAGCGAGGCAGACCGCCGGGATCAGGCGAATTTTCGCGAATGCGCCACGACTGTTCCACATACGGCCAACCGAAATAAACCAGCAAACCGCAGAAGGGCAAGAGAAAGAACAGCGTCCCCAGCAAATTGACTAATGCTTTGCGCTTGGGCGAGTAATTGCTGTAGAACACATCAACCCGCACGTGTTCGTTGTGTTTGAGCGCATACGCCGCACCAAGCAGAAAGATCATCGAGAAGATATACCACTGAGCCTCGATGTAAAAGTTTGACCCCAGCGTGCGCCCGATGGCACGGCCCACATAGCGATTCGCAACATTCCAGACCCCGACGCCAACCACAACCGGCACCAAGATGTAGGCCAAGCGCCCAACCCATTCGGTGAAGGTGTCGATGATGCGTGAAAGGCGCAATAGTGCTTGCACGTCAACCCTTCCTTCCCTGCTGGAATAGAGAATACGAAACACAAAAACACAGCCCAGCGGAGCAATGCGGCAACTGCTCTCTTGAACAGTACGACAGAGATGCTTGAACTATATAATATAGGAATTTACAACTTTATAGCCTAAATAGTACACGGAATCACACGCTTTGTCAAAACAAGCGGCGTACCGGCTTTCGCCAGTACGCCGACAGAGATGCCTATCGCGCTGCAATCACGTTATTCGTGCGTTGCACCCCATTTCTCTGGCATACGCCAGAGGCTCGAGAGGATAAGATCACGCACCGAGAGCAGCTCTTTCGGCAAGCGGTCGTAGAGCTTGATGAACAACTCTTCGTGGAGCAAAATCTCTTGCTGCCACTCAATGACATCACACTCCATCACCTGATCGAACTGCGATGGGCTAAAATCAAGCCCACGCCAGTCAAGATCTTCGTACCGCGGCACCCAGCCGATCGGTGTTTCAACACCGACTGCCTGCCCATGCGCGCGTTCAATGATCCACTTCAGTACGCGAATATTCTCACCAAAGCCCGGCCAGATAAACTTACCCTTTTCATCCGTGCGGAACCAGTTGACGCCAAAGATGCGCGGCGGGTCTTTTAGGCGACGACCAAAGCTGAGCCAGTGATTGAAGTAGTCACCCATGTGGTAGCCGGCAAACGGCAACATTGCAAACGGATCGCGGCGCACGACACCTTGTTGGCCCATCGCCGCCGCTGTCGTTTCAGATCCCATCGTCGCGGCCAGATAGACGCCATAGGTCCAATTAAAGGACTGATAAACCAGCGGCACGGTGCGGCTCCGTCGCCCGCCAAAGATAAAGGCTTTAATCGGCACACCATTCGGATTTTCCCATTCGCAGTCAATCGCCGGATTTTGGCTCGCCGGCGCGGTGAAACGCGCATTGGGGTGAGCAGCCAGCCGGCCACAGCCGGGAGTCCAATCACGACCTTGCCAGTCAATCAGGTGAGCCGGCGGTTCATCGGTCATCCCTTCCCACCAGACATCACCGTCGTTGGTCAGCGCCACGTTGGTGAAAATGCTATTCGCCCGGCAGTTCTCCATTGCGTTGGGGTTGGTCTTGTACGAGGTGCCCGGCGCAACGCCAAAGTAGCCGGCTTCAGGATTGATGGCGTACAGTTTGCCATCGGCGCCGGGTTTAATCCATGCAATATCGTCGCCGACGGTAGTAACTTCCCAACCTTCTTGCTTAAATGTCTTCGGCGGAATCAACATCGCAAAATTGGTTTTACCGCACGCTGATGGAAAAGCTGCCGCCACATACGTCTTGCGCCCGCTTGGCTCTTTCACGCCCAAGATGAGCATATGCTCGGCCAGCCAACCCTCTTGGCGAGCCATCACCGACGCAATCCGCAACGCGAAGCACTTCTTGCCCAGCAGAGCATTACCGCCGTAGCCCGAGCCAAAACTCCAGATCGACCGTTCTTCGGGGAAATGGACAATATACTTGATCGGGTTGCATGGCCACGGCACATCGGGTTGCCCCGGCTCAAGCGGCGCGCCGACACTGTGCAGACAGGGAATATACTCGCCGTCCTCACCTAGGATGTCGTAGATCTTGGTCGAGACCCGCGTCATAATGTGCATGTTGACTACAACATAGGGCGAATCGGTTAATTCGATGCCGATATGGGCAATCGGCGACCCGATTGGCCCCATGCTGAAGGGGATCACATACAGCATCCGCCCCCGCATACAGCCCCTAAACAATTTCAACAAGATCTCTTTCATCTCTTTCGGCGCCATCCAGTTATTGGTGGGGCCGGCATCATCTTTTGAGACACTGCAAATAAACGTGCGATCTTCAACGCGAGCGACATCAGAGGGATCCGAGCGGGCGAGAAAGCTGTTGGGGCGGAGTTTGGGGTTGAGGCGAATGAACGTTCCCGTTTCGACCATCTGGTTGCAGAGCGTATCGTACTCAGACTGCGAACCATCGCAGAAGTACACCTGCGCCGGTTTGCAGAGTTCGACGATCTCTTGAATCCACTTGCGAAGCCGATGGTGTCGAATGTATCTGGGAAATTGCATGCGATCCTCCTCTCTATTCAAGGCCACAACCGGGGATAACAATTGTGACGGCTTGCATGAGCGTGATCATAGCATAGATTGCGAGCTTGTGCAGAAATAAGCTGTAGACTTTCGGTCATGATGGCTTAACCAACAAACAATTTAATGAAAGCTTTCGTATGTTTAAGCAGGTGTCACACGTGCTGGGAGAGGGGGGATGAAAAGCAGGAAATCGAGTAATGAACGCTAGACTTCACTTTGTGGTATACTGATGTGCCTGTATGAGGCAGCAATGAAGTCGATATGAGGAGCACAGCATCGATGGAAACCGCTCTCTATATTGCTATTTTGGTCATTAGCGCCGTTATGAGCGTACTCGTGATTTTGCAGTCGCGCGGCGGCGGTCTCAACCGCGACGCCAGCTCGATGTATCACACGCGCCGCGGCATTGAGAAGACTCTGTATCAGGCCACGATTGTGCTAGGGGTAAGCTTTTTACTGCTCGCGCTGATCACCAGCCTCCCCATCTTCAATTAAGGTATGGCGCGCCGGATACGTTGGCAGATTGCGATTGCGCTCGCCGGGATCGGGGTAATCGTCGTCTTGTTTGGCCGTTTGGCGGCGCTCAGCGCTTCCACCGATAATCCGGCCACAGGTGGCGTTTATCGCGAGGCGGTCGTCGGAACGCCGGTGATCCCGATCCCGTTACTGAATGATCCCGTTGCCGATCCGGGCGGGAGGGCGCTGATCAGCTTGCTCTTCGAGGGGCTGACGCGCATCGGGATTGATGGCTTGGTCGAGCCGGCCTTGGCCGAGGGATACACAGTTGACGCCACCGGTGAAATCTATACCTTCACCTTGCGGCCGGGATTGCGCTGGCACGACGGCACGCCCCTCACCACCGATGACGTCGTCTTTACCTTGCGCACCCTCCAAGAGTTGGAGCAGGCCGGTGAACCGGCAGTCGCCAGCTTCTGGCGCACCACTCTGATCGAACGAGTCGATAACCGCACCGTCCGATTTATTCTATCAGGACCATTTGCGCCCTTCCCGGCCTTAGCGCGCGTACCGATTCTGCCGGCCCATCTGTTGCGCAACATACCGCCAAGCGGATGGCCTGCCAGCGAATTCGCCCGCCAATTGATCGGCAGCGGGCCGTTTCGGTTGGCCGAATTGCGGCCCGAAGCAGCGCTGTTAACGGCAAACCCAACGTATTACAATGGCCGGCCATTTCTCGATCAGATTGAGTTACGGTTCATGGCTACTCCCGAAGCAGCAATTGCGGCCCTTTCGCGCGGTGAAGTGATGGGCTTTGCGGAACGCTGGGGCGCCAACCTGCGCGCGGTCGATCTGCCCGGCAACGAACAGCGCATCGTCTTGCCGGTTGATGAGTACACAATCCTGACCTTTAACCTCCGCCTGCCGTTGTTTCAAGAAATCCCCCTCCGCCGCGCACTGGCGCTCGGTCTCAACCGCGATGCGTTGATCGAAACAGCGATCAATGGGTTCGCGCAGCCCATCGATACACCGCTCTTGCCCGGCACGTGGGCCAATGATCCGGACATTCGCCGGCCACCTGCCGATCCGGCGGCAGCAGCCGACCGGTTAGCCGAAATCGACTTTGAACCGGGCAGTGATGGCATCCGCCAGCGTGGTGCGCAACGGCTCAGCTTTACTCTGCTGGTTGATCAGGATGAACGCCGGCTGGCAGTGGCGCAAGCCATTGCTGCCCAGTGGCGCGCAATTGGGGTCGAGGTGACGGTCGAATCGGTCGATAGCGTGACGCTAGCCGATCGCTTGCGGCGCGGCGATTTTATGACTGCGATCCATACGTGGACCCGGATCGGCCCCGATCCCGATCCGTACAGCCTGTGGCACTCCAGTCAGGCTGCCGGCGGGCTCAATTACGCCGGTCTGAACGATAGCCGGATCGACCTGCTGCTTGAACAGGCACGGGCTGAACCGGAGTTGGTGGCTCGCGCCGAGTTGTACCATGCGTTTCAACAACGTTGGCTGGAGCTATCACCGGCGATTACTCTCTATCAACCGATGTATGTCATCGTTAGCACTGCCAATCTGCAAGGGCGGGCCTTCTTCGCGAACCCTGATTTCACCGACCAGACCTTGTTCGGCGCCGAAGATCGCTTCCGTGATGTGCAGCGTTGGTTTATCAATACCTTCCGCCGGATCGAGGGCGATTTACCGTAGATCGCGCAAATCAAACACCGGCCCCTCGACACACCGTCGTTGCCAACCGTTGTGCGTCTCAATCTGGCATGCCCGGCAGATGCCTACCCCACACGGCAACGGACCCGCCACCACCACCTGCGCCAAGCCGCGATTCCAACGTAGGCGCGCTGCTCGCATCGCAGCGGCTGCTTGACCAAACAAGCTCGGCGGCAGCGCAAACAGCACCTGATCAGCCCAACGGATAGGGCTGCTGGGTGAATGCGCAGCCAGCAGTTCAAACAATGCCCCATCACCAGCCGCGCTCGTCTGCACCTCAACCGTTTCCGGCAAGAGAAATGGCGGCGGGAGATACCCCTTGTCGCCGGTCAGCAGCAGCGCAATGCTCAGCCGGCCAGCATAGCGGCGAGCCACGAAGATCAGCGCCGGCAACGCCATTCCCACTCCCGCCAGCAAGAGGGTGTGCGTCGCCGGCGCCGGCGCAAACGGCGTGCCTAACGGTGCGCAGAGGTCGAGGGTAACGCCCACTGGCAGGTCAATTAGCCATGCCAGCGCCGGATCACGCGGATCGATGAGCAACTCAACCTCGCCCTTCGCCACATCAGCGCCGGCAAGAAAGATTGCCGGCCACAACAACGGATCGAGACTGCGCGATGGGCGTACAAGGGCATATTGGCCGGGTTGCGCAATGCGCGCCACCCCCGGCGCAGTGACGCTTAACCAGACTAAGCCCTCAAAGTGATAGCGTTCATGGATAGTGGTGGTATAATACAGCTGCATCCAAGCAATCCTTGTGTAGCCACGCCAATGGCATCATCAATTATCTTGGTTTTTGATGCACGTTCAAGCATTGTAGCTTACCACAGACCGTAAACGAAGATTCACAGGTATCGTCACACCCTCGCTCTATAGCTTCAAAACACCATTGGCATCACAACCATTGCAACATACCCATGATAATATGAGTCGCACAAACGCAATTGCTACCCCTACGATCCCGTGGTTCGCTCAACCCCTCACGCGATCAGGTTGGCTCAGCCATATCACCTGCAGCGAGCTGTTCCTGCTCCTTGCCAGCCTTGCCTTGTACCTCTACACTCGGCTTGCCAACCTGACGGCGTTTCCGATCTACTTCTTTTGCGATGAAGCGATCCATGGGGTGTTGGCCCGCGATCTGGTAGCCAACGGCTTTCGCGACAGCAAAGGTGTTTGGCTCCCGCCCTACTTTCAAAACGCCGGTATGTGGAATCTGAGCCTGAGCGTCTATCTGCATGCATTCAGCATTCTTCTCTTCGGATTCGACAGTTCGATCTGGCACACCCGCGCTACATCGGTCTTCGCCAGCCTCCTCGCTCCACTCGGCATTGCGGCGCTGCTCCGCTTTGGCTACCACAACCGGCGCTGGTGGCTCGGCATTCTCGTACTCTGCGCAATGCCAGCGTGGTTTATCCATTCGCGCACCGCGTTCGAGACGGTCTTGATGGTTGCGTGCCATGCTGGGTTTTTGGCGTCGTACATGGCCTATCGTTATTATGATGACCGCTGGATCGTGGCCGCAATTCTGTTTGGCGCAGCGACATTCTACAGCTATGCCAACGGGCAAGGGGTGATGTTGGTGAGCGGTACACTCCTCTTCCTCAGCGACATCCGTTACCATCTCAGCCGCCCACCCCAACGGCTCTGGCTCGCCCTTGGGGTGTTTGCGCTCGCACTTGCGCCACTGATTCGTTTCCGTTGGCTTCAACCCAACGCGACGGTGGAGCATTTGCGCACGCTCCATTCGTATTGGCTGAAACCGTTGCCGCTTACCGAGAAGATCGAGCAGTTTATCACCATCTATGCCCAAGGCCTTGATCCGCGTTACTGGTTCTGGCCCAACACGATTGACCTCGACCGCCATCGCTTTCCCGATAGCGGCCATCTCCCGCTCTTCTTATTGCCATTCGTCCTTATCGGCTTAGCAATTTGCGTGTGGCGCTGGCGCGAATCGATCTACCGCTTGCCGATTATCGCACTCCTCGCCGCACCGTTCAGCAGCGCCTTGGTGGGGATTGCTATCACCCGCACGCTGGCGATGGTCATTCCCGCGACTCTGCTGGCCGTGATCGGGGCCAGTTTCCTGATCGAACTGCTTACGCTCCGTTGGCAACGCCTCGTCACGCTATTGTTTGGCCTCACTGTAGCGTTCAGCAGTTTGGTGATGCTGCGCACCGCCGTGCTCGGCGGGCCGCTCTGGTTCCGCGACTACGGCCTGTATGGGATGCAGTACGGCGCACACCAGCTCTTCGCCGAGACGATCCCCGCTTTGCTGGCCCGCGATTCGCAAACGATTCTGCGTGTATCAACCGCATGGGCGAATAACCCAAACAGTTTTGTCGATTTTTTTCCTCACCCCAGCCCAACGTCGCCGCATTGAACTGATCACTATCGACGGGTATCTGTATCAACGCCGTGATCTCGACCGGCAACGCGATCTATTCATTATGACGGCAACCGAATACGATCGCGCGCAGCAAAGCGGGAAGTTCATCATCATGCCGCCTGAGCAGATCATTCCCTACCCAGATGGGAGACCGGGTTTTTACGTAGCACGGCTGGAATATGTCGCCAATATTGACGAGATTCTTGCCACCGAACGGGCCGAGCGCGCTGCGTTGGTAGAAGAGCCGTTAGCGGTTGGCGGGCAAGAACTGATCGTCGCGCATTCACGGTTTGACATCGGCGGCATCACCGATCTCTTCGATGGCGATCCGAATACCCTCGCGCGCGGTCTTGAAGCCAATCCGCTCGTGATCGAACTGCGCTTTCCCAATCCCCAACCGATCAGCGGGATCGAACTGGCGCTGGGAACGATGGAATTCGACTTAACCGTGACTGTGACCACACCTGACGGCGAAACCCAAGCCTTTCGCCAGACCTACCGCGGTCTACCGCCGGACCCCACGATAACGTTCGATCTCCCGCAACCACTGCTGGTGACGAACCTCCGGCTCGATATCTTCCAACAAGGGGCAGGGGAACCGGCGCACGTGCATGTACGTGAAGTGCGCTGGCGGTGAAGATCGCCGCCTATAGCCCCGCCGCAATCGTCTTTGCGCGCCGCAGATCGGCCATCAATGCACTGGCCAGCGCCACTGCGCGCGCGCCGGCATTGAGCAGCGCGCGCGCATGTTCTGGCGTGGCCACGCCACCCATGCCGATTACCGGCGCCGCCACGGCAGCAGCCACTGCTGCAACCAGCCGCAACGCAATCGGAAAGATCGCTGGGCCGCCAAGGCGGCCATAGACAAGGCTGCCATCAGCGTGAGGCATACAAGCCGGCAACCCGCCAATGAGCGCAATCGCATCAGCGCCGGCGGCGATGCTCGCCTGCGCCACCGCCACCGGATCGGGTAGCTCACCGGGCAGCCGGACAAGGAGAGGAAGCAGCGTGGCCCGGCGAACAGCCGTGACCCGCTGGGCAGCTTCGGAAGCGGTTAGCGCCGGCAGCGCCAACTCAAAGCCGGCGATACCCGGCACATCGGTGAGTTCGACAGCAACCGCCGCCGCATCAGCACCGGCAATGCTCACCAGCACCGGCACATGATAGCTGAGCCAGCGGGGCGCCAACCGTTCGCGCACCTGTTTGACGCCTAAACTCGCGCCACCATGGTGGTAGAGCACACCGGCAGGCGTCGCCACCACCTGCGGCTGGCCGCGCCTCCCGGCAACCGTCACAGTTGGGCAAATAATCGCGCCAAGGCCGTGATCGGCCTCAGGTTGCGCCAGCCCCAGCCAGCGGGCCACACTAACCACATCGCCAAGACTGCCGGCAGCAGCAATCACCGGTGTAGCGATAGTCAGGGGGTGCGGGTTGTGGGGAGCGAGGTCGATCATGATACTGAAGAGCTGCGAACAAGGGGTTCAAGATTGAGTGATAGTTATTATATAACACTGTTGGCTCCCGCCCTCGCGGCGTGTTCTGATGTCATTGCGAGGGAGCGGCGGCTCCCAGCTTCGCTGGTCGCCGCCCGACCGACGCAATCTCCTGCTCTAGCGGGAACGGTCGCTGAGGGAACCGCATCCGCTCTCACGGGGGATTGCGTCGCCGCGCGCAGTACGGCTCGCAAGGACAGGCAAGCATGTCATTGCGAGGGGGCGTAGCCCCCGAAGCAATCTCCTACTCTAGCGGAACGAACCCTCTCAGGCATCACCCTCACGTCGCGTTGAGGGCCGGACAGAATATATGGTTGAGTACAACCGTTGATCGCAGTGCAATGCCTCCAAGCGTAGCTCTACACTCCCCTCTCCCGCGCCAGTCTGGAACCCGGCCCTGAAGGGCCGGGCTAGGCTTACGAAGCCCGCTGCGCGGGCTGATGCCTCCACCTCGTGCCCCTCCCCCGCTGGGGGAGGGGTGATGGGGAGCGCAGCACGGGGCTTTACGGCATCGCTCAGCGATCGACAGTTATGATCAACCACAGATTTTGTCCGCCCCTCAACCCGCGCCAGTGGGAGATGGACTGGAGGTGAGGGGGCAATAGCGCATCGCAACGCCATCAACCACATTTGCGCACATGCGTTCTGTTCACCCTTGAACGTACTCGCGGGGGATAGCTTCGCCGCGCGCAGTACGGCTCGCAAAGACTTAGCAGGGAGATGGTCAGCACGACTCCTATGCAGATTCGTGCATCTCTGGGTGGTTGCCATACCCCAGCTCGGCCAGCGCCCGTCGCGCCTCACCCTCTTCATCCCACGGGATTGCATGATCGGCGTAGATGATACTACCTTCGTGGCCCTTCCCCAACAGCAACACCAGATCGCCGGGCCGGGCCGCTGCTAGGGCCGCCCGAATCGCCTGCGCCCGGTCAGGAATACAGAGGTAGCCGCTGCCGGCCCGCTTGCCGGCCTGTTCAGCTCCGGCAGCAATCTGGGCAATGATGGCCGCGCGATCCTCGCCACGCGGATCTTCATCGGTCAACACCAGCAGATCGCACATCCGGCCAGCAATCTCGCCCTGAATGGCGCGCTTGGCGACATCGCGCTCGCCGGCGCTGCCAAAAACGGCAATCATCCGGCCCTGCACTTGTGGCCGGAGCATCGCAAAGATCTGCTCGAACGAATCGGGGTTATGCGCATAATCCACGATCACGCCAAACGGCTGGCCGGCATTGACCGGCGCCATCCGCCCGCGCGGCGCGCGCACGCCGGCTAACG
>NZ_DAOTWH010000254.1:0-8307 GCF_034435895.1 Chloroflexus sp.
GCGCACAGAAGAGGGGTGGAGTCGGCCCAAAATCAAGGCGCACCTCGCGCTCGTCTCGCTGGATTTTGCAAAAGTCCAGTTTATTCTTTCAACATGGCATGGCAATAAGTGTCGCACAAACGTGATGATTGAGCGGTATTAAGCATTGTTTGATGTCTATACAAAAGAGCATTTCTACCACGTTGGCGCAAGTGAGCGAAATCGCAATCCAATGATTGAAGCGCTTGTGCTGAATTACCGCCCATTATCACTAGTACAGGATCCAACGCCCACGGGTGCGCAGCAACTCGTGTTCACCGAATTCACATTGGATCAATGACCATCGCTTAAGGATACCGCCTCTTGGCTTGTTCTCTACACCCTCTAAGCCACGTATAGGACGATCGAGCTACTGACGATAACCGGCGATAAGGACTGATGAAGCAGGTCAAGTTAGCGCTTCAAAGATGCTTAATCTTTTCTTAACCAATGACATTGTGTCGGAGGGTTATAATAGATACGGCTAGCAGCGCTGCTTGAACTGCAAGATATCAGCCCTCACTAGCTGCACCAAATATGAACATTTGGCGTATTGCCGCTCTCAGCCTTGTTGCGTTGTTGCTAGTCGCTTGCGGTGGAACCACCACTGTCTTGCCGTCGCCTACGCCGGTTCCGTCACCAACGGTTTTACCCCCTTCGATCCCGTCGCCGGAACCAACGATACCGCCGTTCACACCAACCCCGGCGCTCACCTTGCCCAACACCAATCTCAGCGCCCTAAAGGGCGAGATCAAGATCGACGGTTCAAGCACGGTCTTCCCGATTACGGAACAGGTAGCGATCGTGTTCAACGAACTCGCTCCCGACGTCACAATCCGGCTCGGCGTGAGCGGCACTGGCGGCGGATTTACTCGCTTTTGCGCCGGCGAGACCGATATTTCCAACGCCTCGCGCCCGATCAAGCAACGCGAGCTGGAAACGTGTACTGCAAACGGGATTCAGTTTATCGAATTGCCAGTCGCGTTTGACGGCTTATCGGTGGTGGTGCATCCGCAAAATGACTGGGCGCAGTGCTTGACGGTCGCTGACCTCAAGCGGATGTGGGAGCCAGAGGCCGAGGGGCAGATCACGCGCTGGAACCAGATTCGCCCTGAGTGGCCCGACCAGCCGCTGCGCTTGTACGGCGCCGGGGCTGATTCGGGCACCTACGACTACTTTACCTCAGCAATTGTGGGGAAAGAAGGGGTGAGTCGCGGCGATTATACGGCCAGTGAGGACGACTATCTGCTGGCGCAGGATGTCGCAGCCGATCGATTGGGCTTAGCCTTCTTTGGCTATGCCTATTACGTCGAGTATACTGGCCAGTTGCGGGCAGTGGCGATTGACAGCGGCAACGGTTGTGTGGCGCCATCAGAAGCCACGATCGCTAATGGCAGTTATCAACCGCTCTCACGCCCCATTTTTATGTACGTGCGGGTTGACGCATTGGAACGGCCAGAAGTGCGCGCGTTCGTTGATATGTATCTGCGCAATGGTGAACTCTTCGTCAATAAAGCGCGCTACATCCCACTGCCGGCCAGAGCGTATGAATTGGCTATCCGGCGGGTAGAACGCCGGATCACCGGTTCGGTCTTTGCCGGCGGCTCGCAAGTAGGTCTATCCATCGAGCAACTGTTGCAACTAGAGGATCGCTAGCGGTGCGTTTTCCAATCCGGGCCAAATTGTTAGGCACACTGGCCATCGACCTGCTGTTGATGATGGTGCTTGGCTTTTTTGCCACTTACCAAATGGCCACGATGAACGAGCGCGCCGTCTTTATCGAGCGCCACACCATTCCCTCGCTCGATGCCGTTGGCGATATGACGGCGGCGATCAACCGATATCGCGCCCGGCAACTGGAATTTTTGATCTACACTAACAACGGCGATCGGGGACGCATTCTCGATCAGATGCGCGCCATCGAAGCCGAGATGGCCGGCTACTTTGACGCTTATCGCCCGCTGGTCGGTTCAGACACGGAACGGATCAAGCTTGATGCGGTCGAGGCGGCATGGCAAGAGGTGGTACGCACGAACCACGAACGGTTCGTGCCGGCGGTGCGCTTGGCTAGTGATGGCAGCGTGCAACCCTTCTATTCGCGGATGAACCCGTTCTACGATGCGCTCGATCGGGCGATGGCCGAATTGGTGCGCGAAAACCAACAACAGGCCCAAGCATCGCTGGAAGTGGTTGCTGCGAGCTACGATACGGCGCGCACCTTTATTTTGATCGATACTGTGGTTGCCGTCATTATCTCGGCGGCAATTGGTCTGTTTCTTTCGGCCCGAATTGCGCGCCGGTTGCGGCGGCTGGCGCACGCCGCTGGTCGGGTTTCGGCGGGTGATTTTGTTGGCTCGATCGATGAACGGACTCGCGATGAAATTGGCGATTTGGCGCGTGCGTTTGATCAGATGCTCGCCAGTTTGCGCACCCAACGCGCCGAGCTGGAAGAGCGCAATCGCGCGTTGCAAGCCAGTCTTGCCCGTCAAGAACAGTTAATGGAGGAGGTTATCCGCGGTAAGCAAGCCGAGGCTGAAGCTGAACGGGCGCGCGCGGCGGCGGAAGCGGCCAGCCAAGCCAAGAGCGCCTTCGTGGCCACGATGAGCCACGAATTGCGTACCCCGCTCAATGCCATTCTCGGTTATGCCCAGTTATTGCACCTCAACAAATCCGTTTCTGAACCCCATGCCGTGTATGTTGATCGAATCCTTGCTTCTGGACGCCATTTGCTGGCGTTGATCAGCGATGTGCTCGATTTTGCCCGGATTGAGCAAGGGGCGCTCGATCTCGAATACACTCACGTTGAAGTACCTGCACTCGTTGATGAGTTAGTGGCAATGACGCTGCCATTAGCGCAACGCAACCATAATCAGCTTGTTGCCCACTGCCCGCCTGATCTCGGTATTATCGAGACGGATGGCCGCCGGTTGCGGCAAGTGTTGATTAATCTGCTCGGCAATGCTGCCAAATTCACCGAAGACGGCACCATCCGGCTGGAAGCGGCGGCTGAACGACGCCATGGCGTGGACGGCGTTCGCTTTGCCGTGATCGATACCGGGATCGGGATCCCGCGCGAGAAACAATCCGAACTCTTTCAACCATTCAGCCAACTTGACGAGTCGGTCACGCGCCGGTACCAAGGCACCGGTCTTGGGTTGGCACTCACCAAGCAGATCGTGCAAGCCCTCGGCGGCACGATTGCGGTTGAAAGCGACGCTGGAATTGGGTCAACCTTTACGGTCTGGATTCCGGCGGCGCCCGCGGTTAACACAGATTCTTCATCGCTAGAACCGCACGTGGTAGGAGATCTTGCATGAGTTTCATTCTCGTTGTCGATGACAATTTCGATAATCGTCACATTATTGGGCAGATGCTCAGTTTTAGCGGCTTTGCCGTTGAGTTAGCATCAGATGCGCAGACAGCGCTCGATATTGCCCGGCAGCGCCGGCCAAGCCTGATTTTGATGGATTTGTCGATGCCCGGTCTTGATGGTTGGACAGCGACCGAATATGTGAAGCGCGATCCCCATCTGCATGATGTTCCGGTCGTTGCGGTGAGCGGTCATGTGACCCGCAACGACATCGAACGGGCAAGACGCGCCGGCTGCAATGAGTTTTTGCCCAAACCGATCGATTACGAGCATCTGATCAAGATTGCGCAGCGGTATACACACAAGCATTAGTGCGTAGCGCGATGCAGCCCTCAGTCCTTTGCCCCTTCTCTCACTAAGCGGGAGAAGAGGGCAGACGCTTTGCGATCACCTAGCAGTCTTCCAGTGGCGCCAAATTCGGGGTATTATACTTAGTATGGATCACAACGTATTACCCCTCATCACGTGCCCGCGCCACCGCGAGACGGTTCTGACCGTAGAACAGATCGATCGCGAGGGAGCCGGGATGATCGAAACGGGCCGGTTGCGCTGCCCGCAATGCGCAACCACATACCCGATTGCCGAGGGCATTCTCGATCTGCTCGGACAACAATGGCCGGGCAGTATCGCCCAATTCGTCAATGTCTTGCCGCCGGCGGCGTGGGCCTACGAACGGACATGGCGGCCACTGGCGCTGAGTATGCTCAGCGGCGAGCAGTTTCCGCTCGAACGCGAGCTGGCGTTGATCACCGAGCTGGCCGGCGTCGATCGCGGCGGGTTGATGATCGATGTTGGCTGTAGCAATGGCCTGTACGCGCGGGCGCTGGAGCAGGCCCGCCGCCGGAGCGGTGCGAACGGATTGGTGGTTGGGATCGACCTCAGCCTGCCGATGCTGCAAGAGGCGCGCCAACGGGCGCGGCGCGAGGGTCTGCGCATCAGTTTTATTCGAGCCAGCGCGCAGGCGCTGCCGTTCGCTGCCGGCACAGTCAGCGTACTGGTGATGGGTGGTTCGCTCAACGAGATTGGTGATATTCCGGCGGCGTTAACCGAATGGCGCCGGCTGTTAGCGCCGCAGGGCCGGGGGGTGATGATGAGTCTGGCTGCCGCCGATAACCCGCCGGGCCGCGCCTTCCAGCAATTCTTGGGGCTAGGCGGGCTACAATTTCCTTCGGTTGCTGAGCTGAATCGGCACTTTGCGCACGCCGGTCTGCGCCTGCGCGCCCAATGCCAATACGGGATCGTCGTGTTTAGCGTGGTGCAGTGAGCTGTCGATTTGACGACTCGGCCTGATTGTGCTATATTCAGATTCGCAGCGCGGTGCCTGTAGCTCAATGGCAGAGCGCCTGACTGTGGATCAGGAAGTTGTGGGTTCGAGCCCCATCAGGCACCCCACCAAGAAGCCTCGGTGAGGCTTCTTTTTTATTTCCAGCCCCTCCACCCACAGTGATAATGACATTTCCACTTAAAACGTTGTACAATATCGTTGTCAACACCACAATCATTCTGAGTAGAACTATGGCCAAGGTAATCATGCAGATCGGCGCGCGCCGGATCGTGTTAATGGATTCCATTTCGTATGTAGACGAGAGCGATCAAGGCGCGTTCGTGGTCAGCGGTTCGCACGGCGGCGCGAGCTCAGCGCGCTATGTGCTGGCGGTGCCGCTGGCCGGCGTGGTCTTTAACGATGCCGGGATTGGTAAAGACAACGCCGGTATCGCTGGCCTTGCGATGCTCGATGCACAGCGCATTCCCGCACTGGCAGTGGCCTACACCTCGGCCCGCATTGGCGACGCTGCCGACACGTGGGAGCACGGTATCATCAGCGCCTGCAATGTGAGCGCGGCGGTACGTGGGGTGCGCGTGGGAATGGCGGTGCGCGAAGCAGCCGCATGGGTGTTGCGGGAAAGTGGTTTTTTGACCGCAGCGGGCGCTGAGGACGCAGCGGGCAAGGGGGGGAGGTGATACCAAACTCTTTCGCGCTTTTGCATTCCGAATCGCTGTGCCTTTGCTCGCTTTGGGGTGGAGGCCAGCAATCGACTCATCCTGCGAGGAGGTGCGTATTTAGCAGGTGAGAGTGTGTTGTTACCGCAGAGAACGCGGAGGACGCAGCGGGAGAAGAGGAGAAGCAGTATGTCATTGCGAGTCGCTGAGCAACCGCTCCAGCCCCACCCATACAGTCCACCAGTGGGAGAAGAGGCGAGGCAGTATGTCATTACGAGGGCGCGTAGCGCCCGAAGCAATCTCCTCCTGTGCGGATTCCTCGCGCTTTCGAGACGTTTTTTACCGCAGAGGACGCAGCGGGAGTATGGACGATACAAAACCCTTTGCGCTCTTTGTGTCCTTCGCGCCTTTGCGTTATGAATCGCTGCGCCTGTGCGCGCTTGGCGGTCTTTGTGATTGACCCTCACCCCCTAGACCCCGCTCCTGCCTAACAGCGGGAGCGGGGGAAGCGCTGCGGGAACGGGAGAGGCATTGCGGGCGCTCAGGCGATCTTTTTTTGTGTCTTTTTGTGGCAATGATCCTAACCGCTCAATTGTAAGGCGTATGAAGACGAACATACTGCCAACAGTCTGGCAAGCCATCCTCTCAGCTACTATTGCCCACCCGGCTTGGCACGAGCGGTTGCAAGCGTGGCGCGAAGGGCGCAGCGCGGCTACCCTTCACCTTGCCATCTTGCGCGAGCCGTACTTGAGCCGCATCCTTGCCAGACGTAAGCGGATCGAGAGCCGGTTTGGGCGCGACCGGCGGGCGCCGTTTGGGCAAGTGAAGACCGGCGATCTCGTGCTGCTCAAGCGGGCTGGCGGCCCGTTGGCTGGGTTGGCGCTGGTTACGGATGCGATCAGCCGGGCGATAACCCCAACTGAGATGGACGAACTCCGTGCGGCTTACGCCGCTGAACTAGTCATTGACGACCCGCAATTTTGGACGCTTCACGCCCAAGATCGTTATGTCACGTTGATCTGGCTCACCGGTATCTACCCGCTGCCGGCCATTCCTTTTCCCCGGCGCAACCGGCGCGGGTGGGTCGTGATCGGTTAGGATTACCCCTCCGCACAAGGTGCGGAGAGCGTGGGGCGCTAGATTCTCATTGTCTCCTCACATCCACTCGCGCCGCTACTCCGTTATGTTTAGCGAGACCGATTGCTCTCCACACTATTTTGTGAATAATTTCACTAGGAAGGGACGAGCAATGGCTTCGCCACAATCACTCCAATCTCTCACCCAACCGGCCCGCCCGCGAGTTGTGATCGCCGGCGCGGGTTTTGGCGGTCTCGCTGCGGTGCGAGCGCTCGCCAAAGCGCCGGTAGAGGTGCTCTTGATCAATCGCACCAATTACCACGGCTTTTGGCCGCTGCTCTATCAAGTTGCCACCGCTGGTCTCGAACCAGAGTCGATCGCGTATCCGGTGCGCGCCATCTTGCGCCGCTACCGCAATGCTAGCTTCTTGCTGGCCGAAGTCAGCGGGGTTGATTTCGCGCGGCGTCTGGTGCAGACCAATGCCGGCCCTGTCAGCTATGACTATCTTATCCTCGCCGCCGGCAGCACAACCAACTTCTTTGGTAACGAGCAGATCGCGCGCTACACGATGGGGATGAAGGATTTGAACGAAGCGCAGCGGCTGCGCAACCACGTGCTGTTGTGCTGCGAGCATGCCGCCGCCGAGAGCGATCCGGTTCGGCGCGCGGTGCTGCTCACCTTTGCCGTGGTCGGCGGCGGGCCGACTGGGGTCGAGTTAGCCGGCGCGTTTGTCGAGTTGATCCGGCACGTGATTCGCCATGACTACCCGATGCTCGATGTGCAGCAGGCAAGAGTAGTGTTGATCGAAGCGACCAGCCACATTCTTGCCTCCTTCCCCGCATCGTTGCAACGCGCGGCCTTGCAACGCTTGCAGCAGATGGGAGTCGAAGTGCGGTTGAATACACCGGTGGCCGGTGCCGATCCGTATGGGTTATCCTTCCGTGACGGTTCACGGTTAGACGCCGAGACTGTGGTGTGGGCAGCGGGAGTGCGCGGCGCACCGCTGGCCGATGCGCAGATCAACGATCTGCCAATGCAACCATTTCGCTACGTTGACAAAGGCCAGATGGCAACCATCGGTCGCAGCGCCGCGGTGCTCGATGCGTTTGGCATCCGGCTGAGCGGGTGGCCGGCATGGGCCGGTTGGCTGTTCGTGCATTTGATGGCGCTGGTCGGCTTTCGCAACCAAGCATTGGTGTTGTTGAATTGGGCCTACAGCTACTTTACCTATGATCGTGGGGTACGGCTGATCTTTGGGGTAGGGGCAGTATTACACGACTGATCCCACAACTTGTAGGGAGTGCGGCAGTTTGACTGCCGCACTCCCTACGTTTTGCGTGTTGGGTTAGCGCGCAGCGGGTTGGGGTAGCCTCCATAATGCCTTGAGCGCCCGATCTCGCTGCCGGAGGAGATTGCTTCGCCGCCTCCGGCGGCTCGCAATGACAGAAGGGGAGCGCGGGCGTGCCCGCTTGTCATTGCGAGGGGGCACAGCCCCCGCAGCAATCTCCCGCTTCGGCGGAAAGGGGCCGCTCCCGCGCTCGCGAGGGATTGCGTCGCCGCGCGTGGGCAGAGCCGCGCTCTGCCCCTACCGCGCGGCTCGCAATGACAAGAGGGAGTTGGCGCAAACCACGATCGCTCATCTTATGCTATAGTGGTCTCATCAGCAACGCTATCGGAATGGCATGCATATAGAACTGCAACCTCAGTGACGCAACACTAGTCATATCTCGCAACCAGTCGCTCAGCAGATGGAGGAGAGCCATGCCATTCTGCCCGCAGTGTGGAGTAGCAAACCCTGATAACGCTCGCTTTTGCGATCAGTGCGGCGCGCAGTTGATTCCAGTGCCGACGCGCGTGCCAACGCCGGTGTCTACACCCAAACCGGCCCCGCAGATGAGCGG
>NZ_DAOTWH010000255.1:0-36169 GCF_034435895.1 Chloroflexus sp.
TGGCGGTGCAGGCGGTTCAGCCACGGGCGGCGGTGGCGGCGCGGGTGGTTCGGCTACCGGCGGCGCGATCATGGTTGGCCCTTCCGCCGGGATGGTTGGCGCAGGAGCTGCCGCTTCGCTGGCCAGTGGCGTATGGGTGGCAATAGGCTCGGCTACCGGCGGCGGGGCGATAACGGTGGGTGCATCGGCGGCGGGTGGCGGGGCAAACAACCTGCTCAGGTCGGTGCCGCAATTGTCGCAGAACTGTTCGCCGGGCAACACCGGATCGCCACAATCAGGACATACCAATTGCGATGCGCTAGGGGGCGCGAGCAGGGTTGCCTGATCGGGTGTCACGGGCGGCGCAACCGGCTTTGCCAGCAAGTCAGCGCCGCAGTTGTCACAGTACCGTTCACCGGGGAGCACCGTCGTACCGCACACTGGGCAGGATGGCGCAAGTGCGGTAGGTTGATCGGGCGAGACGGCTGTGGGCACGGGAGCGGTTGGCGCTGCGCCAATTAAGCGGGTGCCGCATTGATCACAGAAACGGTTGGTCGGCTCATTCTGCGCTCCACAGGAAGGACAGATGATCATAGTCGTTCCTCACCTTGGCAAGCAATCGCTCCCGAATGGCGATTGCGCGATTCCATCGCATCGTTGGCTTACTCATCTTCCAGCCGCTGCGTCAGTCGCCGGGTCGCGTAGCGGAGCTCTTTCTGCGCTGCGGCGCTTAGTGGTTGACCCTGTTCGAGCGCTGCCGCTTGTTGGTTGGTCTTTTCGGCTAGCTCCAGTTCACCCAAATCGAGTAAGCGGGTCGCTGCAGCGCGTAATTTCTGGGTTGCGCCGGCGACGTTGCCGCTGGCCGCTTCACTCAACGCGCGCGTTTGCAGCTTAAATGCCGTCACGCGCTCGACCAGATTCATCACAGTAGGATTGTAACTCTCTGGCCCGACCTGATCGGCTACCTCAAGCAGCACATCTTGCTTGATGACCATTTCAGCCGTTTGATCCACCGGCGTTAAGTGCAACTCGGCCTGCGCCAGCCGGAACCGGCCACTGGCCCGCGGCGGCAGTATGAGATCGAGCACCACGGCTGCCGGTTGGTCGCCCGCCAGATCACCCAACCGCACTGCCACCGCGGTGTCGCCAATCGGTTGGTACCCCAGATTAGCGATCACCGGTTTGACCCGATAGACTGCACGCGGCGTCACATCGCGGACGAATCGCAGCAGTAGGCGGGCATCGGTGGCAACCGTCGCTTGCGCCGCTTCCACTGCTTGCTGGAAGAAGGTCGTGATCTGTTCCGGCTCGGCAATGTAATCCGAGTAGCCATCGCTGGCAGCGGCAATATCATCGAGCAACTGTTCGTTCCACTCGGCTCCCAGTCCCAGCGCCGTAATTCGCACGCCGGCCTTGCCAAGTGCTTGGGCCAAATCGCGGCAGAGCGGTTCGTCGCCCCATGTCTGGCCATCGGTGAGCAGCACCATGCGGCTGATGCGATCGGGGCCGAGATGCTTTTGCAGCTCGATGTGGCCGGCCTGCATCCCCAGCGACATCGCCGTGCCGCCGGCTTCGGTAATGGTGTCAACCGCAGCCAGCAACGCCGCCTTATCGCCGGCCGGCGCTGCCGGCGCCAATGTCTGCACCGTATCGTCGAAGATCACGATAGCCGCGACATCGTGTGGACGGAGCAGTTCGATCACCCGGCGGGTAGCCGCTTTCATGCTGGCGAGTTTGGCGCCCTGCATCGAGCCTGAGCGGTCGAGCACAAAACAGAGATTGAGTGGCATTGCCGTCGCCGGTGAAGCCGGCGCCACAGCCTCGACCAGCAAATAGCCGGCTTGCGGCATCGCGCTGGCCGGGATTGGCGCGCGGCCCCACTGGCACGAGAGCGTGATCTGCAAAGACATACGCAATATCCTTGTATAACATCGAACCGTAGCGCCGGCGGCTTATCCGCCCAACTGCGCAATGACCAACCCCAACACGCAGCAAAGCAGGTACGCGCCGGCGCTGGCGGCGAACCCAATCGCGGCATCACGGCGGCCATGCACAGTTTGGGCCGTATTCGGACTCACAAGGGCTATCAGACTCAAGATGCCGCTAATGAAAGCGAACAGTGCGGCAACCATTGCAAGCAAAAAGCCCAAACCGGCCAAGATATCATCACTATCAAAGATCGGATCAAGACCAACCATTCCCAAGGCAATAACCATCAGCACCGCGCTGATGATCCCAATCCAAAGGCTGGCAGTTGCCATACCGGTACTCGCCATCCTCACCGCCGACGCGGCGGCCATTGCTTCGACGCGTGCCGCTTGCGCCACCGGGGGCGGGCTAGCTTGCCGGTTCACCAAATTGCTGCTGCCGAACAGCGCCTGTTGCAACTCGATCACGCTGGCGAACCGCTTGGCGGGATCATTGTCAGTGGCGCGGGCAATGGCCGCCGCAATGTACGGCGGAACCGAGGGGTTGAGTTGGTTAACCGGCGGCAGCCGGAACGGGGTAGTGCTTGGATCATGGCCGGTCAGCAGATGGTGGATCAGCACGCCGAGACTGTAAACGTCCGAACGCGGATCGGTCTGGCCGCGACCGTACTGTTCGGGGGCGCTGTAACCGGGGGTGCCAAAGGCTTGGGTATCGCGTTCTTTGCCCGGTTTGAACAGGCGCGCAATCCCGAAGTCAACCAACTTGATCGTGCCGTCAGGCGTAATCATCACGTTGGTCGGTTTGAGATCGCGAAAAATGATCGGCGGCTGTTGTGCGTGCAGGTAAGCGAGCACCTCGCAGATTTGCGCCGTCCAGCGCAAGACTTCGTGCAGGGGCCGGGGCAAACCGACGCGATTGGCATAATCGCGCAAGTTCTCGCCGGGCACAAACTCCATGACTAAATAGTTACGGCCATTCTCTTCAAAGTGATCGGTCACGCGCGGCAAATAGGGATGGTTGAGTCTCGCCAGTAATTCGGCCTCTTGCCGGAAGGCCTCTTGGGCTTGTTGGCGCTCAAGCGGTGACGTGATCGACGTGTCGCTCATCTCCTTCACCGCCCATTGAGCCGTGGTGAGCCGGCGATCGGTCGCCAGATAGACCGCCCCCATGCCGCCGGAACCTAGCCGGCGCCGCAATTCATACCGGCTCTGCAACACCTGCAACGGCGGCGTTGCGCTTGCCGGCTGGCCGCTGCTGCGAATGCGCGCGCCGCATTCAGGGCAGAAAAGCACGTCATTATGGATCGTTGCGCCGCATTGTGGACAGTTCATAGCGTCATTCTCACCAGAATCACCGCGATATTATCATCGCCGCCTGCCTGATTAGCCGCTGCGACTAGCGCGGCGCTGGCCCGTTGCGGATCAGGTTCTTCGGTCAAAATCCGTTCCATCTCTGGATCGCGCGTCATCTCCCATTGGCCGTCGGAACAGAGCAAGAGCGCATCACCGGAGAGCAATCGCAGACTAAAGAGATCAACGTCCGGCTCAGCCCGATCGCCGAGCGAACGGAGCACCGCATTGCGTTGCGGGTGGGTGTAGATGTCCTCTTCGCGCAGATGGCCGAGCTCTACTAGCCGCATCACCAACGAATGGTCTTTGCTAATCCGGCGCAGCTTGCCGTCACGAAACAGATATGTACGGCTATCGCCAACATTCGCAATCACGGCCCGATCACCTACAACTAACGCCATGGTCAATGTTGACCCCATATCGTTCGCTCGAGCGCGGCTCTCGCGATGGATCGCCTCGTTCGCGGCTAACACCGCTTGTCGCACCAGTTCGCGCATTTCAGCCTCGTGATACAGACGCGCTCCGGCGATCATTTGTTGCAGGTAGTTGTCGATGATCACGCGCGCCGCGGCGCGTATTGCCATCCCGCTGGCGACTTCGCCGGCGGCATGGCCGCCCATACCATCGGCGACAATGTACACGCCACAGCTCTGGCGCTGGCCATTGTTTTCGAGGCAAAGGATCAGCTTAAACAGACTATCTTCGTTGTGATCGCGCACGCGCCCGACATCGGTATACGAACCGGCGAGTTGGAAGAGGGGTATGGGATGGGTGCGTTCATCGCGCAGGGCGATCAAGTGGGCCGCGACCGCAGCAGCATCGCGCAGCTCGCCGGTGCGGATTTGGCGTAATACCACCCCCAAGCCATCCGGCATCTGGTCAGCGTCCGCCGCCGTCTCTTCACTCAACCGTTGGGTCGTGCGTGGGATGGCGGTCAGCCGTTCCAGCACTTCCGCCAACGCCAACAAGTCGGCCTGAAACATGGCGTCGCGCTCGGCATCACTGACGAACCGGAGCTGGTTGGCCTGCCGCAAGCAGACCTTGGCCGGCCCGCTCAAGCCGAGATCATCAATCGTCAGCGAGCCGAGGGCGATACCGGAGCCGTGCAGATTCACCAGCAATTGGGCGAGCGAGGCGCCAATCGTTAGCGCCGTGGTCTCATCGAGCGGCGCCGCCAATGGGGTCAATTCCGTATCGGCGAGCACCGTCAGTTGCATGCCGTTCAGATCGCACTGTTCAACAATGTCGGGCAAGATGGCGCGGGCCAGCGGTTCAGCCAGCCGGTCGATTAAGGCCGGGCCAGACGGCGTATCGCGTTGCGAGAGGAAAGCGGGGTAGACACGCGCTTCCAGCGCGGCGCCACAATCGATGCAGTACGACTCGTTGGCGTCGTTGGCCGTTGAGCCGCATGCCCAACAGCGTTGCCACGGCGCCAGATCGCGTACTTCGAGCGGGCCAACCGGCCATGGTTCGGTGAGAGGGTAGACCGGGGCAAACCGGTTGGCAAAGAGTGGCAAGTTGGTCTCCATCGTCTCCTCCTCGCCGGCGTTACTGCACGCCGGCGGTGCAATCGCTTGGGTGAGCATCTCGCTCAGCAACCCCTCGCCGGCTGGCAATGGCTGGCGACCCAGCAATGGCTGGCCGCAGACAGCGCAGCAACGAGCTTGCGCGCGATTTTCCGCCCCACATATAGAACAACGCATAACCCTTCGCCTAAGTTGCAGATCGGTTGGTAAAGCGAGCGATCGCGACCGAGATATTATCGTGGCCGCCGCGCTGGTTGGCGAGTTCGATCAATGCCGTAGCGGCCCGATCTGGCGGCTGGCTGACGGCCAAGCGGGCCAGCTCATCATCGCTGACGTGATTATACAACCCATCAGAGCAGAGCAGCAAAATATCGCCGGGGGCCAGTGGTTGGGCGCGTGTATCGGCTGTCAAGGGCTGGTCGGCGCCGAGTGAGCGGTAGAGGATGTGGCGTTGCGGGTGCGTACGCGCTGCCGCCGGACTGAGTTGGCCAATATCAACCAAGCGCGCCACGATCGTATGGTCGGTGGTGAGTTGTTGCCACGCTGGCGGTTCACCGGCGCTGCCCGGCATGATTAGGTAGGCCCGGCTATCGCCGACATGGGCCAGATACGCCCGCCGGCCAACGGCGAGCGCAACCGTCAACGTTGTGCCCATCCCGGCCCGCTGTTGATCAGCGCGCGCCGCCGCTGTGACCTGTTTGTGGGCAGCCTGCGCCGCTGCCTGCAACAGCGCCAGCCAACCATCATCATGATCGGGCAACGCTTTATTCAATGCCTGCTGCAAGCTGGTTTTAACCGTCTCGGCGGCGATCTGTGAAGCAATCTCTCCGGCAGCCGCACCACCCATTCCGTCGGCTACCAACAACAACGCACCAAGCGGTTCATCGCCGCGGCTAAACGCCCCCGCATAGACTGTATCTTCGTTAACCGTGCGCACCTGACCAATGTGGCTACGCACGGCGATTTGGGCTTGCAGCGGCGGCGGCGGGACGCTAGCCCGCCGTGATGGTTGCAGCGCCGCACCGCACGAGACGCAGAACCGCGCTTGGGCACGGTTGCCGCGCCCGCAGAGCGGGCAGGCGAGCGGGTAATGGCGCTGCGCGGGCAGGCGAGTAGTGATTTGCACTGTCTCGCGCCCTTGCGCGATCTGTTGGGCAAGGCTGGCGAGAATTTGTGACAATTCATGCAGTGCATACGCGGCCTGCTCGCGCGCCACCCCGGTGGAACTCTCGTAGCGCCGCCGCCAGAACGCAACTCCCGCTTCCACAATCGCTAACAAATCGTGCAAGCTGATGGTGTCGGCGGTCAAGGCTAATTGACGCTCGCCGGTTATAATCACTTGTTCGAGGAACGGATCCAGCGGTGCGCCGCAGTACGGGCAAACCTGCTGGGCTTTCCCGGTTGCCTTGCCGCAAACTCTGCATCGCCCGATATCTTGTGTTGCCACCGCTGATCCTTGCCGCTGCCGAGATGCATTACGCTGCCTGCGTGATATGACGTTCAGGAAAAGGGACGGGATGCGATTGGGTTCAGGTCACGAGGCCACCCTCCTGCAACTTGCCCGAACCTCCAAAAGCGCGTTTCGTCGCGGATAGCCGCAATCGTTGGAGTGCATTTAGTTGCAAATCATGGTAATCTGTGCTATCACAAGATCGGTTAGAACGCCTCGCATTATAGCATAGGAGCCATCCTGTGGCGATTGCCAAGCCGCCGCTGTGCCCATTTTGCCAAGCCCCACTGGCCCGCGCCGATGCTCGCTTTTGCCCGTCGTGCGGACGGTCGTTGCCCGCGCCGGCGGCCTACGCTCCGGCGACACTTATCGCCGCCGGCGGCGCTGTGTTGCATGTTAGCGAACCGGGGGGCGAGCGTGATGTTGTCTTGGGTGCGCAATCGGTGACGCTTGGGCGCGCGCCTGATAATGATCTGGTCTTGCAGTCGCGCTTTGTCAGCGGTCGTCATGCCCGCATCGAGCCGGTGGGCCAAGGCCACCGGATTGTCGATGTGGGCAGTCGCAACGGGCTGCTCTTTGCCGGCCAGCGTATCACCGAGCGCGTGTTGGCTGATGGTGATGTGATCCGGATCGGCGATCCGGCGACCGGCAATTTTGTCTCATTGATCTACCGCAATGCGGCGTTGGCGACGGCGGAGGCGCTGCGCGCGGCTCCGACCAAGTTTCCGCTCGACCCCAACGATCCAGCGATCACCATTGGCCGGGTGGGGTGCGATATCATCCTCGATAATCCACAAGTGTCACGCTTTCATGCCCAGCTTGATCGCACTCCCGGCGGCGTTGTCCTGCGCGATATGGGCAGCACCAACGGCACGTTTGTCAATGGCCAGCGAGTGACCGCGCCGGTGGCGCTAAAGGCGGGCGATGTGATCCAGATCGGCGCTTTTAAGCTGGTCTATAACGTGACCAGCCTTGATCGCTACGACCAGCAAGGGGCGCTCCGGATTGATGCGCGCAATCTGTCGCGGGTGGTGACGCGCAACGGCGTGCAGCGGGTCATCCTCAACGATGTCTCGCTCTCGATTGCGCCGCGCGAGTTTGTCGCGATTGTCGGCGGTTCCGGCACCGGCAAAAGTACCCTGATGAAAGCGCTCTTCGGTTATGCTCCCGCCGAACAGGGGCAAGTGCTGGTCAATGGCGACGATTTTTACCGCAATTTCGCGGCCTATCAGGCCGTGTTAGGCTATGTGCCGCAAGACGATATCCTCCATCGGGTGTTGCCGGTGCAGCGGGCTTTGGAATATGCAGCGCGGCTGCGCTTGCCGGCTGATACCGCCGATAGCGAGGTGAAAGCGCGGATCGAGCGTGTGCTCGACGATGTGGAAATGGCACCGCACCGCGACAAGCCGATTGAGGCGCTGTCGGGCGGCCAGCGCAAGCGGGTGAGCATTGGCGCAGAGCTGCTCGCTGACCCTAGCCTTTTCTTCCTCGATGAGCCAACCAGTGGCCTCGATCCCGGTCTCGAAAAGAAGATGATGTATACCCTGCGCCGGTTGGCCGACAGCGGGCGCACGGTGGTGCTGGTAACGCACGCTACCGCCAACATCACCCAGTGCGACCACGTTATTTTTATGGCCGGCAGCGGGCGTATGGTCTTCTTTGGCCCGCCGGCTGAGGCGCTGCGCTTCTTTCAGATTGCCAGCGGCGATTTTGCTGACATCTACACCAAGATCGAGGGAGTGGCCGCTGCCGATCATCCGGTAGTGCAACGAGATCTGAGGGCCGAATACGAGGCGTGGCGCGCGGCGCATCTGGCAGCGCAGACGCCGCCGAGTCTGGCTGAATTGTGGGAAATCCGCTATCGCCAGTCACCGCTGTATCAGCAATATGTCGCTAACCGGCTGGCGACGACGCCGAGCGGGCCGCCGGTGCCGCGCAATGCTGCCGCGCAACCGCCGCAGCGCGTGTCGGCGTGGCGGCAGTTTGTCTTGCTCACCCGGCGTTATTTTGACCTGATGCTGCAAGATCGGCGGAATCTGCTGATCTTATTGTTGCAAGCGCCTATCATTGCTTTGCTCCTGCTGTTGGTAGCGCGCAGCGATGCGCTGACCGGCGTGCAGGCCCAAGACCTCATCCAGCGTGGCGAGGCCAAGAAGCTGCTCTTTATGCTGGCGACGGTGAGTGTCTGGTTTGGGATCATTAACGCCGCGCGCGAGATTACGAAAGAACAGGCCGTGTACCGGCGCGAACGGTTGGTGAATCTGCGCATCGGCCCGTACCTCCTCTCGAAAGTGACAGTGTTGAGCGCGCTGGTCTTGGTGCAGACGATCGTCTTGCTCGGCATTGTGTTGCTGAAAGTGGCGTTGCCGGGTGAGACCGGCATTCTGTTGCCGCCGCTGATTGAAACGTTTCTCACGTTGGTCTTGGCTTCCAGCGCAGGTATGGCACTGGGGTTGGCCATTAGCGCGGCTTCGGTGACGCCTGATCGGGCGATTAGTCTGGTGCCGTTTGCGCTCATCCCCCAGATTTTGTTTGCCGGCCTCATCTTTACGATCGAAGGGCTGGCGACCCCGCTCTCGTGGTTGACAATTAGCCGTTGGGCGATGGATGCGCTCGGCGCGAGCCTTGACCTCAACCGGTTGTGCAATTTGCCAAATATTGACGATCAAGGTAGTATTCCGTCCGGCTGTACGCCGGCCTTTCTCGAAACGGAAGCCGCGTTCAGCCACGATCCGGTGCATCTCGCGGGGCGCTGGTTGGCCTTGATCAGCTATGCAGTCGTCTGTTTGGCGATTGCGGCATGGGTGCTGCGCCGCCGTGATCGGATGGTCTAACATCTATCGCATGAACTCCTACGTCATTTGCATTAATGAAACCTGTGCAATTTTTTGCGTCATCACGCTTTAATATCGGCTAAACCTCTGTTATTACTCCTGTGCAACACCTTGACGTAGGGCTGCCGCTGGCGTATAATCACAATTGACAAAGTGAAACTGTTGAGATGATGGCAACCGCAAAGCGCGCCGGTTATGCGCGCTTACTTTTGTATCCTTTTGAGATAGCGTATGTCACTCGGACAAAAGATCGGGCGATTGCGTCAGGAGCGTGGCCTGACGCTGCAAGAGGTGTCTGAAGGATCGGGATTGACGCCATCGTTCCTCAGCCGCCTTGAGCGTGATAAAGTCAATATTTCGGTGGCTAATCTGCGCAAACTGGCGCAGTTTTTCAGTGTGCAAATGACCCATTTCTTTGAGGGTGAAGATAATCAGCAGGTTGGCCAAATTGTGCGGCCTGCCGATCGGGTGCGCTTGTCGCTTGATGATGCGCCGGTGCAAGTCTTTTCGTTGTTGCTGCCCAATAACGATCTTGATGCGCGCTTGATCGAGGCCTATCCCGGCAGTAGCCAGCAGGGGTTCTCATCGCGGGGCAGCCGAATGGTATATGTGCTGGCCGGCAATGTAAGGTATACTTTAGGTGAAGAGCAATATGACCTCGCTGCCGGCGATACGCTCTTCTTCCGCGATGATACGGCCTATAGCTGGACAAATACCGGCAATTCGATCGCAACTATGTTGACTGTCAGTACGTTGAATCCACGTGATGAACGCTAATGGTCGATCGATGCCAAGCCGGTAGTGTCATAGAGGTGGCATGAGCTTCTTCACTCCTGAACGGATCCGTCGCGGTGCGCGCTGGCTGTTAGTCGCTGTTTCGCTCTATCTCCTCGGTTGGCTCGTGAGCCACGCCGGTTCGGCGATCATGCCGTTTGTTTTTGGCGGCGTGCTCGCGTATCTATTTTTGCCGTTAGTGAACTTCTTTGAGCGGTGGCTGCCGCGCTGGCTGGCCATTCTGGCGGTCTATGTGCTCACTTTCGGCGCTATTGTCGCCGCGATTGCGTTTGTGGTGCCGCCGCTGATCGCCCAGATCGCCGAATTGATCCGCGCACTGCCGGATATTGCCACCATCCAGCGCGAAGCCAACCGGCTGATCGATGAGTACGAACAGTTGCTGGCTAGCCTGCCGCCGCCAGTGCAAGCGGAGGTGCAGAACGCCATTGCCTCAGCCGCCGCTGAAGGTTTGAGCACGCTGCGGGCTAATTTCGTGGGCTACTTGCAAGGAATTGGCCAGTTTTTGATCAATAGCGTGCTCTCGGTCGTCAATACCGTGACCTTCCTGCTTGGCTTCTTCCTCGTCCCGTTTTGGCTTTTCTATGTCTTGATGGACACCCGTGCCGGGCGCGCGTATTTCAACAACATGATCCACCCCCGCTTGCGAGCTGATGTGTGGGCGATGCTCTCGATTATCAATCACGACCTCAGTGGCTATCTGCGCGGCCAGTTGATCCTTGGCGCCTCGGTTGGTCTCGCCTCGTGGATTGGGCTCACGGCGCTCAATATGGCGGGAATGAAGATTCCGTACACGGTGTTGCTGGCGGTCGTTGCCGGCATTACCGAGTTGGTGCCAGTGATTGGCCCGATTATTGGCGCGATACCGGCGATCTTGTTGGGGTTGGCTGATTCGCCGACCACTGCGCTAGCGGTAACGCTCCTCTACATCGGGATCCAGCAGCTCGAAAACCATATTCTGGTGCCGCGCATCATCGGCGAGAGCGTCGGCGTGCATCCGGCTATCCTTATGGTGGTGTTGGTGGTGTGTTCGCAGGTCTTTGGCCTGCTAGGAGCGATTCTCTCGGCTCCGCTCAGCGCAATGGCGCGCGATCTGTTCTTATATCTGTACGGGCGGTTTAGCGATCCGCCGATCCCGGCTGGTGTGCTGCCGGCGCGTTTGCGTCCGGTGGCGGCGTTGGCTGAAGCAGGAGCCGAGCCTGCTCTGTCTGAGGATCAACCGGCCCAAGATACGCCTCGTGTGCCTCCGGCTGATGAGGTGCCTGTCGAGCGGTCGAGCGGCGATTGACGCGCGTGCCGACTCTTACGCTCTGCCTGCGATTGGTGCAGGTATTGCCTTGGTATTGGTGAAGTATGAATGAGCGACAGGCAATAGCACCTGTCGCTCGTTGTATGAGCCGGTTTGGATCGGGGCAATGCTAGTGGGCCTGCGGTGTTTGGCCGCTCAAGCGCCAACGCGACAAGCCAGTGCGCCCAAGCCGGCGCCGGAGCGAGCTGATCAGCCGGCGGTGCCGGCGGCGAGCATAACGGGCGGCGTAGAAGGGGTCGCTCTGGCAAAGTTGCCGGCGTACGCGCAGGCTGTGCCCTGACAAGAGACCACCAACAAACGCACCCAAATCAGCGAGTGATGCCAGTTTGTCCGCTACCGCCAATACCCAGCCTTCCCGCGTGGTTGGGCGCGGCCCGAAGGGATACATGTGGCTAATGATCGCCGCCGAGACCTCCGCTGGCTCGCCGAGTTCGGCGGCCACTCGCGCGGCAATTGCGCCGTGCGTGGTGAGCGTGCCATACCGTGAGTCGAGATCATGGAGGAGGGCGGCGCGCACGCACGTCACCTGATCAGCGCCAAAAAAAGGCGCTAGGTAGTAGGAAAAGTGAACCGAACGTAGCAGATGATCGTGCTTGGAAACACTATGGTGCATGTGGTGGCGTGTCTCAACAACCCGTGGGTGGTGTAGTAGATCCGCGATCGTCTCCCAGTACATTGCGCCCCTTCTCCTGATGTCGTCATACCTGTTATGTTATACCACTACTTGCCCGCCAATGCAATGGTAGCGCGGCAATTCTACCACGGCATTACCATCCGGCACTGCGGAAAAGGTCTATATTTCAGATATTCCTCAGGTATAATACCCATGGAGCCGTTGTGATGTGGTGATGAACGGAGAAGACGCTATGAAATTGAAAGGGCGCGTTGTCATCGTTACCGGCGCTTCGAGCGGGGTGGGTTACGCGGCTGCTCGTCTCTTTGCGCGCGAAGGCGCAACCGTGATCGCTGCTGCCCGGCGGCGTGATCGGCTCGAACATTTGGTCAGTATGATTACGACCGAAGGCTACAATGCCTTCGCTATTCCCACCGACATCACTGTGCCGGCGCAGGTGCAGTATCTGGTTGATTCGACCGTGCAGATGTTAGGCCGGATCGATATCGTCCTCAATTGCGCAGGCAATGTCGAGAAGATCGCTCCGCTTGAGCAGTTTACCGATGCCGAATGGCAGGCGGTAATGGATGTTAACCTCAATGGTGTATTCTACCTGATGCGAGCTGTGGCGCCGTATATGAAGCGCCAGCGCAGCGGGACGATCGTGAATCTCGGTTCACGAGTCGGCAAAATTGGGGTCGCGAATATCGCGCCTTTCTGTGCGGCGAAGTTCGCGCTGTCAGGGTTGTCGCAGGCGTTGGCCCAAGAGTTGCGTCCGTACAATGTCTTCGTCACCACCGTCTTCTCCGGGATGATCGACGCTGATATTGCCCCGCTCAACCCGGCTGAAGAACTACGCAAGCGCTTGATGACGGTCGATGATGTAGCGCAGGCGCTGCTGTGGGTTTGCACCTTGCCGCCCAGCCTGCGAGTTGATGAATTGCCCATTATGCCGCGCACCGTCGATCTCTGATTGCGCTGGGAGCTGCTATGGCCGAACAGGCGTCGCGTGAGTGGTGGGAAGAGCTGCTGCAAGTCTATGAGTTTGCCCACTATCGCCAGTATGCCGATGAGTTGACCCGCCGCGAAGTCGATTTTTTGATCGCTGCGCTCGGGTTGCACGGGGTCGAGTCGATTCTCGATGTGGCCTGCGGCGGTGGTCGCCATAGCTTGGCATTGGCGGCGCGCGGGTGGACGGTCACCGGCCTTGATGCTGCTGCGCCGGTGATCGACCATGCCCGCGCCGCTGCTGCCGAACGCGGTTTGAATGTGGAGTTTGTCACTGGCGATATGCGGGATTTGCCGTACCGCGAGCGGTTTGATGTGGTGCTGCTCATGAACAGCAGCCTTGGCTTTTTTGACGATGCCACCAACCAAGCGGTGCTGAACGGCATTGCCCGCGCGCTCGTGTACGGCGGCAAGCTGGTGGTGCAGTGCCTGAACCCGTACCAGATTAGCCGTTATCTGCGCGATTTTCGCAGTGGTTGGTATCCGATCGGCAGTGGGTTTGTCTTACGTGAGGCGCGTTTTGATCCGCGGCGCGCGATGCTCGAAATCGATTATCGCTATGTTGATGCCAGTCGTGGGATCGATGTCACCCATCCCGGCGACCAGATCCGGCTCTATGGCTTCCCTGAATTGACGGCAATGCTGCGCGCCGCTGGCCTCCGTCCCCTGAGCGTGTTTGGCGATGCGGCTTTGCCGCTGGTGCCCTTTGCGGAAGAGAGTATCTGGCAGGTGGTGATCGCAGCTCGCGACCGGCCGGTGATGAGGGAGGCAGAGGATGCAGATCACGCTGATCGGTGAATTTGAAGCGGCTTACCATCCTGAGGCAACGCCGGCGTTGATATTGCACCATCTGATTCGTGGTTACGATGCGGTTGTACTGAATGCTGACGAGGTGGCGGTGTTGCGCGAGTTGCTCGGCGCGGTGCAGAAGCGGATTCGTGAACTCGGCGGCTACCGGTTGATCCTTGGCGCTGGCGGCGATCTTACCTTCTACACGGCGACCGGCCAGCGGAGCGCCTATCTCACCGCTGATCAGATGCGCCAGTTGGCACGTTTGATCGGAGCGACCCCACCGCAACCGGCTGAGGTTCACCAATAATTGATGGCAACGTGGTCAATCAGCGCTTGGGCAGTTGCGACGTCAACCGCTCCCGGCGCTAATGTCTGCGCGTCGGCAGCGGCGCAGGCCGTTGCAATCTGTAGCGCAGCGGCGAGGTTGTGACCGTTGCTGAAGGCGCGAGCTAATCCGGCCAAAAACGAGTCGCCGCAGCCGATCGGGTTGCGAACCGGTATCTGCGGCGGGATAGCAATCACGCGGTCGTGCTCGTCAATCCCTACCGCTCCGTATGCGCCGAGCGTGACCACCACCACCTCAATGCCGCGCTGATGCAATTTGAGCACTGCGCGTTGCGCGTCGGCCACACTGGTGATGCTCACCCTAAGTAATGCCGCTAGTTCTTCCCCATTCACCTTCACCACCGCCGGTTTCGCTTCCACTGCCTCTGCTAACACAGCGCCGCTGGTGTCAACCATCACCCGGCGACCTTGTTGGCGAAGCGTGGCAACTAGTTCGGCCAATACGCTTGGCGGCGGCCCCGGCGGCAAGCTGCCGCAGATCAGATACCACTCGGCAGCAATCTCTAAGACCCGGTCAGTAAACGCGCGCCATTCCCGGTCGCTCAGGTGGGGACCCGCTTCATTCAAAACTGTTACCTCACCCGTCGCCGGATCGACGATCAACGTGCAGACCCGTGTCGCGCCGGCGATCGCGACCGTATGGATGGGTATCCCTTCTTGCGCGGCGAGCCACGCCACTTGCTGGCCGGTGAGACCGCCGAGCGGTGCGCAAACCACAGCAGATGTTCCGATTGCCTTGGCAGCGCGGCCCACGTTCAAGCCTTTGCCGCCGGCGGTCACCCGCGCTTCGGCAACCCGCCGGACGGCGCCGAGGCGCAGCTCTGGCGTGATTAAGATCCGATCCAGCGCCGGGTTGGGGGTGATGATGCAGAGGGTTGGTTGCGGCATGCGTTCCTCATGTCTAGTTGCGAAACGACCCCTCTTGCGCCATTCCTGCCGGTGGCGGGATTGCCGGCGTCTGCGCCTTTAACGAGCGAGCAGAGCAAGAGGTGTCTGATATGAGAATACTAAATTATTGCGCCTAGTTTCGCTACCTTTCTGGCCCTTAGCCCGTCCCTAAAGGGCCGGGTTTGAATCAGGTGTTCTGTCTGCCCCTCAACTCGCGCCAGTGGGAGCGGGGTATTGTTGGATTCCGTGCTAAGCGCAGCGTTCCGCATACTCACGGTCGAGTTGCCCCCACCCCCAACCCCTCTCCCGCTGGGGGAGGGGAGAGTCAGCAGCCCGCGCAGCGGGCTTCGTGCTGCCCCTACGCGCCCTCACAATGACATGGTTGTGTCGCCCTCTCAAATCTGGAGTACGGCAGTTTGACTGCCGCACTCTACACCGCAATGCTGGATTGACTACATGGTGCAGGCCTGTCCGTGCCGGTCACAAGCGCATTACCCCTCACCTTCCCACACGTCTGGGTCATACGCCGGCAATTCGCAGCGCAGGTTGGGATACTTGCGATAACCCATCACGAAATCGGCCTGCAACAGCTCTTGCAGCTCACGGGTGCCTTCGTAGATGATCGCACCGCGCGCATTGCGCAGATACCGCTCCACCGGATACTCGTCGGCGTAACCATACGCGCCGTGGATCTGGATAGCGTCGTCGGCGGCTTCAAAGCTGCTCACGGTGGCGTGCCATTTGGCCAGCGTCGTCTCGCGGGTGTTGCGCAAGCCCTTATTTTTCATCCAGCCGGCACGGTACACCAGCAGCCGCGAGGTGTCGAGTTTGCGCACCATGTGGCTAATCATGCGCTTCACGAGCTGGTGTTCGCCAATTGGCACACCGAAGGTCTGCCGTTCGCGGGCATAGCGGATGCTGGCTTCGAGACTGGCTTGGATCAGGCCGGTGGCGCCGGCAGCTACGGTGTAGCGACCGTTGTCGAGCGCAGCCATCGCGATCTTGAAGCCTTCGCCCTCTTCGCCGAGCCGGTGCGACAGCGGTACCCGCACGTCTTGGAAGACGACGCCGCCGGTGTTACCGGCGCGCACGCCGAGTTTGCCGTGAATCGGGTAGCTGCTCACCCCGGGCATGGTACGCTCGACGATGAACGCGGTGATGCCGCGCGGCCCGGCTGCCGGATCGGTTTTGGCAAAGACAAGGAAGTTATCGGCCAAATCAGCCAGACTGATCCAGATCTTCTCGCCGTTGAGAATGTAAGAGTCGCCGTCGCGGCGCGCAGTGGCTTGCATCGCGGCGGCATCGGTGCCGCTGTTCGGTTCGGTGAGGCAGTAGGCAGCCAGTTTTTCGCCGCGGGCCTGCGGCGCGAGGAAGCGTTGTTTCTGCTCTTCGGTACCCCATTGCAACAGCGAGAGCGAGTTGAGGCCGGTATGCACGCTCATCACCACGCGCAGAAAGCTATCGACCCGCTCCAGCTCTTCACACACCACCGCCAAGGCGAGATAATCCATCCCGGCCCCGCCGTACCGTTGTGGAATGCAGATGCCGAGCAGTCCCAATTCTCCCATCCGTTTGAGCACCGGGCGCAGATGCGGGCGATCTTCTGGCCCTTCAGCTTTTGCGCCGCTGCGA
Source organism: Chloroflexus sp. (assembly GCF_034435895.1). GTDB lineage: Bacteria > Chloroflexota > Chloroflexia > Chloroflexales > Chloroflexaceae > Chloroflexus. The sequence continues at coordinate 16,447 of NZ_DAOTWH010000255.1, forward strand.
TCCCATTCGCGGATATGCGGCGCCACCTCGCGCTCGGCGAAGTTGCGCACCGTCTGGCGCAGCATGTCGTGTTCAGGGCCGAGAAACATGTCGTAGTTTGCCGTCAAATCCATTGCGATACTCCTTTGTATCGGGTCGAGCGGGCCAGCCGCGCTCGCCGCTACACGAATGCTTTGATTATACCGTGAGTGGCGGCGATGCGCGCCAAGCGGGCAGAGAACAGGGTAGTGAGCTGCATTTGGGTGGTGTGTCTTTATGCCGCCCAATGACCGCTAGGACACATTTTGACGCAATGCGCACATTGTATTACACTTCAAAGCAATCACGCCGTGTTACTGTCCCATATGTTCGCAATCTACTCGCCAGAAAGGAGAGGGCGTATGATGCCGCCACGAGAGTTTATCATGCCCGCGCAGATGGTGATCGGTTCGGGCGCCGTTGAGCAGACCGGCGCGCAGTGCGCCAAACGGGGATGGAAAAAGGCGCTGATTGTCACCGATCAGATCATGCAAAAGATCGGCGTTGTTGGGCAAGTTGAGCAGAATCTGGCCAATCACGGGATTGCCAGCGTCGTGTATGCTGGCGTCAATACCGAGCCGGTGGTTGAGTATGTGCAAGAGGCGTTAGCGGCATATCACGAGGGCGGGTGTGATTTTGTCTTGTCGGTAGGTGGCGGCAGCCCGATCGACACTGCTAAGGCGGTGGCGGTGCTGGTGACCAACCCCGGCTCGATCGAGCAGTATAAGGGGATCGGCAAGATCGCCAATCCCGGTGTGCCGTTGGTTGCCATTCCGACCACCGCCGGCACTGGTAGCGAAGCAACGATTTACACGGTGATTACCGATCAGAAGACCGATGTGAAAATGCTCATCGGTAGCCCGTACCTGATGCCGACGATTGCGATTGTCGATCCCATGTTGACCGTTTCGTCGCCGCCGAGCGTGACCGCAGCCACCGGCGTTGATGCGCTGGTGCATGCCATCGAAGCCTACGTTTCGGTTAAGCGGCAGCCGATGACCGATGTGCTGTGCTTGTCGGCGATCGAGTTGATTTCGAGTAATATCCGCCAAGCGTGGTCAAACGGCAACAATATCGAGGCGCGCGAGAAGATGATGTTAGGCGCGACGCAGGCTGGCATCGCTTTCAGTAATTCATCGGTAGCGCTGGTGCATGGTATGTCGCGCCCGATCGGCGCCTATTTCCATATTGCCCATGGCGTCTCGAACGCCGCTTTGTTGGCGGTGGTGACCGAATTCAGTCTGGTGGGTGATCCAAAGCGTTACGCAGACGTAGCGCGCGCAATGGGTGAACCGATCGATGGTCTATCGATCATGGAAGCCGCCGATCGGGCGGTAGTGGCGATCCGGCGGCTGGTGCGCGATATCAAGATTCCGTCGTTGCGCCAGTTGGGTGTCGAGCGTGAGCGGTTGATGGAGCTAGCGCCGGCAATGGCCGATGCGGCGATCGATAGCGGCAGCCCGGCTAATAATCCGCGCAAGCCGACCAAGCAAGAGATTATCGAATTGTACGCCAAAGCCTACGACGAAGGCGACCGGATGGCCGGGTAACGAACCGGCGGGCACATGTAAGGGTAGAGGCACATGGAGGGGCACAGCGACGCTGTGCCCCTACGTGCGCCACTTCCGGCAAACAATCGTTGTACCGACGCCTTCTTTCGACTTAATATCAAATTCGTCCATCAACCGTTTGGCGCCGGGCAACCCCATCCCCATGCCGCGCGAGGTGCTATAGCCATCTTGCATCACCAGATCGATATTCGGGATGCCGGGCCCCTGATCCTCGCAGATAATCTCGATCCCCTTGCGCGACCCCTTCTCGATATCGCGTACTATCACGTTGCCGGTGCCTGCATAGAGAAAGATATTGCGGGCCAGCTCGCTCACGGCAGTAGCGATGCGCGCCTGATCGATTGGCCCAAAGCCGAGCGCTTTGGCCATATCGCGAGCCATAGTGCGCGCGATGACGATATCAAGGTCGCTTCGAATGACAGCAGTCTTACTCTGCGCCATCGTCGCTCTCCTCGCTGGTCATTCGCTGCATCATGGCCAACCCCTTTTCGAGGTTGAGCGCCGTGAGCACGCGCGGTAATTCAAGTCCTAGCTCAACCAAGGTAATCGCAACTGCCGGCTGCAAACCGGTGAGCACCACCCGCGCCCCCATCAGGCCGGCCATCGCCGCGATGTCGGCGATAAGACGCCCGATGAAGCTGTCAACGACATCGATCGCCGTCAGATCGATAATCACGCCATGAGCGCGCGTGTCATGGATCTTTTGCAAGAGATCGTCTTTGAATTGTACTGCGGAGGCATCATGGAGAGCCACTTGAATCGAGGCGATCAGGATGTCTCCAATTTTCAAGATCGGGATGCGAAGATTATCCAAGCCGCACTCCTCATCTTACTCCAGCGAGTGTTGTCTTCTCGCCCTCATATTATAATTGCGAGCACTCCGGCAACGACTGCGCCGGCCAGCAATGGCACGCTCAGATTATCGGTGCCGTGTGGGGAGACCCCTTCGGCAACCGTCGCAACTAATGCCGCGACCACGCTCGCCGCCAGAGCGGCCCCCGCCCCAATTGGCTCGCTCTGCGGACTGAGCGCCGACCCCGGCACCAGCAACAGGGTGAGGAACATTGCGATCGCACTCGCTGCGAACATTGCGGCTGATCCCTCAAATGAGCGCCTTCCACGCCCGACTTGATAGTGATGACGGCCCCAACGCTTGCCGATAATGGCGGCGAGCGCGTCGCCCCACGTCATGGCCATCGTGCCGGCGGCAGCAATATATCCTCGATCGTCTGGCGAATTGGTACGCCAGAAGATCAGAAACAAGATCGTGATTGACAAGGCAAAATAGACCGTTCCCGGTGTGCTGTCAGGCGCATCAACTGCTTCGAGCAGCCGGAAACGGTAAAAAATAAAGTTGAGCACGATAAAGGTGGCAAACGGGATGATGCCGATCGTCCAGTTCTCAAACAGGGCTAGGACGCCAAATACCCACATCCCGGCGCCAATGTGAACGAACTTGCGGGTGAAATCTTGCGGGTAGCCACGCCAACGGCGGATGACTTCGGCTATGATGAGGAGACTAAAAGCGTACCCGAACGAGACAAGCAGGCCAATCAGATCGCGTGTGCTCATAGTGGCGCCGGTGCTATCGATGGCGAAACTTGGCTCTTATTCTATCCGTAGGCGGGCAAATCGTCAATTGATCAATAATGGTATATCGTGTGAATGTTTAATGACAATCTGCAGCGCGAGCATCCTAATACTTGTTTACGCATCAAGCTGGAGGCAAGCAGAGAGCCAGTTGCTGGAATGCGGCAGTTTGAACGTCACGTTCCATCCTCTGCGCTGCTGCGACCAGAGCTGTCTCATCCTCCTCAGCGCCATGATGGCGATGCCGGGTGGCATACCTGCGGCGCTCGCAGTATACTAACGTTGCATCCGCATGCAAGAATGTGCGAGCAGATTGTGATGAGGCGACGTGCGCGTAGCGAGACGCTGGATTATCATCTCTCGGCGCAAAGGAGCATCGTATGCTGGTTGCTGAGTCGACCGCTGCTGTGACTGCGGCAGTACAGGCTGAAGATCGCGTCCGTCCGCTTTACGACACTTACGGATTTGCCCGCATTCCAGCGACGATCGAGCGGCTGTTGGCCGGCGCTCAGGCTGATGGGTTGCCGGCAACGACGCTGGCCGGCTTGCCGGAACATCCGCAGACGGTCGTGCTCGTGTTGCTCGATTCGTTTGGCTGGCAGTTTTTCAGCCAGTTTGTTGATCGGGCTCCGTTTCTGCGCCGGTTTCTGCACGAAGGCCGGATCAGCCAGCTCACTAGCGCCTTCCCTTCGACCACCGCCGTCCATGTGACGCTGTTGCATACTGGTCTGGCTGCCGATCAAAGCGGCATTTACGAGTGGCATATCTTTGACCCTGACTTGCAAGCGGTGATTGGTTCGTTGCTCTTTTCACCGGTGTTTGAACTTAAGGCAGATGGCTTGGCGGCGTATGGGGTCGATCCGGCGCTGGTCTATCCGTCCGAACGGCTCTACCATCGCTTGCGCGCTGCTGGCGTAGCGAGCGCCGTCTTGCTGCCAGCGCCCTTGGCCCATTCAGTCTATACCCGCACGTTGTGCAGCGGCGCGCTAGTGACGCCATTTCAAAACCTTGCTGACGCAGCGGCCCGCTTGCACTATCTGCTCGAACGCCAGCGCGGGCCTACGTTCTATCTCGTGTATGTTGATTCGATTGATACGAAGATGCATGAGCATGGGCCAGCAGCGGATGCAGTGATGGCTGAAATCCAAACCGTGCTTGATCAACTCGAACAACATCTGTTGCCGGCATTGCGCGCTGCGCCGCAGCCGGCCCTACTCTTGCTGACTGCCGATCACGGCCATATCGCCGTTGATCCGCAGCAGGCGATCGTCTTAAACCGGCTCTGGCCCGAACTCGAACGCTATCTGCGCCGTGGCGGCGATCGCCAGCCGCTGCCGCCGTCAGGTTCGCCGCGCGTCGCCATCCTTCATGTGCAGCCGGGAGCAGTGGCTGATGTGCAAGCACAGCTTCAGCAACGGTTGGCCGGCAAAGCAACGGTGATGCCGACTGCCGAACTGCTGGCTGCCGGCTATTTTGGTCCCCAACCCAGCGAACGATTACGCGCGCGGTTAGGTGAACTGACCATTTTGCCTGCACCCGGCGAGGCAATGATCTGGGAACACCCGCGGGCCAAGCCGTTCAAGCAACGCGGTTTGCACGGCGGTTTGACGCCGGTGGAAATGCTGACCGAATTAGCGGCGTTGGCGGTGTCATAGCTACTTGCGCCGTGTGATAAGATAACGAGAGATGATTGCTTTGCAGCGGAGGCTTCGCTGTGTCTGAGACCGAATCTTCACCGCCGCCATCGCCGGCCCCCCGCTTAAACCGCGATACGTTGCTCTTGACTGGTGCGCTGGCGTTATTGGCGCTTGGCGTCGCGTTGACTTTTCTCTTTTCACCCGGCACGAATGATGTCGCGATTCCTGTGCCAACGGCGACGAGCGAACGCCCGCCGACGCAAGTTGGGCCATACCCGGCGCAAACATCGCCGGCGCCGGCTGGCGGGGTAGCAACGGTCGGGCCTGCGTACCCTGCCACGCAGCCGACGGTTGATCTTGCCCAAACCCAAACCAGCGTGGTGCTCGAACTGACCGCGCTAGCCGCTACGGTGCAGGCGGAAACGACCTTGACCGCCACTGCCGCTACGGCAGCGCCGGCTTATCCAGTGCCAGAAGGGACGCCGCCGTCTCAGCCGACGGTTGCGCCAACCGCGACGGCGCCACCGCCTCCCACAGCTCCGCCGCCAACGATTGCCGTGCCGCGCCCAACCTCGCCGCTGCCACCCACCCCAACCACGTCCGATCTCGTGATTGACGATAGTCCGACCGTGCCGCCGCCGCCAACCGCGACGTCATTGCCGACGGCTACCCCTGCCCCGACGCCGATCCCGGCGCTGGTGTTGCGTGGCAGTACGCGCTGGGCCGCCGGGCAGGGGCCGATTGTGCTCAACCGCGATGTGCAGCTTCCGCCCGGCAGCGAGTTGATTATCGAGCCGGGGGTCGAAGTGCGGTTAGCGCCGGGGGTATCGATCTATGTTGATGGTGGCCGGATGATTGCGCTGGGCCAGCCCAACCAGCCGGTGCGTTTTGTGGGGGCGACCGGCGCGCGCTGGAGCGGAATTTTTGGCCGCCCCGGCGGCTTTATCGCGCTTGAGCATACCGAGATTCGGGGCGGCGGTCTCGGCGGGACGGTGTTGGTAAGCGAAGAAGGCGGTCTCGTCGTGCGGTTTAGCCGGATTACCGATAACGGCGGTGGCGTGTTAGTGGCCGATTCGCGCCTCGAAATGACATACAGCGAGATTGCCGGGAATGATGTGCCATTTGGCGCTGCCCTCGATGCCTCGTATAGCCGTGGCAATTTCGTGACTCTCACCGGCAACCGGGTTGGCGGCAATGTGCTGAGCGCTGGCGCGCCGATGGTGCGGGTGGCTAATCAAAATGCCCGCGATACTCTTAATCTGGCGATTGAGGGGAATCTCTTCCGCGGTGGCAGCGCTAATCTGCAACTGACGACTAATAGCATCTTGCAGGGAACGATTGTTTGCAATGCGCTGATTGGCGATAATCTCGGTCTGAGTGTGCGGAGCGAGACGTTACAGGTGAAGCCCGACGGTACCTTCCTCATGCCGTTGCGCGTTGAGCAAAACTTCATCGAGGGCCATACGCCGGTGATCCGGCCAACCTATCTCACGTTTGGCATTGGCCGTGGCGCGGCTAGCGAGATCGCACTTGATATGCGCAATAATTGGTGGGGGCATGCCTCTGGGCCGTACGAGCCTGACGCCAACCCGCAAGGCATTGGTGAAGCGGTTGGCAGCAATATCACGTTTGCCCCGTGGTTGACTGCGCCGCCGGCGTGTGCTCCTTCCCGGTAGGAGTGCGCCGCTCGACCAACACCACTAATACCCAACCGATCACCGCACTCCCGGCAACGACCAGCGGTACGTTGCCGGTGAGTTCGGCAGTGCTGCCAGCCAGCATGCCACCCAGTGGACTCATACCCATGAGCATCAGGGTAAACACGCTCATCACGCGCCCGCGCAGCTCATCGGGCACGATCAGTTGAATAAGGGTATTAGTCAACGCCATCGTGGTAACGCCGGCCCAGCCGCATAACCCGATCAACACAAGGGCGAGCGGCACATTGTGGACTTGGGTGAAGGCGATCAGCAGCGGGGCATAGAGCAGCGCCGCTGCGGTCAGCAGCTTATCGCGGGGCGCATCATCGCGTAATTGGGCCAGTATTAATGCGGCTATCAGCGCCCCCAACCCGCTCGCCGCCGACAGCCAGCCGAGGCCGGCAGCGCCGATGTGCAGAATATCGCGGGCAAAGACCGGCAACAGCGGCAGATGCACGAAGCAAAAGAAACTCACCGCACCGGCGCGGAACAACAGCGCCCGCACGTTTGGTTCGGTCACAATATAACGCAAGCCGGCTTGCAGCCTCCCGCCGCAGCGCGGGCCAGCCGCAGGCTGGGCATCGAGCCGCATCAGCATTAGGCTGGCTAACACCGCCCCAAAACTCAACGCATTAAACAGAAACGCTGGCCCCTCGCCAATCCATGCCACGACCATACCGGCCACGGCTGGCCCCATCGTGCGCGCGCCGTTAAAGATTGACGAATTGAGCGCAATCGCATTCAGCAAATCCTCGCGCCCGACCATCTCGACCGTAAACGCCTGCCGGGCCGGCGCGTCGAAGGCATTCACTACCCCCAACAGCAACGCCAAAATGAGCACATGGCCAATCTGCACCATCCTGCTGAGGGTGAGCGCAGCAAGGATCGCCGCCAGCACCATCGCGGTTGATTGGGTGATGAGTAAAATTCGTCGTTTGGGGAAGCGGTCGGCGATGGCGCCGGCAAAGAGAGAAAACAACAGCACCGGCAGCGAATTGGCTGCCGCCACCAAGCCGAGCAGGAAAGGTGAGTCAGATAACCGCAACACCAGCCAACCTTGCGCCACACTCTGCATCCACGTGCCGGTCAGCGAAATCAGTTGCCCGCTGAAAAAGAGACGATAGTTGCGATGGCGCAGAGCGCGGAACATCGCCGGCCAATGGTCAGCGTCGGCAAGAGCATGGCTTGTGCGCATAGACGTTACTCGGTGTCTTCGCGATCGCGATGGGTCTGTAATGCTTCATACAGATGCTGCATCGCGTCGTGGAAAGCGGCTAACTCTTCTGAGGAAAGATAGCTCAAACGTTGTTCTACCAGCCGCCGGTGGCGCGGGCGCAATTCCTCGATCAGCTCCTTGCCGGCAGGCGTCAACTGCACCAGCGTCACCCGCCGGTCACGCGGGTCGGTAGCGCGCTGCACCAAGCCGCGCCGCTCAAGCCGGTCAACCAGCCGGGTGAGGTTGGAATTATCAGCCAGCATCTCGTTGCAAATATAGCTCAGCGGCACACCCTCTTCGGTAGCGTAGAAGAGGATCGCGTACTGCGGCGTTGAGAGATCGTAAGGCCGGAACTCATCACGATTGAGCTCCTGAAAGCGGCGATGCAGCTTCAGGAAGAGACGATAGGCTTCGATCTGGGGTGAGTCGGTGGTGCTAATTTCAGGCATACGCTTATCCTAGACTTATCAACTATTGTATCAGAAGTATTGGATTTGGCAAGCAAGAGTTGCGCCTGACCCCAATCGTATCGGTGTCAGGCGCAGCGGCTGTGGCGTGCTCACCAGTAGAATGCGAACAGCCAGACCATCAGCAGAAACGCGACCGCTCCGGTCAGAGTAATGGCGAAGAAGACGGGCTTGACCTCAGGATCGCCGCTCCACTCGGGCTGCATACCTCTCTCCTTTCCGGCGCTGAGCGCCGACACGGCCTTGTGTGACACATTGTACCGCGTTTTGCGCAAATGTGTGACAAGACAAGCAGGTACGGCCCGTTGGCTTATTGCGGCATATACTTGCATAGTTCGCGCAACAACTATATAATGCGCTCACCACGCAATGCACCTGTTACCCGCAGTGTTGCGCTCACTGGCGGCACGCCCCGTTGATGGTGATGGCAGGCCTGCGTGATGGCGTCGTAGCGCGTGGCAAGGATGTTCTGTCGAGAAAGGATCGAGCGAAGATGCTACGGAAACACACCCTGTCGTGGATTGTGCTGGTTTCATTGTTGGCGATGTTGCTCGCAGCTTGTGGCGGCGGGCAACCGGCTACCGGCGGCGGTAGTGGCGGTAGTGGCAACAATGTGACCACTGGCGGCCAGCCGGTGACGATTCGCTGGCGCACCCGCCCCGGCGATGCCGCCGAGCAGCGAGTCTATGAAGAACTGAACGCTCTAGTCAACGAGAAGCTGAAGGATAAAGGGATCACCGCGGTCTACGATCCGGCGCCCAATCAGGGGTACTTCGAGAAGCTGAAGACCGAATTAGCCGCCGGCAATGCGCCCGATATCTTCTGGATCGGCGGCGTTGAGCTGGCCGATTTCGTGAACACCGGCCAGATTCTTGATCTCAAGCCGCTGATTGACGCCGACAGCAGCTTCCAGTTGAGCAACTTCTACCCCAATGTGATCGAGCAGTTGACACGCGATGGCAAGATCTACGGCCTGCCGCGCGACATCTCGACCATGGTCGTCTACTTCAACGAAGACCTGTTCAAGGCGGCTGGTCTGAAGACCCCCAAGGAGCTGGCGGCTGAAGGCAATTGGAACTGGGACACCATGCTGGAAGCGGCGCGCAAGCTGACCAATCCGGCTAACCAGCAGTATGGGCTTGGCTTCGGCAACTGGTGGGGGCCGGGTTGGGGTTATTTCATCAATGCTGCCGGTGGCAGTCCCTTCACTCCCGACCGGCGTGGCTGCGCATTGAATACCCCAGAGGCGATTGCCGGCGCTACGATGGTGCGCATGCTCTACGACGAGAAGCTGCTGCCAGCCGGTGACGCCGACGGCGAGGCGCTCTTCAATGCCGGCAAGGTCGCTATGTACTTCAATGGTCGCTGGTTTACCCCCGGTGTCCGCACCAATGCCCAGTTCAACTGGGACGTGGCGGTGATGCCTGAGGGCAAGGTCAAGAGCACGTGGCTCTTCTGGGGGCCGTATCTCGTCAGCGCCAAGACGGCGAACTCGCAGGCGGCATGGGAAGTGCTGAAGGTGCTGACTAGCGCCGAGGCAACGGCGAAGGTGGCCGCGCTAGGCACCAACATCCCGCCGCGCAGCGATCAAGCCGCGGTGAATGCCTTCCTCGCTTCGACCCCGCCGGCCAATAATCAAGCCTTCCTCGACGGCATTCCCTACGCGGCGCTGGAAGCGCCGGTGTGGGACGGCAACTGGGCCGATTTCAGCGGCATTGTCCAGAGCCTTTGGGATCAGATGATCGCCGGCCAGATCACGCCTGAGCAGTTTGGCCAGCAGGCTTGCCAGCAGACGGCCAGCACCTTCAAATAGAGGCCGGCGCGATAGGCGGAGCGGCGGGCGTGCGCCGCTTTGTCTGATCGGCTCTATCTGTGCGTGGGGCGTGCCTTGTCATTGCGAGGGCGCGGAGCGCCCGAAGCAATCTCCCGCTTCAGCGAGAGCGAACCCACAATGGCCCCACCCCAGCCCTCCCCCGCTGGGGGAGGGGGTACAGGGAAGGATGCCTGAGCGGGCCGCTTCCGTGCTCGGAGGGGATGGCGTCGCCGCCTGCGGCGGCTCGCCATGCCAGTTGGGGAGCGAAGGGGGCGTGCCCGATTGTCATTGCGAGGGGGCGCAGCTCCCGCAGCAATCTCCCGCTGAGGCGGGAGCGAACGCACAGCGGATTGATCTCGTGCTCGGGGGATGGCGTCTCCTTGCTCCGCTCGGCTCGCACTGACATCGGAAAGCGGGAGGGAGTGCTCCCATGGTCGGAGGGGATTGCTTCGCCTCGCTCCGCTCGGCTCGCACTGACAGGTAGGGAGCGGGGGGCGTGATGCACGTCTGACCAGCGTAAAATGGTGTAAAGCGTATTCTACACATTCGTGTGATGGCTCGTCTTCTTCGTTTGTTGTCGCAGGCGGCGATTGAAGGGTCGTCACCATTGTCTGGAGGTACACCATGGCCAACCAAGCGCCGGCCACTCTGCCTGCACCAACCGCGCGCCGTCTGAGCGGGCGGCGTGTGCGGCAATGGATCGACGCTTTCGGCATGCTGTTGCCGACCATTTTAGGGGTTTTGATCTTCTTTTTGGTGCCGCTCGCTATCTCGTTTTACTTGAGCTTTACCGACGCGCGCCTGTTTGGTGATCCGAATCTGGTTGGCTTGAACAATTACCAGCGCGCCTTGTCTGACCCGACCTTCTATCGGGCGATGTGGAATACGGCGGCGTTTTCTTTGGTGACGCTGATCGTTTCCACTGTGCCGGCTTTGCTGTTGGCCGTGATCCTGAACGAACGGATCGCTGGCCGCACCTTCTTCCGCGCCGTCTTCTTCATTCCGGTGGTGGCGTCAGTGGTCGGCGTGACCCTGCTCTGGCGCTATCTGCTCAATGTCGATTTTGGCTTCGTCAATTACGCCATTCGTCTGCTCGGCTTCGAGCCGATTCCGTGGCTGACGCGCCCGGAATGGGGGTTGGCCAGCGTGATTCTGGTCTTCTCGTGGAAGACGATTGGCTACAATATGGTGATCTTTCTGGCCGGCTTGCAAGGCGTGCCGCCGCAGCTCTACGAAGCGGCTAGTCTGGATGGGGCCAGCCGTTGGCAGCAGTTTCTCTATATCACGGTGCCGATGCTCTCGCCAACGACGTTCTTTGTGCTGGTGACAACCTTGATCAATTGTCTGCAAGTGTTCGATGTGCCGATTGCACTCGGTTTGACCCGCTCGAATACGGTTGGGCCAGCCGATTCGATGTTGACCATCGTGCCGTTGCTCTGGCGCGAAGCTTTTATCGGCGGACGGATGGGCTATGCTTCGGCGCTGGCTTGGTTGCTGTTTGTGATTATTCTGCTGCTGACCTTCATCCAGTTCCGCATGTCGCGGCGGTGGGTGCATTACGAGTAAGCGAGGTGGGTGATGGCAAGCATGATCTTGCGCCGGCCATGGGAAAAGCTGCTGGCTTATGTGGTGCTGAGCATCACCGGCTTTGTCATGGTCTTCCCGTTTATCTATATGGTGCTCTCCTCGCTTAAGCCTTCGACTGAGGTGGTGCAGGTGCCGCCGACGCTGTGGCCGAGCGAGATTCGCTGGTCAAATTACGTAGAAGTGCTCAATATCGTGCCGCTCGGCACCCAATTGATTAATACTGTGATCGTGACCGCGCTGGTGGTGCTCGGCTGGGTGATAACTTCGGTGCTGGCCGGCTACGCCTTTGCCCGACTCGAATTTCCCGGACGCGAGTTTTGGTTTGGCGCGTACCTCGCCACGCTGATGGTGCCGTTTGCCGTGCTGATTGTGCCGATGTACCGGCTAATGCTGCTGTTTGGCTGGGTTGACCGGTTAGAGGCGTTGATTATTCCGTGGCTGTTTACCGCTTACGGCGCCTTCTTGCTGCGCCAGTTCTTTATGAGCGTGCCGAAAGACTTAGAAGACGCGGCGCTGATCGATGGCGCGTCGCATTGGGGCATTCTCTTCCGCATCTTTCTGCCGCTGGCCCGTCCGGCGATTGCGACGCTGGCGACGTTCGCGTTCCTTTATGCATGGAATAGCTTCCTGTGGCCGCTGATCATCATCAGTAGTCCAGCGCGCAAGGTGGTGACGCAGGGCCTCGTCGATCTACAGGCGCTCTATGCAGCGCGCGTCGATTTGATTATGGCTGGCTCGACGCTGGCTATTTTGCCGACGCTGATCGTCTTTTTGTTCGCCCAACGTTACTTCATCGAAGGGATCGCCACTTCCGGTTTGGCCGGGCGATAAGCGGGGAGGATGCGTATGCGCCATCACGAACTCTTCAGCCGGCCTCATCGCCGGCTGAACCAACTTACCGGCGAGTGGGTGCTGGTATCCCCCCACCGCACCCAGCGCCCGTGGCTAGGGCAGGTGGAAACGTTGCCACCCGCCGAGTTGCCGGCCTACGATCCGAACTGTTACCTTTGTCCCGGTAACACGCGGGCCAATGGGGCGCAGAATCCAGTCTACACTGAGACGTTTGTGTTCGAGAACGATTTTGCCGCGTTGCTGCCAGATATTCCGCTCGATCGGGTGAGTGTCCGCGCGCCGGCTGTTGATGGCGAGATTGGCCCGGCGCTGTTACACGCCGAAGCCGAGCGTGGCATCTGCCGGGTGGTCTGCTTCTCGCCGCGCCACGACCTGACGCTGGCCCAGATGTCGCAGGCCGACGTGCGGCGAGTGGTTGAGGTTTGGGCCGAGCAGTACCGCGAGTTGGGCGCGATCGACTGGGTGCAGTCGGTTTTGATCTTCGAGAACCGCGGCGCGATGATGGGGGCGTCGAATCCGCACCCGCACGGCCAAATCTGGGCCAACGAGCAGTTGCCGAACGAGATGGGCAAAGAGCTGGCGACGCAGACGGCTTATTGGCACGAGCACAACCGCTGCCTGCTTTGCGATTATCTGGCGCTTGAGCTGGATGCCGGCGAACGGATCGTCTGCGCTAACGAGACATGGGTAGCGCTGGTGCCGTTTTGGGCGGTGTGGCCGTTCGAGACGCTGGTGCTGCCGCGCAGCCATACCGGCGCGCTGCCTGATCTTGATGAAGCCGGACGCGAGGGGTTGGCCGCCATCTTGCGCGAACTGACCGCGCGCTATGACCGGCTGTTTAACGTCACCTTTCCCTACAGTATGGGCTTCCACCAGCGTCCCACCGACGGCTTGGCGCACGACGGCTGGCATCTGCATGCTCATTTCTACCCGCCGCTGCTGCGCTCGGCCACGGTGCGCAAGTTTATGGTCGGCTACGAAATGTTGGGCCAACCCCAGCGCGACCTGACCCCCGAACAGGCGGCGGAACGGTTGCGCGGAGGCTAGCGGCGCTCGACCTTACCACGCCGCCGGAAAGAGCGCCTCTACCACTCCCACCTCATGGCTGGCGCAGCGCAGATCGCCGGTCGCGCGCAGATCGCTCGCGCTGCGCCGGCCTAGCAGCAACGCCGAGAGACCGCCAATCGTGATCTGCGTCACCTCAACATCGGCGATACTGGCCCCGGCGCTGATCTGCACCGTCCCGGCGCGGCATTCAATCCGCGCCGATCCCCACTCGCCGCGCAAGCCAAGGCTGCCCTCCCAGCCAGTGTAGCGTGAGGTTGCCAAGCGCGTAGCCAGCGCCGGCTGTTGCAAGCGCAATGCGGTGAGCGGATCGATCGCAATCCAGACCGGCGTCACGGCATCGTCCGGCGGTAAGCGCATGGCCACGCTTGCGCCTAATTCGAGCGCAGCCTGCGTCAGCAGGTGATCGGGCGTTAACCACAACTCGCGCACGGTATTTGGCAACCGGCTGAGCAACGCGCGCGCCGCGCCGGCATCAACGGCGCGTCCCTCAATTACGGAACCGCCTTGCAGCATCGCATACCCGGTGACATTCCCAAACCGATCACGCGCTACCAGTGGCGGCTGCGCGGCGATCTGCCAGCGCCAATCGGCTTCGTACCGCAACGGAATGACGCAGCGGGGCGCAGGCGCGTGCTGATCGAGCGCCACCAGATCGGCCACGTCATCGAGAGTAGCCGGCGCCAACGAGCCATCGCCGCCGCGCCACGCGACCCGGCTGTCCAGCGTGGCCGGGATCATCCCCCACTGGCTGGCTATGCTCAGCGGCAATGCACAACGCAACCATGCCATCCCGGCGGCGACGGCGCTTTCGGTAGCCGTGGCGAGCAGCGCAGCCACGAGGTCAGGATGGTTGCTGCCGGCCAATTCCACCTCTCCCACCTCAAACCGGGTGAGCTGGCGTTGCCAACGAGTATGGGCGACGAGACCGATAGCCTGATCGCCGCTATCTGTGGTGGCGATCACGTGCAGATCAGGTTGGTAACGCGGATGGCGCTGCCGGTGGGCCACCAACGACGGATCGATCAGAGCGGGGATCGCAGTGGATAGCGGGCTGACAGTTATATGACTCATGGTTTATTCAGCAATTGTCCTGTCACCAAACTATGCGATTGTCTCATTCGGGGCATCATTGGGCAACAACATCGCTACGTTTTTTAAACCTTATTTGTCATCTCCTGCTCATCTTACATACTTCTCGATCGCGCCGTAACTTCCTACAATGCAGCGCAGAGGGACATACACCAAGTGATCGTGTCGCCGGTCGTTTCGGCCACCGAGGCGCGAAGCGGAGACGTTGAGCATACGAAGCGAGGAAATCGATGATTGCGCCTACCATAACCAACTTGAACTCACCGGCAACGTTGCATGCGTCAGTTGTGGGCGATGAAGCGGCGACCGGCCTTGCCACGCTAGACGTGGAAGAATTAGCCCGTCGTTGCGCGATTGAGAGTGAGCGGTTTTACCGCGGCCACTCGCACGACTCGCGCTACAGCTATGAGTTATTCCGGCGGGCGCTAGTCGAGCGTGATGAAACCGCGTGGAATTATCTCTTTCAACATTATAGCCCGTTGGTTGAGGGTTGGATCCGGCGCAGCGGCGCGTTTGTCAGCAGCGGCGAAAGCAGCGAATACTTTGTGGTAGGTGCGTTCGCGAAGTTTTGGCGCGCGGTAACGCCCGAACGCTTTGCCTCGTTCCCCAATCTGGCTTCGCTGTTGCAATACTTGCAACTGTGCGCGTCAAGCGTCGTGATCGACTCGGTACGGGCGCAGTCGTGGGCCGAGATGATGCCGGAAGAGCGGATCAGCGAACAGCGCATGCCGCGCCTCTCGCCGGATGAAGAGGCGATGCAGCGGGTCGATCGGCAAGAGTTCTGGCGTTTCATTGACAGCCAATTGCACAACGAGAGCGAGCGGGTGGTGGTCTACGGTTCGTTTGTGCTCGGCCTGACGCCGCGCACCATCTTCGAGCGCTACGCCTCGCTCTTCGAGAGCATCTACGATGTGTACAACGTCAAGCGCAACGTGTTGAGCCGGCTCAGCCGCAATAACCACCTGCGGGCGCTGTTTGCACAGGCGTGAACGCAAAGGCGCCAAGCGAGCAAAGGCGCGGTAGAGCCGCACGGCGGTGGGACCCCCGACGCGCAGAGGACGCAAAGGATTCAAACGCAAAGGCGCAGAGAACGCAGAGGTTTTAATGAAAAGGCGCGAGGCAAGCAGCGGGCGTTCCCGATTGTCATTGCGAGGGCGCGCAGCGCCCGAAGCAATCTCCTGCTGAAGCGCGATCGAGATGGTAATGCAAGGGCATGGGGCGCGAGTGCGACGGATCAACAACAGATCGAGCAGCGGTGTTGAACCACACATAGCTCCTTCAGGATCAACACCTAAAATCTCGTGTGAGCGGGAACGTGAAAAACGTTCCCGTTTGCGTTTCTTTCAACAGGAAACGCTTGCAGGTTCATCTGCTGATCTGGTTGCTCACGGAGGCGCGCCGGTATGGAAGAAGAACAATTGAGCGACGGCGCAACCCATCTTTCCGGCTCTGAGATTATTGCTGCCGCTGATGGCAAAGTCGATGAAGCCATGGTTGACCATTTACGCCACTGTGAGCTGTGCCGTCAACGGATAGCGGCGTTGCGCGCGATGCAACAGGCGTTGCGGCGCCGTCTTTACCGCGCGCTTTGCCCCTCGACCGAGCAGTTGGCTGACTATTGTCAAGGCCTCTTGTCTCCTGCCCAACAAGCGCTTCTTGCCCACCATATCGCCTCGTGCCCCTATTGCAGCGCCGAAGTTGACCTTATGCTGCAGCGTGATCCGTTGATCGACCGGCTGTTGCTCAGCGATCTGCTGAACCGGCGGGTGTTGCGGTATCTGCGGTGATCTCCTCCAGCCGCACTGCCGTGCGGCTCTACGGGGGTGCGATCTCTGGCGGGGTGCGGTACAATACAATTAATTGCAACCGCCGCCGCTATCGCATCGTCGCATACGTCGGGACCGTTCGTCAACCGGGCGAGCCGGTTACGACGAGGAGTTGGCTATGGCAGGAGAAGTGAATCTGCGCGCCGCGCTGGCGCGTCCCTTTTTGGCGACTACGACCACGCCACAGGTGGCGTACATCTTGCTCGAAGCGCATCCGGCGCCACAGATGACGCAAGTGCGGATGCCGGTCAACGTCTGCTTTGTGCTTGACCGCAGCGGTTCGATGAAGGGCGAGAAAATTGAGCGGCTGCGGCAGGCGGTGGTGAAGGCGATCGAGCAACTCGATCAGCAAGACTCGATCGCGATTGTCATCTTCGATCACCGCACCGAAGTGATCGTGCCGGCGCAACCGGTGCGCCATCGGGCCACCATTCTCGATCTCGTTCACCGCATCCGCGATGCCGGCGGCACCCGGATTGCGCCGGCGGTCGAGAAGGGGTTGCAAGAACTGCAAAAGATGCCTGCTGGCGTGCGCCGCCTGATCCTGCTCACCGACGGCCAAACCGAGCATGAGAAGGAGTGTCTGCTGCGGGCCGAAGATGCGGGCCGGCTCGGCATTCCGATCACGGCGCTCGGTATCGGCAAAGACTGGAACGAAGACCTGCTGATCGAGATGGCGAACCGCTCGAAGGGCGTGGCCGACTACATCGCCCAACCGAGCGAGATCGTCAACTACTTCCAGCACACCGTCCAACGCGCCCAACAGACCGTCATTCAGAACAGCGTGCTTACCTTACGCTTGGTGCAAGGCGTGACGCCGCGCGCCGTCTGGCAAGTGACGCCGCTGATCGACAACCTCGGCTACCAGCCGATCAGCGATCGGGCAGTGAGCGTTAATCTCGGCGAACTCGAAAGCGCACAGGCGCGCGCCTTGCTGATCGAACTGCTGGTCGATCCACGCCCGCTCGGCGCCTACCGGATCGGGCAAGCCGAGTTGAGCTACGACGCGCCGGCGTTACGGCTGGCTGGCGAAAAGGCGAAGATTGACATTATGCTCACCTTCACCGCCGACCAATCCCAACTGCAACAAGTGAATCCGGCGGTGATGAACATCGTCGAAAAGGTGAGCGCGTTCAAGCTCCAGACTCGCGCTTTGCAAGACCTTGCCGCCGGTGATGTGAGCGGTGCAACCCAGAAGCTGAAGAGCGCGGTGACACGCCTGCTCAATCAGGGGGAAGTGGAGTTAGCGGCGACCATACAGCAAGAGATTGCCAATCTCGAACAACAAGGCCAAATGTCAAGCGAGGGCCAAAAGACGATCAAGTTTCAGGGCCGCAAGACGGTGCGCTTGACCGATATTGAATTGCCGAAGGAGTGAGGGGAGTTATATTTACCGCAGAGATCGCAGAGGACGCAGCGGGGAAGGGTGAGCGGTGAGACAAAACCCTCTGCGCCCTCTGCGTCTTTTGCGTCTTTGGGTTGATCCCTCATCCCCCTGCCCCTGCTCCCCCCTGACGGCGGGAGAAGGGGGGCCGCTGAGAGGGCGGGAGAGGCACTGTTTTGCTCCCTTCCAGCCTCCTTTCCTCTGGGGTCAGCCGTATCCCCGGCCCTGAAGGGCCGGGCTAGGGGTACGAAGCCTGCTGCGCGGGCTGATGCCCCCACCCCTTGCCCCTCCCCCGCTGAGGGGTGATGGGGATGGCAGCACGGGGCTTTACGGCATTGCACAGCGAGCAACGGTGGTATTCGGCCAAGCGTTCTGTCCGCTCTTCAACCCTGCTGGGGGGAGGTGATCGACTCCCTCCCCCGGAGGGGGAGGGCTGGGGTGGGGGCAATGATATGTACCGCAGAGGACGCGGGGGATGCAAATGCAAAACAAATCGGGTGGAGCCGCACAGCCGTGCGGGTCTACGAATATCCCAAAACTCTTTGCGTCCTCTCGTCCTTTGCGTCTTTGGGTTTACATCCTCTGCGGCCAACGAACGCTTGCCTCGTCACGGAAAGTCTCGGTAGAATGTAGGGAGTTCGACCATGGCCAGTTGACTAACCGGCGCGTGGGCGCCGGCATTTCACATAAGGACACCATGTATGTACATTCTTGTCACCAACGACGATGGCTACCAAAGTCCGGGGTTAGCGGCATTGCGCGCCGCATTGAGTGAAATCGGCGAGGTGGCGGTGGTTGCCCCTGACCGCAACTGGAGCGCCGCCGGCCACTACCGCAAACTGTTCGACCCGCTGCGGGCGTGGGAAGGAACGCTGAGCGACGGTTCGCCGGCGCTGATCTGCGACGGCACGCCGGCTGATTGCGTGGCACTCGCGGTGATGGGCCTGCTCGACCGCAAACCCGATCTGGTGGTGTCGGGAATCAACCTAGGGGCCAATCTCGGCACCGACCTGCTCTACTCCGGCACCGTCGCCGCTGCGATGGAGGGCATCGTCTTCGGGATACCGGGGTTAGCGGTCTCGCAAGTGCGGCCCAAAGACGGCCAGTGGGACTTTCAGGCGGCGCAGGTAGCGGTGCGGCGGTTGGTGACGATCATTCGCGAGCGCGGTTTACCATCAGAAGTGCTGCTCAACCTCAACATCCCGGTGGTAGCGCCCGGCGAGCTGCGCGGGATCAAAGTGGGCCGGTTGGGCCGCCGCGTCTACCGCGACGAGCTGGTGGTGCGCTACGACCCGCGTGGACGGCCATACTACTGGATCGACGGGGCCGAGCCGGAAGATCACTACGAAGAGGGCACCGACATCGCGGCGATCAGCGAAGGCTATGCCAGCTTGACGCCGGTACAGATGGATTTGACCAGCCACCGTTGGCTAGAAGAGCTGCGCCAGTGGGAGTTGTGAGTGTTTTGTATGGTGCGGTGGGGTACCTAGGGGCACAGCGTCGCTGTGCCCCTAGGTACCCCGCCGCATCGCTTCTTCGACCCACGCAAACGCCTGCACAAAACTGGCCCCGATCTCTGGGTATGCTCGGATCAACGCGGCCTCTACAGCAAATGAGCTGAGCAGCTCATTATAGCTCTGCGCCTGTTGCCAAGCCTCGGCAAGAAGCGGCACGGCCTCGGCAATGCGGTTGGCGTTGGTGAGGGCGGCGAGGGCGGCGGCGCAACGCTGGTTGTCAGCAATCGCGTTGGCAGCGTCGCGGGCTTTGGAAAAGACGCTGGTAGCCTTGTGTTTCAGTTCTGCATTAGTAAGTGCGGTGGCTAATTTTATTAGAACTGAGGTTTTGCACAATCGAGAGGGGGTTGCCAAGGGTAGTAGAATGGAGGCATCAGGATGCGGTTGAGGC
>NZ_DAOTWH010000256.1:0-7995 GCF_034435895.1 Chloroflexus sp.
GCGGGAGCAGCGACCGGCACCGGCGTAGCCGGAGCGGCGACCGCAGCCGGTGCAGCCACTGTTGCGACCGCCGGCTCATTGACCGGTTTCGGACTCTCGGCGGCGACTGCCACTGGCGCCGGCTCAGGCGGTGCAGCGGTTTTGGCCTGCTCAGGGAGATCGAGTCCAGCATCCCCAAATAGATCAATCAGGTGCTTCTCCATGCCGAGCGTACAGGTCGTATAGACCTCATCGGCGATCACATCGGCGCCATCGAAACCGAGGAAGGGGCGATAGGCGAGCAGGTGATTTTCGATGTGGGTCGGCGGTGAAATCACCATACAGTTCAGATCGTAGCGGCGCGAGGTGTGGCGCTCCATCTGGGTGCCACAGACCAATTCAGGGCGCAGCTCGGCGATGCGGGCCGCCACCGTCTGAAATTCATCGGTCACGAGCAGATCATCGACATAGCCGGCCAACTGCTCGCGCACCCAATCGGCCTGATGCTTGACGTAGGTGCCGGCTCCAGCGATCGGCATGCCCATTTCGTCGCTGAGGAAGCGGGTGATGCCGACCACGTGGGTGGCATCGCCAAAGACAAAGGCCGGCTTGCCAGAGAAGCTATCCATATCGGCGGTGCGGGCCAGCCACGGCACAGCGGATGGGGCCGACATCCCATCGAGCGAAAAGGCGGTCAGCGGCGGCATCGGCACGTTAGCCCCGGCTTGGGCCAGCATCTCGCGCAGGCGATCGATCCAGCGCAAGGTGGGTTGGACGCCAATCGGTGCATCGAGCAGGGCCGGCACGCCGAACTGCTCTTCGAGGTAGGTGGCGGCGCGCAAGCCTAGCTCGCGGTACGGGGCGATGGTTAGCCACGCTGCCGGCAAGCGGCGCAGATCGTCAATCGTCGCTCCCCACGGCGCCACCACATTCACCTCAATGCCGAGCGTCTTGAGCATGCGGCGCAGGCTGATCAGATCGTGGCGGGCGTGGAAGCCAAGCGAGGCCGGGCCGAGAATATTGACGGTCGGGCGGGGAGTGCGGGGTTGGGGTTGGGCAAACCGCTTGACCAGATCGGTAAACAGGCTCTCGGCGGCGAGTATCTCTTGCATACGGTAGGGGTTGGCGTCGTAGACCATCACCTCGCACTGCAAGCCGGCATGCTTAGCGGCAATCTCGAGATTCTCTTGCAGCAAGATCGTTGAGCACGAGGCCACCACCACGATCAAATCGGGACGAACGCGCTCTTCTACCTGCTTGAGCGTATCGGGCAAGCGGATCGTGCCGCGGGCCAGATCGGTGCCGCTGACCACGCTAGTCGTCATGGCCGGAAAATTGGGCGTGCGATCGAGCATCGTGAAGATTGCATTGACATAATCGTCGCCCTGTGGGGCGTGAAAGACGGCGTGGACATTGCGCATGCTATTGGCGATCCGGCCAACGCCGTGATGGGCCGTGCCCTCGTACATCCAATACGCTAGACGCATGGATCATCTCCTCTATGACTGCAACGAGATGACGCCACCGGGGGAGCTAGGCATCATGCCGGTCAACCAGATCGGATCAGAGCCGAGCGGATCGAGCTTGGCATGGCGTTCGAGGGCGCGGGTGAAGGATGTCACCAGCGCGTTGACGCCGGCCCAGCCGTGAATCGGCAAAAAGCAGTACTCGGTGCCCCACTTGGCGACCACGCCTTGGCCGACCAGCGGGTTGGTGGTGATGATATTCGAGATAACCAGATCGGGTTTGGTTTCGGCGATGGTGCGCAACTGGCGATGGAAATTGGCCTGTTCGACCAGTCGCACGCCGTCAAGCGCTGCCAGCTCGGCGGCGTGGAAGCGGCGGTTGATATAGGGAGTCGAGCACTCGACCACCTCAGCGCCGCACGCCTTGAGGAAACGGGCCAGCGGCAGCTCCATCAGGGTATCGCTCGCGAAGAAAATCTTCTTGCCGCGCAACAGATCGGTATGGCGCTTGATACGCTCCCACGCGGCGGCTTCGCGATCGCTCAGATCGACCTTCATGCCAAACTGGGCGGCCAAATCCTCCCAGAAGCGGCGGGTGCCGTCGGGACCAAACGGGAAGAGCGACGAGAGTACCGTGCAGCCGCGCTCGTTGCGCAGTTGGGTCGCGGTCTTGTGCAAGTAGGGCTGGAGCGGGGCGATGATCGTGCCCGGCCCGATCGGCGGCAATTCGTGGAAGTGGCTGGCGGGCAAGAACCCAGCCACCGGAATGCCCAGCCGGGTCGCTTCGAGCGAAAAATCGTCGGCGATGGCGTCGTTGACCGAGCCGAGGAAGACGACCCGCTTATCTTCGGGCGGGGCCGGCGGGCAGAACGGGATGAGCGCCTGCAAGACCGAATCCTCGCTCTGCGAGAAGGTATAGTCGAGGCCGGAAGCGGGCACGAACAGCACCGGCACTTCGGGCGTGCTGACCGAGGCCGCCAACCCTTCAAACTCTACCTTCATCACTTCAGGCGTGCATGACGAGAGCAAAAAGATCACCGAGGGATGGTGCTCGCGCTTGATCTCTTCAATTTGGGCTGAAATATCGGGCTGCGACGAACTGAGATCCGCTTCTTCGAGCAACGAGACGGCAAAGCGCGGGCGGGCGAAGATCATCACGCCGAGCGTATTTTGGAGCAGGTGGGCGCAGGTGTGGGTGCCAAGGATGAGGAAGAAGCTATCCTTGATCTTCTGGTAGAGCCAGCCGACGCTAACTAAGCCGCAGAACGAGTGATAGAGGCCATCCTCGCGGATGGTGCTCGCCTTATGCATAGCGCCTCCTCGCACGGTGTAGTACCGATTTGGAACTACTGACTTTAATAACATTGTAGCATAAAAAGCAAGAAGGTGAAGTATAAACAAATCCCGTGCAAAATTGGTGCATGGGATGGAACAGCGATTGATATGTAGCGCCACAAAGATGTACCGCCGCGCGGTTTGATGGAGCCGCATACCGTGCGGCTTGCCGGAGCCGCGCCGCCGTGCGTCGTTACAGGGATGCCCAATCACGCGGTTTAAGGAATTCGGCCATGGCCGCTTCAGGCGAGCCGGGTTCGGGCCGGTAATTGAATTCCCAGCGGGCGAGCGGCGGCAGCGACATCAAGATGGCTTCGATGTTGCCGTTGGTTTGCAAGCCAAACAGGGTGCCGCGGTCGTAGATCAAGTTAAATTCGACGTACCTGCCGCGCCGGTAGAGCTGCCACGAGCGTTCGCGCTCGCCGTAGGGGCTGTGCATACGCCGGCGCACGATCGGCAGGTAGGCGTCGAGGATGGTGGTGATGCCATCGCTGATGAACGCAAACGCGCGCTCGAAGCCGTCTGGCCCGTCTGGGTGGAGATCATCGAAGAAGATGCCGCCGATGCCGCGCATTTCGTTGCGATGTTTGAGGAAGAAGTAGCGGTCGCAGGTCTCCTTCATGGTTTGGTAGTCGGCGATCGGATGGCGGGCGCAATAGTCGCGCAGGGTGACGTGAAAGTGGCGGGCGTCTTCTGCAAAGCCATAGCTCGGCGTCAGATCCATGCCGCCGCCGAACCACCAATCGTCGCCGGCCTCGAAGTAGCGGAAGTTGGCATGAAACGCTGGTACATAGGGATTGCGCGGGTGCAAGACCATCGAGATGCCGGTGGCGAAGTAGGGTTGGCCGCGAGTTGAGGGGCGATGTTGCCAAATGCTCGGCGGCACCTCTTCGCCGTAAACGGCTGAAACATTGACGCCGGCGCGCTCGAAGACGGCGCCTTCGGTCATGACGCGGGCCGTGCCGCCGCCGCCGCCGGGCCGTTCCCAGCTCTGTTCGGCGAACCGTTGCTGGCCGTCAGTCGCTTCAAATGCGGCGCAGAGTTTTTGCTGGCCGGCGCGCATCAGATCGTGAACGAGCAAGCGAGTGTCGGTGATGGTCATTGGTCGTCTCCTTTGACGTAAGGACGCAAAGCAAGCAAAGCCGCAAAGGGGTAAACGCAAAGGCGCAAAGGACGCGAAGGGCGCAAAGGGATGAACGCAAAGGTGCAAAGAGCGCAAAGGGTTGTGATGGTGGTTGAGCGCATAGCCGGTTTGGTCTCGATATGGCATGCGTTGGTTGTGATGTTCATCCCGTTACGGGTCAGGCAAAAGCGCAAAGGGTTTGGGTTGCACCGCCGGCTTGCGGCGCGGCGAGACGTGCTGGTGGCTTCCACAAACCCTTTGCGCCTCGGCGTTGGTTATAGTTGGGCGAACGCTTCTTCCGCGGCGGCCAGCGTCTGCTCGATGTCGGCGACGGTGTGAGCCGTGCTGACGAATCCGGCTTCAAACTGCGACGGCGCCAAATAGACGCCGCGTTCCGTCATAGCCCAGAAGAAGCGGGCATAGCGCTGGGTATCAGCGTTGGCCTTGGCTTCGGCGTAGTTGGTGATCTGGGCATCAGGATGGCGCAGGAAGTAGCAGCCGAACATCGTGCCCACGTTGCCGACTTGCAACGGGATGCGGTAGCGTTCACCGAGCTCGCGCAGGCCGTTGGCGAGATTGGTGGTCAGCGTGACCGCCTGCTCGAATGCAGCGCCATCGTTGGCGAAGGCAGTGCGCAGGGTGGTCAGTCCGGCGACCATCGCTAGCGGGTTACCGCTGAGGGTGCCGGCCTGATACATCGGGCCGGCCGGCGCGACCAGTTGCATATATTGGCGTTTGCCGGCATACGCGCCGACCGGCAAACCGCCGCCGATCACCTTGCCCAAACAGGTCAGGTCGGGGTCAAGCCCCCACAGTGCCTGCGCACCGCCGGGGGCGACGCGGAAGCCGGTCATCACCTCGTCGAGAATGAAGATGGCGCCGTGGCGCTGGGTCATCTCACGCAAGCCGCTGAGGAAGCCGGGTTTGGGCAGGACGAACCCCATATTGGCGGCGATGGGTTCGATGATAACGGCAGCGATTTCAGCGCCGCGGTTAGCGAAGAGGTTGGCGACCGCATCGAGATCGTTGTACTCGACGGTGATCGTCTCGGCGGCGACGGCAGGCGGCACGCCGGGGCTATCGGGCAGGCCGAGGGTGGCGACGCCGCTGCCGGCCTGCACCAGCAGCATATCGGCGTGGCCGTGGTAGCAGCCGGTGAACTTGACGATCAGGCGGCGACCGGTGGCGGCGCGAGCCAGCCGCAAGGCGCTCATAGTGGCTTCGGTACCGCTGTTGACAAAACGGATCTGTTCGATCGACGGCACGAGATCGATCACCTGCCGGGCCAGCTCGGTTTCGAGTTCGGTCGGCGCGCCGAAGCTGGTGCCGCGCTGGGCTTGATCGGCGATGGCCTGCGCGACTGTGGGGTGAGCATGGCCAAGTAGCAGCGGCCCCCACGAGAGCACGTAATCGATGTAGCGATTGCCATCCACATCCCAGACATACGCACCCTGACCGCGATCGAAAAAGATCGGTGTGCCGCCGACGCCACGGAAGGCGCGCACCGGCGAATTGACCCCGCCGGGAATAACGGCTTGGGCAGCGGCGAAATTGGCTTGCGAGCGAGCGTAGCGCTCGGTGGCGACACTCATTGCATAACCTCCTGTAACGCAGGCGCTTCGGCTGGCAAGGGGAACGACTGCACGAACTCGACCAGATAGCGCACGTGATCGACCGGCGTCTCGGTAAGAATGCCGTGACCGAGGTTAAAGATATGGCCGGGGCGACCGCCGGCGCGCTGCAAAATCTCGCGGGCACGGGCAGCGATCAGCTCGCGCGGCGCAAAGAGCGTCGTGGGATCGAGGTTGCCCTGCACCGCGTGCTCGTAGCCATACTGCGCCCATGCCACATCGAGGTCGATCCGCCAATCGACGCCGAGCACATCGGCCCCGATCCGGCGCAATTCGCCGGCGAGGCCGGCCATATCGGTGCCGAAGTAGATAATCGGCGGCGCAGCTTCGCCGAGGCGAGAGCGGACGGTTGCGACCACGTTTTGGGTATGGCGCAGCACAAAGTCGCGGTAGTCGGCGGGGGCGAGCGCACCGGCCCAGCTATCAAAGATCTGCACCGCATCGGCGCCGGCCTCGACCTGCGCGATCAGGTACTCGGCGACCAGTTGGCTGAGCCGTTCCATCAGATCGTGCCATGCCGCCGGTTGCTCATACATAAAGCGCTTGGTCAAGCGATACTCTTTCGAGCCGCCGCCTTCGATGGCGTAGCTGGCCAATGTAAAGGGCGCGCCGCTAAAACCGATCAGCGGCAAACCGTTCAATTCGCGCTTCACCAGCCGCAGCGCGGTGAGCGTATAGGCGACCGTCTCACGTGGATCGCTGCTATGCAGGGCAGCGACAGCGCGCGGCTGGCGGATCGGGTTGTGAATCACCGGCCCCTCACCCTTTTCATAGGTGAGCTGGAAGCCCAACCCCTCAAGCGGGGGCAAAATATCGGCAAAGATGATCGCCGCATCCACCCCAAAGGCCTGAATCGGTTGCAGTGTCACCTCGGCGGCCACTTCCGGCGTCTTGACCATCTGCAAAAAGCCGTAGCGTTCGCGCACGGCGCGGTATTCAGGCATATAGCGGCCCGCTTGGCGCATCAGCCAAATCGGGGTGCGATCAACCGGTTGGCGGCGGCATGCGCGCAGAAAACGATCTCGCATAGACTCCTCACTGTTTCAGAATGACCGCAGTGAACGCTTGTCTTTGCCTAACAGTACCCATTTAACCCAGCCACTCCGCCGCCTCTTTGGCCCAGTAGGTAATGATCATATCGGCTCCGGCGCGGCGAATGGCGGTCAACGTCTCAAGCGCGATGCGCTGTTCGTCGAGCCAGCCTTGCAAGGCAGCCGCCTTGACCATGCTGTACTCGCCGCTGACTTGGTAGGCGGCCAGCGGCAGGGTGTGGCGATCGCGCACTTGGCGAATGATATCGAGGTAGGCCAGCGCCGGCTTAACCATCAGAATATCGGCGCCTTCGGCCACATCGAGATCGACTTCGCGCAGCGCCTCGCGGGCATTGGCCGGATCCATCTGGTACTGGCTGCGGTCGCCGAACTGGGGCGGGCTTTCGGCGGCATCGCGGAAGGGGCCGTAGAACCCGCTGGCATACTTAGCAGCGTAGCTCATAATCGAGGTATGGCTCAGACCGGCTGCGTCCAGCGCGGCGCGGATCGTGGCCACCATCCCGTCGATCATGCCCGACGGCGCGATGATGTCGGCTCCAGCGCGGGCATGCACTACCGACGCCTCGGCCAGCAGGGCAAGAGTTGGATCATTCAACAGATAGCCCTCACCGAGCTGCGGTTGGAAATCGCTGCGGTCGGGCGTATTGAGCACACCGCAGTGCCCGTGATCGGTGTACTCACAGAAACACATATCGCTGATCACGACCATGCCGGGCACAGCATCCTTAATCGCCCGAATCGCTTGCGGCACGATCCCATCGGGATCGGCGTTCTCGCTGCCGCAGGCATCCTTGTGGGCAGGGATGCCAAACAGCAGCACCGCGCGAATCCCGCGTTCGGCCAGCTCGCGCGCCTCGCGGGCGGCCTGATCGGGCGACATCTGGTACTGGCCGGGCATCGAGCGAATGGCTACCCGCAGATCGCGCCCGTGGCGGACAAAGATCGGCGCGATCAGTTGGGCAGACGTCAACCGGGTTTCGCGCACCAGATCGCGCAGGGCGGGACTGATGCGCAGCCGGCGCGGGCGTTGCACCGGCGTAGGCAAGTGGTTGGCGATGCCATTCGTGACCGGCGTGCGTGACGAGAGCGTTTCCATGCGTTCACTCCGTGGTTTCAGAGAACTGTAGCCGTACAATGTGACGTTTTCTTGGCCCCCACCCCTAGCCAGCGGGTTCAAGGGTGGATAGAACATCTGATCCAGAACCCGGCCCTGAAGAGCCGGGCTAGGGTTACGAAGCCCGCTGCGCGGGCTGCTGGCCCTCACCCCCAGCCCCTCTCCCACTGACGCGGGAGAGGGGAGTGCAGAACTAAGCTTTGAGCTATTGCACAGCGATCAACCGTTGTACTCGACCAAATTTCTGTCCGTTCTTCAACCCTAGCGGGAGGGGGGGGAGTGCCCCCACCCCCGG
>NZ_DAOTWH010000257.1:0-3910 GCF_034435895.1 Chloroflexus sp.
CAGCGCCGCCGGATCGCGCGGCGGTACCAGCAAACCGGTCTGGCCCGCGGCCACCACCTCCGGGAAGCCGCCAAACCGGGTGGCCACCACCGGCAACCCGCACGCCTGAGCTTCAACCGGCCCGATCCCGAAGGTTTCGCTGGCATGGCTGGTAGCGACCAGCAAATCAACCGATGCGTAAAGCGCCGGCAGTTGCAGACGCGGAACACTGCCCAGAAACCGTACCCGTTCGTTCAAGCCGAGTTCGTTGGCAATAGCGGCCAGCCGCGCCCGATCTTCACCGTCGCCGGCAATTAGCAGCACCGCCTGCGGAATCTGCGGCAATGCCCGGATCGCCGTCTCGACTCCTTTCCACGGTTGCAGCCGGCCCACGAACAGCAGCAGCGGCGCAGTCGCCGCCACCCCCAACCGCGCGCGCAACGTGGGGTCGGGTGGCTGCGGGTGAAAGAGATCAGTATCGATCCCGTTGAAGACCACTTCCGGCGTAAACCCGTAGCGCCCGGCAATAGTCTGTGCATTAAAACGCGAGCACGAAACCGCAGCGTCAATTTGCCGGGCCAGCCAGCGGTCGCCGCGGTAGAAGTCTTCGCCATGGCAGCCAAGAATCACCTTGGCGCCGCTCAGCCGGCGCGCCACAAGCGCCGGCAGCAGATCGTAAGGTTTTTGCAGATGGATGATTTGGTACTTGCTGCCCGCCAACGTGGGCAACGCCGCCACCGCCATCGTCAACCGTTCGAGTAGCTTGGCCTCGGCGTAGGCCCGCCGCAACGGCGGCAGTGCCTGCCAAAACTGGCGCGAGATAAAGGGAAAGGTGTAGACGCGCGCGCCGGTGGCCTCGCGCCGGGGTCCAACCCCGCCGAGAATATCTACCTTGTGCCCGCGTTTTACCAGCTCACGCGCCAGATCCCAGACAAAACTCTCGACGCCGCCAATTTTGGTGGTCGTGGTCAGATTGTAGAGCGCGATCCGCATCGTTTATCAAGTAGTGCGCGTCAGTTTCATCACCACAAAAGAATGCTAGCGTCAGACCATATCATCCGGCCTATAGAGCAGGTCTCGCACCCGTAACCCGTGCCGGCGCCGGCGGGCCATACACCAGCCTTGGCGCCGACGCGCACCCCTCAAATCAACCGTTGGATCACCCGCTGGAACGGCAACCGCCACTTCAGCACCTGCGCCCGGTCAGCTGGGTCAAGCCCGCCGAGCAAGCGCAGCGCGAGTAAGAAGATCACCGCGCCAACCGCAGCCAGCGCGAGTAATTGCAGGGCTAGTCCAAGGCGCGCAACCAGATCGATCGCGCTGGCCGGTACACTCATCAGACCGCGCAGACCTGTCACTACCAGCCCCATCGCCGCTGCCGCCGCGCTCACCCGCAGGGTAAAGCGCCACGGCCAGCGTAAACCGAGCAGCCGCATCCCGGCTAGCGTTACCCACAAGCCGGCTGCCACCCGCGCCAAACCAAACGTCAATGCCATGCCGATCAAGCCAAATTGGGCCGGCAACCAGAGTGCCAGTGCCACTACAGTGAGCAATGCCACTAGCCGGGCCGCAATCACCGTGCCGAGCCGCTCGTGAACCATCAACACATTGTGGGCCGTGGTGAGCATACTCTCGCTAAACAAACACGGCGTGAGCACCCATACAATCGGTGCTGCGTCGAGATACTGAGGGCTAATCACTAGCAATCCCGGCCCGGCCAACAATACCAACCCTACCCCGCCGGGAACCATCAGCAGCAACTGCAAGCGCACCAACGATTGGTACGCACCGTTAGTGGTGCCGCCTTCACCCTGCCGCACCCGCGTAAACAACGGCACTTGCACGCCTACCATCGGCGTGTAGAGGTAACTGAGCGCCATACGCACCAGCAGCGCACCAGCAGCGAGCAACGACACATCACGAATGTCACTATTAAAGAAATTGATAAACTCAAAGCTCGCAATAAAATCGGTCGCCGTCATCAGGTACGAGACGGCGGCGTAGCGCACGAAGCCGGGCGGCAGTGCGTGCCGCAGATCACGCCAGCCGTCACGCAGATCGGCCAGCAATCCCGGCCCCGGCTCCATCTCCAACCCCGCCTGCAAGCGCCACACCTGCCAACCGGCTAGCGCTACCGCAATCGCCGGCGCCAGCACCATCGTCACCAGCACACCAAGAATATCCCACCGGTCGGGCAAGGCTAAAATCGCGATGACCACCAACACTTGCGGCAACAGGCCAGCAGCCAGCGCAACGCTGTTCCACGCCTTTTGGTGGAAGAAGCTGCTCAGCACCGCCATCAGCAGATCATAGAGAGCGCCCAAGCCGAGCAAGATCACGATCGCGGCGATGATCAGCCAGTGAAATTCGGCCACGAATTGGCTGAGTTCGGCGCGCGCCGCTGCCTCGACCGCCACTTCGCCGCCGAGCAAGCCTTGCAGATAGCCCTCGATCTGGCGATGGCTCAGCGCCAAGCCGAGCGCAATCATCAGCAAGATTGCGAGTTGCAGCGTCACAACCAGCAAAAAGAGCCGCCGCGCTGCCCGCGCGCCACCCGCTCGTTCGGTTTCGGGAATGTATTTGGGCAAGGCGCGGGCAATGCCGAGATCGAGCGCCGTGCCGAACAGATTGCTCGCCCCGCGCACCAACGCCAGCAAGCCGAATGCCGCCTGCGAAAGCTGGTTCAGCTTCACCAGCGTTGCCAGCACTTCCGCCAGCAAGCGCAACGGCGCAAAGAGGGTATTCCACCACACCGCCCGCGACACCTGCGTCGCCAGCGAAGGACGCCGCGCCGTCATGCGCCCTCCTTGCGCAGGTCAAGCTCGAACATGCCGGTGTAAAAGCTCCGTTGCCAGCGGTACGCCGCTCGTTCCAACCCAACCCGCCGCAACAACGCCCGCGCCACCCGCCGCAATGACCGCCGGCTCGGCAGTTGGCCGGCCAGCAACGCCTGCTCACGCAGATCGGTCACGGCAAAACCGAGCCGCTCGCACAACCGCACCAGCTCGCGGTAGTGAAAATAGTGCATCTCGCTGAGCCGCTGCATATCGCGGAAGGCTGCGCCGCGTTTGGTGCGCCCGCGCAGCTCGATCAGCGCCTCGGCCACCGGTCGCGGCAACCAGTTGATCCCGCGCATGTGGTAGTGCGGATCGATCCACGCTCGCCGGTTGATCGCTGTCATCAGGGCATGGCCGCCGGGCCGCAACACGCGCGCGATCTCACGCAACACCGCTACCGGGTCTTGCACGTGTTCGAGCACATCCCACGCGACAACCAGATCGAACGCGGCGCCCGGCAACGGCAATGATTCGCCAGCAGCGTTGACAATTGGGAAGTGCAGATTGTAGCGCGCCGCGCGTAAGCGAATGATCTGGCAGTAGGCCGGATTGTACTCGCACGCCGTCACCCGCGCGCCGGTCAGCGCCGCCGCCACCGCAAACCCGCCCATCCCCGCGCCAAGGTCAAGCACCCGCGCGCCGCGTAACTCGCCAATCGCCGCGCGCGCCTGCGCTAAACGCTCATCTTGATAACGCTCTTGGCGCAACCGGCGCTCGCGCCACGCCGCAAAGTCGCGCCGCCACGTCATGTGTTGCAGCCACGGATCAATCGCCGCCGCGAGTTGGTGATCGATATCGGTGGTCATAGCGTCCAATCTGTACTCCTGAGTCCACGCGCCGCTGGCTTACCGCCTATCATTGTGAGCCGCCGTCAGGCGGCGAAGCAATCCCCCACGCGCACGGGCGCAACCCGCTTCCTTCCCGGTGACTCCCTCCCCCAGCCGGGGAGGGCTGGAGTGGGGGCCATATCCCCGCTCCCTACCTGTCATTGCGAGCCGCCGTCAGGCGGCGAAGCAATCCACGAGCACAAGAGCATCCCTCAACGTTCGCTCTCGCCAAAGCGAGAGATTGCTTCGGGCGCTCCGCGCCCTCGC
>NZ_DAOTWH010000258.1:0-6320 GCF_034435895.1 Chloroflexus sp.
CGGGGTTGCTGCCGGCTGCGCCGGCGCCACTGGCGGCGCTGTAACCGCCACCTTACCGCCGGTCAGCTCTTGCACCGCCGCGCCGATCGTATCAAGCAGATCGCTCTGGCGGCGACGAGCGGCTCGCTCTTCGAGACCGGCAGCTACGCGCGCCAAGATTTGATTGGGATCGCTGGTCTTCAAGAGATAATCAAAAATTCCGAACCGGATGCCTTCGATGGCCGAATCAAGCGAACCGTGCCCGGTCAAGACGATAATAATCGCATCATGACCGGCTTCGCGCACTTTGGCCACGACTTCCATCCCTTTCATGCCGGGCATCTGCAAATCGACCAGCATGAGATCAAATGGCTCCCGCTCAAACAACGCCACTGCCTCTTCGCCCGAGGCCGCCGTGGTCACTGAATAACCGGCCCGGCTGAGCAAGGCATTCAGAGTTAAGCGGATATTTTGCTCATCATCAACTACCAACACCCGGGGCTGGTTCGTCATAAGAATTTGCGCTCCGTCCCGATTGCGACTATAGTTGGGATTATTATTGGCTTATCATAGCATGAGCTGGTAGCATGGTCAACGGTATGCGGAAGAGCATTCCCTAGAGGGGAGCGGAAAGGTATGATCGAACGCGATGATGCGGTCGCATACATTGCCAAATTGGAGCGAGACTTGCAGGCGGCGCAGAGCCGGATTGCCGCGTTGGAACGAGAAACGGAGTTGCACGCACGCTACGCCCGCGACCTTGACCGGCGACTAGCAGCCTTATTATCAGTTTCGGCGGCGCTGTTGATTAGCCACGACATTGATGCCATCATTAAGCTTGTCGTCCAGCAGGCCGTCGAGCTCTTTCCGGGCACCGCGACCGCCCATATCTACTTGATGGAGAATGAGCAAGAAGGTCGCTTACGTTTACGCGCCTCTGCACCCGAACATGCGCCAGCGCCGGCATTCTCGATTTTAGCCGAGATGGCGGCCAAAGCGCCACGCGCACTCTTGCTGAGCGGGCCAGAGCTAGAATATGTCATTCACCAACAGAATACTGCGCATCCCCCGTCGATTGACGATTGCCTCTGGCCGCAAAGCGTCTTGCTAGCGCCATTGCGCATCGAGCAACAGCGGCTCGGCGCGCTCGTTATCTGTGGCGAGCAGCTCTCGCATCTGTATCACCCGCGCGATCTGCCCTTCG
Source organism: Chloroflexus sp. (assembly GCF_034435895.1). GTDB lineage: Bacteria > Chloroflexota > Chloroflexia > Chloroflexales > Chloroflexaceae > Chloroflexus. The sequence goes on from NZ_DAOTWH010000258.1 coordinate 1,184, forward strand.
TGCAGGCCTTGGCCGATTTGACCGTGATCGCGATCGACGAGGTGCAACAGCGCCAACGGGCCGCCGCCTTGCAGCGCGATCTGGTGCATACCCAATCGCTGCACGCCGAAGCCGAAGCCCGTCTCAACGCCGCCCAAGCCCAACTCTTGCAGAGCGCCAAGCTCGCCGCTGTCGGCGAATTGTCTGCCTCAGTCGCCCACGAGATTAACAATCCGCTCTATGCCGCGCGGAATAGTCTGTATCTGGTGGAACAAGACCTGCCCCCCGATGCGCCGCAACGCACCTTTCTCGCCATTGCCCAGCAAGAGTTGGGCCGGATTGCCCGCATCATCACCCGCATGCGCGATTTCTACCGCCCCTCGCGCGGCGAGTTGACCAGCGCCAATATCAATGCCCTGTTGCGCGAGACGCTCGAATTGGTGACGACCCACCTCCGCCATAATCACGTCACCGTGCGCACCCGCTTGGCCAACGACCTGCCCCCGATTGTAGCCCACGCCGATCAACTGCGCCAAGTCTTCCTCAACGTGATCTTGAACGCTTGTGATGCGATGCCGAACGGCGGCGAATTGACCGTTAGCAGCGAGCTGATCGCTGCCCGCGCCGGCGCGCCTGCCACGCTCGCCATTTCGATTACCGATACCGGCGTGGGCATTACCCCCGAACACATTCCCCATCTGTTCGAGCCGTTCTACACCACCAAACCGCACGGCACTGGTCTTGGCCTCGCAATTAGCGCCCATATCGTCACCCAACACGGCGGTCGCATCACGGTTGACAGCCAGCCCGGCGTGGGCACGACCTTTACCATTTTGTTGCCGTTGGAACCGCCGGTCACGGCAAGCTGACCGGGCAGATGCGGTTGGCGTGCGGCTGCCATGCTGCTGCACGCCAACCCACCGGGTCTACGCCGGCTTAGCAACCCGCTGCCTCCCCCACTAGCGATGACCGATCCTATCCTACAGGCTTATTCTGATCATCTGGGTTAGGGAAAAATATCACAAAGTGACAGCCGCCTTTGTTATCGCTTCACTACTGCACGTTGTTGCCTCAGGTCTCGCCGATCGCGCGGCAACCGAGTAGCATTAAGGTCAGAGCATGGCCTTCTGCTACCACCAAGACACTCCATAATCTGGAAGCTGGTACCATGGCGGCTTATCACATTCAGATATACGACGATGATCCAACCGCAGCACTCGTCACCCAGCGTGGCTTGCAGGCATTGCTTGGCAATGAGGTAATTGTGCAGGCGACAACCAATGCCAACGAAGCATGGCTGGCATGCGCCAACGGCAACGTTGATCTGCTGATTGTCGATCCTAGCCCGTATGGCGCGGCTGCCGCCTTGATCCGGGCAGTGCGCACCTACCGGCCCTACCTGCCAATCCTCGCGCTCACTGCCTACGATACCCCCGGCCTGCGCGCGCGGATGCAGGCGCTCGGTGTTGAGCTGTACGCAGCCAAACCTATCGAGCTGCGCGAGCTGGCGCCGCTAGTGTCACAGGCGCTGCATCAGGTCGTGTAACCCCCAGCCACAACGCTCTTCGCGGGTCGCCGCTACATGTGTTATCATGCGCCATATCGGGAAAGGAGAAGCGTATGCCTGCCCTCCGCTTCGATTGGCGCTGGCTCGCCTTGTTTGCTATCATCATTGTGTTTGCCAATACCCGCAGCCTGCCGTGGCCGCTCACTGCGCTGGCGTTAGCGTTGCCCGCCGGCTGGCTGCTCTATCAGGCGGCGCAGACGCTTGGCATCTCATTGCCCGGCGGGCGGCCATCCACCCGCGTGACCTATTGGCGTGGCCGCCGGATCGAAACGAGCGGCCCGCCGCGCCGCAATGCGCTCTGGAATCGCGCTAACCTTGCGCCCGGCTTGCTCTACGGCGTGGTCGGGCTAGCTTTGGCGCTGGCGGCGCTGGCGGTCGTGGCCCGCAACCTCGGCATCTAATGCCCGCCTGTTGAATACCCTTGCGAGGAGCAACGTGATTACTCTGCCCTTCGGTCTCTTTCGCCGCCGCCGCTTGACGACCGAACAGCAAGATGCGCTGCTGAACGAGCTCGATGCGCTCTTGCAACAGATCGAGGCGGCGCTCGACCGGTTCGGCTCCGATGTTGAGACCGCTGACCGCAACGCGCTTGCCGGCAGCCGCGCCAGTTTGCGTGAGCTGTTTCTGATTGTGGTCGCCGGCGAGTTTAATTCCGGTAAATCGACCTTTCTCAACGCGCTGCTCGGCGCGCAAGTGCTGCCCGAAGGCGTTACCCCTACCACCGATGCGATTACGTTACTCAAGTATGGCGATGAACCGTTCGATGAACTGATCGAACCCGGTCTGCGTCTGCACCATTATCCCGCCGAGATGCTCCGCCAATTGACCGTGGTTGACACTCCCGGCACCAATGCCGTCATCCGCCGGCACGAGCGGTTGACCCGTGAATATATTCCACGCGCCGATCTGGTCATTTTTCTCACCTCGGCGGATCGCCCGTTTACCGAGAGCGAACGCGCGTTTCTTGAGTTGATCAAAGAGTGGGGGAAGAAGGTGGTCGTGGTGATCAACAAAGCCGACATCCTCACCCCCGCCGAACAAGACCAAGTGGCCCAGTTTGTCCGCGAGCATGTCAACCGGGTGCTCGAACAATCGCCCGAATTGTTTATGGTCTCGGCCCGCCGCGCCCTCCAAGCCCGCCAACAAGCCGGCGAAACTGCTGCCGAACAATGGCAAGATAGCGGGATGGCAGCCATCGAACATTTCGTGGTTGATACGCTCGACGAAGAGACCCGCTTCCGCTTTAAGGTGCTCTCGCCGCTTGGCGTGGCTCGCCGGATTACGACCAAGTATCTCGATGCGACCGAAGCGCGCCTCGCCACCCTGCGCGACGATATTCAGGCTATTGACCAGATCGACCGCCAACTAGCCCTGTTTGGCGATGAGTTGAAACAAGATGCCGAATATCATCTCACCGAGATTGATCGCGTGCTGACTACGATCCAAGAGCGCGGCGATCGTTTCTGCGACGAGACGATCCGGCTCAGCCGCATCCGCGAACTTATCGATGGCAACCGGCTGCGCGCCGCGTTCGAGCAAGAGGTGATCGGCGATTCGCACCAACACCTCGACCAGCGTGTGCAAAAACTGATTGACTGGTTGATAGAAAAGAATCTGCGTTTGCAACAGAGCGTTGATGAGTTTATCCAACAGCGGGCGCTGGCCCATCGCGAACGGATGCTCGGCAGTGTCGGCGGCAGTTTCGCCTACAACCGGCAAGCCCTGCTTGAGAGCATCGGCCAAGCGGCGCAGACGGCGATGGCCGGCTATAACCGGCAGGCCGAAGCCCATCAATTGGCTACCGAAGTGCAGTCATCGGTCGCGGCTACCGCCATCACCGGCGTGGGTGCGTTGGGGTTGGGCGCTACCCTCGTCGCCCTCTTCCATACCGTCTTGCTCGATATGACCGGCATTCTGGCGGCGCTGACCGTCGCCGGACTAGGGTTGGCGATCTTGCCGGCCAAACGTCGCCAAGCCAAAGAGACCATCCGCAAGAAGATCGACGAGGTGCGGAACCAGTTGCGCACCGAACTGCGCCAACAGATCGAGCGTGAGAGCGAGCGCACCATCTTGCAGATTCGCGAGCGCAACGCGCCGTTTATCCGCTTTGTGCGCGCTCAGCAAGAGCAGTTGATCGATCTGCAACGCGCGTTTTCCGATCTCGCGATCGCGGTTGAGAAATTGAGCAAGCTGGCGAGTTAGATAGAGCAGTGCTGCGCACGTATCCTTGATACGCTTTACTTTACTATCCGCGACGAGCGCTGTACTACCGGGGAGCGCGGGCCGTTCGCCCGCCCCACCCCCATACCATTGCGCGTGGCGCTGATCCGGTGCGGAGTACGTGGCGCCGTGCAGTGAAGCAATGCCCAGCGTGTACGGCAGGCCGCCGCCCAGAGATGGTGAGCAACCATAATGATGCGCATTCTCATCCCATCCGATATCTTCCCGCCCGACGGGCGCGGCGGCGCGGCGTGGAGCACGCACGCCCTTGCCACCGGCTTGCATGCCCGCAGCCATCAGGTGCAGGTCATCGTGCCCTGCCGCCACCCATGCCGACGGCCATTGGTCGATCAGGTTGATGGTCTGCCCGTCCGGCGTGTACCCTACTACGCGCCTGCGCTTCCCTTCGTGCAAAACTACTTTCGCCACGAACGGTTCTGGCCGCGGCTGGCGCAAGCTATCATCGCCGCCGGCCACGAGTTCGGCGGGGTTGATGTGATCCATGCTCAGCATACCCAAGCCGCCGCCGCCGCTATCCTTGCCCGCGCCGCGCTCAAAGCGCCGGTGGTGGTTACGGTGCGCGATCACTGGCCATGGGACTACTTCGCCACCGGGTTACACGGCAACCGTATTCCGCATCCGGGTGGCTCGTGGCCGGCGCTAGCCACCGATCTGGTCGCCCGCCTCGGCCCGCTGCGCGGCACGCTGGCCTTGCCAGCCATCCCCTATTTGCGATCACACGTCGCCACGCGCGCCGCTCTGCTCGGCAAGGCCGACGCGGTGATCGCACCGAGCCACTACATCGCTCGCCGGCTAGCCGGGATTGTCGATCCGGCCCGCATCCACGTGCTGCCCAACATGGTTGACATCGCCGCCAGCGATGCGATCGCCGCCGCCGCGCCGCAGATCACGTGGGATGGCGCGCTATTGCTGTTTGCCGGCAAGTTGGAAGCGAACAAAGGCGCTGGCTTGCTGATCGATCTGATTGCGGCGCTGGCCGCCCGCCGGGCCGAGTTGCCGCCGCTGACCCTGCTGATCGCCGGCGATGGCGCATTGCGTCCGGCAATTGAGGCAGCGCTACAGGCCAGCGGCTTGCCCGGACGGGTGCTGGCATGGGTTGAGCATGACGAACTACTCAGGCTCACAGCGCGTTGCGATCTGCTGCTCTTCCCCTCGAACTGGGGTGAGCCGCTGGCGCGGGCGTTGATCGAAGCGGCGGCGCTAGGAGCGCCGATTGTGGCGATGCCGACCGGCGGCACGCCTGATATTGTCACGCACGGCGAAACCGGCATCCTCGCCCCTACCCTGCCGGCAATGGCAGAGTGGATCGTCCGCCTGCTCAACGCCCCCGCCACCCGCCGGCGGCTCGCC
>NZ_DAOTWH010000259.1:0-2219 GCF_034435895.1 Chloroflexus sp.
GCAAAAGCGCGGGCGCTCCGGCAGAGAGCGGCAGCATCGCGAGCGCCATTTCCACCGCTCTCGGCAGTGGCGGCGCCGTCAAGATCGGCCCTAGCACGCCGGCTCCTGCCGCGGCTGCGCCAGCAGCCGGTGGCTTGCAGATAGGTGGCGTGGCCTACGTGCAAAAGGCCGGCGGCAAGAACTTGCGTCTGCGCAATGCTCCCGGCCTTGACTCAACCGTGCTTGATGGGTTGCCCCCCGGCACACAGTTGACTCTGCTGGCCGGCCCGCAAGAGAAAGACGGCTATCCGTGGTGGCGCATCCGCACCACCGATGGCCGCGAGGGGTGGGTGGCCGGCACCGAATTGGTGACTACGCCGGAACATTGATCGTAATACCAATCAACGCCGGGCGGTATGGTCAGGCGATGATCCGGTGATTGACGCCGCACAGCCGCGGGTGGCGCCGCACAATTATGGGTGGCGCCGCACGGTCGTGCGGCTCTACGATTGGTTATTCGTACCGTAATGCCTCGATTGGCGGCAACAACGCTGCCCGGCGGGCCGGGTAATATCCGAACCCGATCCCGATCACCGATGCAAACCCCAACGCCAGCGCAATCCCGATCCACGAAATACCGGTGTTGATCCCGCTGGCGGCGCTGATCAGCCACACAATGCCGATCGCGCCGATCACGCCGATCAAGCTACCGACCAGACTGAGCGCCACCGCCTCCATCACAAACTGGCCGAGCACATCGCCGTCGCTGGCCCCCAGCGCCTTACGCACGCCGATCTCGCGGGTGCGTTCGGTCACTGCCACCAGCATAATGTTCATAATCCCAATCCCGCCCACGACCAGACTAATGCCGGCGACCACCGCAATAAACCCGGTAATAGCAGTGCTAATCCCGGCCAGCACATTCAGGGCCTGCGTCGGCGTTTGCAGGTTGAAGTCATTGATCACCCCCTCCGGCACATTGCGCGCCGCGCGCAGGGTGCTCTCGATCAAAGCCACCGCCTCATCAAGCTGCTGCTCGCTCTGCAAGCCGAGCAAAACGCTGCTCATGCGCAGACCCCGTCCCGGCAGATCGAGATCACCGATCAGGCGCAAGCGCATCGTGCTAACCGGGGTAAAGATGCGGCCATCAGTTGAGAAGGGACCGCCGTTTTCGTTAATGATGCCGACAATCTCAATCGGCTGGCCATTGACCTCAATCGTCTGCCCAATCACATTGCGCAGCGCGGCTTTGTCAGCACCGAACAGATCGCGCGCCACCAGCCAGCCTAACACACCGACCCGCGCGCCTTCCGCTTCGTCTTCCGGGGTGAGGAAGCGGCCATATAACATCGGCGTGCGCTGCACTTGCGGGTAGTCGGCGCTGGTACCGACCAGTAGCGTCTGCAAGGCGACCGCGCCAGCGCGAGCCTGCGTGCTGACCGTGATCTCCGGCGCGATGGCGCGGAACAGATCGGGCCGGTTGGCGACCATCGTCTCGAGCACCTGATAATCTTGCACCGAGAGCAAGCCGTAGCCGGGCACGTCACGTGCGCCCTTCGCCCGCGGATCACCCGGCGTCACCGCGATCCGGCGGGTGCCGAGATCGACAAACTGCTCGAAGACTTGGCCTTGCAGCGCATTGCCGAGCGAGAGCACCGCGACCAGTGTGCCGGCGCCGATGATCACACCAAGCATGGTGAGCAGTGAGCGAAATTTATTGGCGCGCAGGCTATCAAAGGCCATGGCGATCAATTCGGTGAACATAGGTTCCCTCTGTCTATCGATACGTTGCGACAGTTTACGGTTACGGTGTGGTCGTTTCACCGTTCGGACGGCGCATCACGGGCACCGGCACCGGCTCAAGGCCGCGGGTGCGCTCAACCTCTTCCAACACCTCGACACCGTAGTACTCGCTGAGAATGTTGTCAACCAGCCGCCCGTCGCGCAAGCCGATCACCCGATCCATGTGGCGGCCAATCTCGGGATCGTGAGTGACAATGATGATCGTGCGTCCCTGATCGCGGTTCAATTCGCGGAACAGGGCCAAAATCTCGGCCCCGGTGCGCGTGTCGAGCGCGCCGGTCGGTTCATCGGCCAAAATGATCGCCGGGTCATGCACCAATGCGCGGGCGATCGCTACCCGCTGCTTCTGCCCGCCCGACAGCGTATTGGGCAGGCTATCGAGCTTGTGGCCCAAACCGACCGCTTCGAGCGCGGCCCGCGCGCGCGCAGCCCGCTCG
>NZ_DAOTWH010000260.1:0-2274 GCF_034435895.1 Chloroflexus sp.
TGCGCGTCAACAACATCCCCTTCACGGCGGGCGCGAGCTACTTTATCTCTGCGTGGTACGTGCCGCTGGTGCACTACGTGCCGCAGCCGTAGCAGTAAGTGCCGGTTGTAACGACAAATGCACGGGCCGGGAGCTGCTAACTCCCGGCCCGCTTGCTTACCATCCCGCGCCTGCGGGCGCGTGGTTGTGAACGTCGCCGTCGTGACGCTGCGGAGACATTGCGCTGCAAGGTCCTATTGCGGCGCAATGTCCCTACGAGGTCGGCTTCGGCGCTAGCAACATGTGTAACGCCGAATGGTCAAGGTCGCCGTACCCGCCGGCGACCAACGTCTCGTAGCGGGTGATGGTATCACGCAGGTGGGGCAGCTCGATCCCCGCCACAGCCGCCATCGCCGCCGCCATGCGCAGATCCTTGAGCTGCGTTGTCACTTTGCCGCCGGGGATGTAGCGCCGGGTTGCCATGCGCGCGCCGTGGATCTGCAACACCTTCGAGTCGGCAAAGCCGCCGGCCAGCGCGGCGCGGAGCAGCGCCGGATCGAGGCCATACGCCTCGGCCAGCGCCGTCGCTTCGGCGACCGCTTGGATCGTCAGCCCAACGATCAACTGGTTAATCACTTTGGCCATATGGCCGGCCCCAGCCGGGCCAACGTGAGTCGGGCGGCCTAACGCGCTCAAGATCGGCCATGCTCGCGCCACATCCGCCGCGGCGCCACCTACCATAATCGCCAGCGTACCCGCTGCCGCCCCTTCCGGGCCGCCTGACACTGGCGCATCCACCCAGCCAATCCCGCGCGCTGCCAACGCCACCGCATGCGCTTGCGAACGGAGCGGATCGGAGCTGCCCATATCGATCACCAACTGGCCGGCCCGCAACAGCGGATCGAGCCGGCCTAACAGCTCATCAACCGCTGCCGAATCGCTTAGCATCAGGATCAGCGTCTCGGCTTGCGCAGCCTCGGCCAGCGTCGCCGCTAGCGGAATCCCGGCGGTGAGTGCGGGATCAAGCGGCGAGCGATTCCAGCCGATCACCGGCCAACCGGCGGCCAACAAGGTGCAGGCCATGGGCCGGCCCATCAGTCCAAGACCAAGCAACGCCACTGTCATTGGGCCACCCCCGGCGCCATCGTGCGCTCCATTAACCGGCGCAAGCGCACGGTTGGATGGTTCGTTTCGTAGGCGACATCATCCCAACGCACAACGGACCCAGCCGGAATCGGGCGCAAGGTGCGGATGCCGTGAGCGAGACCGATCGGCAACGCGCCGGCAGCCACTGAATCAGCCGCCGGCATCAGCTTGCCGTACACGGTGTAGCCCCCCTCGCCATCGAGCGCCTCGCCCTCGGCGAGATCGCGCTTGGCCACCGCCACCACATCACCTAGAAACGCCTGCGGGCAACCGGTCGCCTCGTGGCGCAAGCCCACTCGCAACACCGAGATCGGCAACTCAAGGCCGATCAAGTGGTAGGGGCGGTAGAGCGCACTGTAGACGCCGCTTGCGTCGGTGACGAGACCATATTCGGCAAAACAACGCTGCACGTAGGCGTCGGGCGCGGCAAAGACCACATAGACGCCCCAGCGCAGATCACGGAAGACCGGGCGACCATCGCGTTCGAGTGACGAGACCACCTCGACGGTGCCGGCGTGGGTGAGTTGGCCGCCAGCCTCACGCGGGCGCAAAACGTGGGCCAAATCATCGACCCCGCACGGCGGGAAGGCAAGGCCATGCGGCTGCGGGCGCAGATGGCAGGCATTCGCCACCGCCGCCATCTCGATCGCCGACTTGGTGCCGTCGAGGAAGGAATTGAACATCTGCGGGTTCATCCCGCCGGCAGCCGCCTGCTCGGCGCTCAAGCCGTAATACTGCCAGACCGTCTCTGGCGTGCTGTGGTGGTAATGGGGCAGATAGCGGGTGCCCTTGCCGGCGCAAACCACCTCGAAGCCACAAGCCCGCGCCCACTCCACCTGTTCGGCGATCAGGGCCGGCTGATCGCCGTAGGCCAGCGAATAGACTACCCCGGCCTCGGCGGCGCGGCGGGCGAGCAGAGGGCCAACCAGCGCATCGGCTTCGACATTCACCATCACAATGTGGCGGCGGTGCTCGATTGCAAGCAAGCAATGCGCCGCGCCCGCTGCCGGCGCGCCGGTCGCCTCGACAATCACATCGAGGCTATCGGCAGCGATCAAGGCCGCCGCGTCATCACCCACGTATGTTGCACCCGTTTTCAGCGCATCGGCCAACGACGCGGCTGCGTACTGTTCGGCGGGCCAGCCGGCC
>NZ_DAOTWH010000261.1:0-4680 GCF_034435895.1 Chloroflexus sp.
TGCGCGTCAACAACATCCCCTTCACGGCGGGCGCGAGCTACTTTATCTCTGCGTGGTACGTGCCGCTGGTGCAACGGTAAGTGGCTAGCAGGATAGTGTGCTGTTGAGGGTCTGAGAGCTTGAAAGGCTCCCAGACCCTCGGATTTTTTACCTCACAACGACCATTGCATCCGCGCCTATGGAACGCGCCCAGCCGGCAAGATAATCGGCAAGACGCCAGCAACACCGTTTGAGCTGGAACGCGATGGCGATATGAACTACTCCTGCTCGGCGGTTCAACATCGGTTATCGTTCAAGTCGCCTGATCAGTACCCCACGAGCAACCGCTAAGGACGGGCAGATGTGCAACCTGCCCGTATCGCTACTGCTTTACGGCACAATCACCGCCCGCCCGGCAATCCGCCGGTGCTTGAAGTCGTCGATCGCTTGATTGATCTGATCTAGCCGGTATTGCTGGCCATGCAGCTTGACCCGGCCCTCGGCGTTCAGTTCCATCAGCTCGACGAGCTCGACGTAGTTGCCGACGAGGCTGCCCTCGATCGCGATTTCGGTGATGATCATGTGAACGGTGGGCACATGCACCGCGCCGCCGTAGCCGACCACGTAATGGGTGCCGCCTTGGCGCAACATCTGCCACGAGACCTGCTCGGCCCCCAATTCACCCACGAAGTCGATCACCACATGCGCCCCGCCGCGCGTCAGCTCTTTCACCTCTTGCACAATCGTGTCGCCGCCGTTGAGCACGTAGTGCGCACCGAGATCGCGAGCTAGCTTGCGCGCCGCTTCCGACCGGTCAACCGCGATGATCCGCGCGCCGCACAGCTCGCGAACCGATTGCAGTGCGATGTGGCCAAGGCCGCCAACGCCGAGGATGACGCAATACTGGCCGGGGGTGAGCTTGCGGGCCGCTTTCTTGGCGACCCGGTAAGCGGTAATGCCAGCATCGGCCAGCGGCGCAACCTCGACCGGCGCCACGTTGGGGTTGAGCTTGATCAGCGCCCGTTCGTTGGTCAGCATGTACTCGGCAAAGCCGCCATCGCAGTTGAGGCCGGGGAAGCTGCCGTGTTCACAGTACATGTCCTCGCCGCGCCGGCAACCGAGACAAACGCCGCACGAACGCAACGGATGGCAGATCACCGGATCGCCAACCTTGACTGAGGTGACGCCGGGGCCGATCTCTTCTACCCAACCGGCGTTCTCGTGCCCAAGGATGTAGGGCAGCAAGGTGCGTTGCGGGTCTTGAATATCCTTCCATACCCCTTCAATAATGTGCAGATCGGTGCGGCATAGGCCCGCCGCACCGATGCGCACAATCACTTCACCGGGTTTGGTGATCTTGGGCAGCGGCACATCGTCGAGTTGGAGCTGGACATTGAGATGTTCATCGTACTCGTGCAGACGAGCAGCGCGCATAAGTTTGTCCTCTCTATCCAATCATCAAGCGGTCGCCAACGCTAGAGTAGTCGTGTTGCCGTTCGGGGAAGAACTGCGCGCGCAACAAACCTTCACACAGACTAGTGTTGAAGGCGATGTTGAGACGGGCCGAGCGCGAGTAGCGCAGGTAAGACGCCAATTCCGCCTCTGCGATCGGTTGCCCCTCGACGGTTGTGAAGAGGGGCGTATCTGCGCTCACTGGAAGCTGCAAGCGGCGGCGTTTGTGCAGATAGCGGAGCAGATCGGCAGCCGCCAGCGGCACCCACTGCGGCGGCGTCGTGTTCAGGAAGAGATCGTCGCCTTGCACCATCACATCGCTGATCCGCAGCGCCAAGATCGCGCTATCGGCTAAACCGGCTTGGCGCATCCGGCGGATCAAGACATCTTGCCGGGCCAGAAAGCCTTTGACAGTGAAGGTATGGCGCAATGCCTCCAGATCAGCGTTCTGATCCACATCGGCGGGGAAGGTCTCGGCAAAGCTGCGCCCGGCATTGACGCCACGGTTGATCTCATCTTCGAGGCAATTGTTGCGGACGAGCACCGTCACTTGCGTGACCCCCGGCGCCCGCCCGACTTCATCGCGAATGTCTTGCGACATCATAAAGACGAAGTTGGGCGCGCACCAAAAGGTGGGGACAGTGTAGGTAACGGTGACGTGCCCGTCAGCAGCGATCTGCACCTCGTTGACGAAACCTAACTCGGTGATCGGTGTGTCGAGTTCGGGATCATAGACCTCGGCCAGCGCGCGATTGATCTCGGCAAGCGTGGGCATCAGCAGTTCCTTTCAGACGGTAGCCGGCGCAGCGCCGTCGAGCACGACCGGCATATTCCGCAACTGCTCCTTCTTCGCTTCTACGTCAATCCCGTAAAGGCGAGCCGCATTCAGGCCGAGAATCTTCTCTTTAGTCTCTATCGTCAGCTTGACGCCAAACTCGGCCTCAAGGTCTTCGGGCAGCTCAAAGGCCATAAACTTCTCAACCAGCCAACCCGGCGTCCACAGCGCGTAATCGCTGGCGAAGGTCAACTTGTCGGGACCAAGCCAGTAGAGCAGGTTCGCCATCACTTCGGCGAAATAGCGCGGGCGGGAATGAATAAAGGGCAGAACTACGGCGAGACCGCCCCAGACATTCGTCTCTTGAGTCGCGATCCAGCAGAAGTCTTCGAGGCGCGGCAGGCCGCAATGCTCGATGATAAAGGTGAGACCGGGGAAGTCGGTGGCCGCATAGTCAACGTCGGCCACATCGAACGAGTCGCGGTCGAGCGGCCAGATGGTCGGCCCTTTGTGAATGTGAATGTTGGCAATGCCGAGCTTTTCGCACTCTTCAAAGAAGCGGTAGGCTTCGGGGGTATTCATCTTCCAACCACGCGAGCCATTGTGCCACTCGGCAGTATACAGCTTGACGCCTTGAATGCCGTACTGCTGCTTGGCTTGGCGCAACGCATTTAGGCCGAGCGGGCCGTCTTCGCCGTGGCGCGGGTCAAACGAGCCATTGAGAATGACCCGCTCCGGGAAGGCTTCTTTGAGCTGAGCATTGCGCTCGATCGGGTTGAAACCGGTGTGGTAGAACTCGAACAGGTTGGTCGATTGCAAGATGCACATATCGACATAGCCCTCGACAAAGAGGTCGCGGGCCATATCTTCGACCGAATAGCGCTCGTAGTGTTCGAGCGTCCACACCTTATCGGGCGGCGAGAGGTTCTTGTGGTAAGCGTAGAAACAGTCGATCCAACCCTTGCCCAACTTGCCGCGCTGATTTTCCGGGCTAGCGTCCCACAGATGGGTATGGGCATCAATGACGAAGATCTCGCGGCCATCAGCAGTGCGGTACATACACTCCTCCTGTCTCCGATGACATGCCGGTCACCACCATCGTGACGGTTGATTGGTTGCATGTGGGGTTGAGAACATCGTAACAGGAGAAGGGCGGGGGCGCGGTGAAAAAGCGGTGAAAAAACCAGCGGCCTACAATTCGAGCAGAGTCCGCAGCGCATCATCCATTTTCCGCAATGTCGCTGCCGAGACAGTCCCTATGGGCGTGGGCCAAGCCGATCTTTCGCGATTGAGCGGATAGCGTCGCACAAGATAAAACTACGCGCCACGACGCCGCCTTCCGGCGGATCAATCGGAATGTGCAGCGGAATGCGGCGATCGGTGCGAGTGAGGGGTAGAACGAAGTTCGTCCGTAGTTGCGCATACGATCCGTTGGCCAGCCTGCCGACCACGAGCCGGATTCAGATCAACCAGATTTCGCCGCGATGTGGCAAGAGTACGGTCATACGCGATCCGCTAACCCATCAGCAATGGTGTGATCCCACGCTGCCCGTTCGCGTTCCAATTCAGCCCATTGCGCCAGATCGGCGCGCAATGCTGCATAGGCCGCATTGGTTGCGGCAAGCACCTGTTGGCGGCGATAGTGTTCAAGCGCCGCTGCAAGCACAGCTTGCAGCGAAACCCCACGCTGCTGAGCGAGATCACGAAGCAAGGCATGAGTTGCGGCTGAGACACGAATCGTTGGCATAGCGACACAACCATCTACTTTTTGTGGGCTGATCTATCTACACCATAGCATTGCCGGCTCTTCTTATCAACCAAGCGCGTCACTTTCGACCCAACTGGCTGCGCGGTGAAAAAGCGGTGAAAAACCGGCGGCATGAGTAGACGGGCGCGGGTGCGGCATGGTATAACCAGAGTATTCACTCCGGCATCAAATGCACTGGCGCAGGGAGGCGCTATGAGCGAAGCACCGCTGCACATTGCCGCTCCGGGAGACCTTGAGACGCTGGTTTGGCGGATGGCTGCGTTGCGCGAGCAATTCCTCGCCAGCGGCGAGGTTGATCTCTCACCGATGCGCGCGGTGATCCGCGATTCGTGGCAGCGTTGCCGGACGCTGGCGGTCAATGCCGAGGTGCAGCTTGCCCGTTTTGCCACGGCCAGCGATTGGCAATTGGCCGAGCTCCGTGAGCGGCACGCAACCTTATTGCGCGCAGCGAGCGCAATCCTTGCCCGGCTGCGGGTCACGCTCGGCGACGCCGGGTATGTGATCGCGCTCAGTGACGCCGAAGGCACGCTGCTGGAAGTGGATGGCGATCCGCACTGCCGCCGGCGGCTGGCGCGCAAAGGGTTACTGCCCGGCAGCAACTGGAGCGAAGCGGTGGCCGGCACCAACGCGATCGGGGTCGCGCTGGCAACCGGGCGGGTGGTGCAGTTGGTGGGGGCCGAGCACTACTGTAGCGGCTGGCAAGATG
>NZ_DAOTWH010000262.1:0-32447 GCF_034435895.1 Chloroflexus sp.
GCGAGCAGGGTGGCGTCGTCGTCGCCAAGGTAGACGGCGCAGAGGCCGGCGGCGGTGGCGGCGACCAGCACCCGGCCTAGCGGGCTAGCGGCGAAGGCGACGGTGATGGATGTGGTTATACTCACGGCGCGCTCAAGGCGAGGCATGCCTCACCTGCTAGGATGATGGGCTACCGGCTTGCAATTCTTCGGCCAGATCGATCGCGCGCAACGATGCCGCCGCTTTGTTGCAACTCTCGTTGAATTCGTATTCCGGCGTGCTATCGGCGACCACGCCGGCGGCGGCTTGGGCGTAGGCAACGCCATCTTTGACGATCAACGTGCGTAAGGCGATGCAGGTATCAAGGTCGCCGTTGAAGCCGAGGTGGCCGACCGCGCCGGCATAGACGCCGCGCTGCTCGCCTTCGAGTTCGGCAATGATCTCCATCGAGCGAATCTTGGGCGCACCGGTGACGGTGCCGGCGGGGAAGCAGGCGCGCAAGGCGTCGATCGGCTTCAGATCGGCGCGCAACCTGCCGGTGACCTCTGACACAATATGTTGCACGTGACTATACTTCTCGATGGTCATAAAGACCGGCACCTGCACCGTGCCGGGTTCGCTGATCCGGCCCAAATCGTTCCGGCCCAAATCCACCAGCATCAGATGCTCGGCGCGCTCTTTTTCGTCGGCCAGCAGCTCGGCGGCCAGCCGCTCGTCTTCGGCGGCATCGCGCCCGCGCCAGCGCGTGCCGGCAATCGGGCGGGTCGTCACCTTGCCATCGCGCACTTGCACCAGCATTTCAGGTGAAGCGCCGACCAGATCGCCTTCGCCGGTGCGAATGTAAAACATATAGGGCGAAGGATTGATTGTGCGCAGGGCGCGATAGATGGTGAAACTGTCGGCGCTGGTGGCCTTGCTGAAGCGTTGGGAAATCTGCACTTGAAAGATGTCGCCGGCCATGATGTACTCTTTGGCCCGCAGCACCGCCGCCTTAAACTCGGCTTCGGTACGGTTCGAGACCGCCGGATTCGGCACGACGCGCGCCGGCGTATTGTGCGGCTCGTAGTTGCGCAGGCTGAAGCCGATGGTCGGCGGCAGCGGCTTTTGCAGCCGGGCAATCAACGTCTCGATCCGGCGAACGGCGCGCTGATACTCGGCGGCCAGATCCTCGACATCGAGATGAACGTGCGAGATGACGATGATTTTGTGGCGGACGTGGTCGAAGGCGAGCAGCGTATCGACAAACATCCAACAGCTATCGGGCATGTCGTAGGGGCGCACCGGCGGCACCGGCAGCCGCTCGAAGTAGCGGGCCGATTCGTAGTTGAGATAGCCGACTGCGCCGCCGACGAAGATCGGCAGGTTGGGCAGACGGATCGGGCGGTAGGCGTTGAGGTAGCTCTCAAGCACGATCAGCGGATCGGTGTACGAGAGAGTCTGCTTGTAGCCGCCATGGATCGCTTGCGCCACACCGTCGTGCATGCGCAGCACCATATAGGGATCGCTGCCGATGAACGAATAGCGCCCCACATTCTGCCCGCCGGTCACGCTTTCCAACAGAAAGCCGAGACCGTTCTGCGCGATCTTGAGATAAGCCGACACCGGCGTTTCCAGATCGGCCATAATCTCGCGGTAGATCGGGCAGAGGTTGCCCTGCCGGCGCAAGTCGTACATTTGGTCAAGAGTTGGGTAATACATGTTGATATCCTTAATATCGTAACGCTTCCGTAACGGCGCACCACCGCGCGTCGCCACTGGCGGGATTATTTCCGATCATTCGGCAACACAAACCCCACCCGCTCGAGGATCAGGGTCATCTTGGGTTCGGCAACGGCCCGGGCCTGCTCGGCGCCAATCGCCAGAATGCGATCCAGCTCAGCCGGATCGTTCATCAACTGGTAGTACCGCTCGCGGATGGGGCGGAGCGACTCGACCACGACTTCGGCAACCTCCTTTTTCAGTGCGCCGTACCCTTTGCCGGCGAAATGGGCCTCAATCTCAGACCGGCTCTTCCCGGTGAGCAGCTCGTAGATTTGCAAGAGATTATTCACGCCGGCCCGTTCCGGGTCATCGCTAAAGCGGATTTCGTTGTAGGAATCGGTGACGGCCCGCTTAATCGCCCAGCGAATTTCGTCGGGGTCATCAACAATGCGGATGGCATGGCCGCGGGTGTTGTCCGATTTGCTCATCTTGGCCGATGGATCGTTCAACCCCATAATCCGGGCGCCGCTCTCGCGGATCACCGGCTTGGGAATGACGAACGTCTCGCCGTAGAGATGGTTGAAGCGCTGGGCCAGATCGCGGGTCAGCTCAATATGCTGCTTTTGATCCTCTCCCACCGGCACCTCATCGGCGTCGTAGAGCAGAATGTCGGCAGCCATTAGCACCGGATAGGTGAGCAAACCGGTCATCACACTCTCTTGCTTTTGGGCCTTGGTCTTGTATTGGGTCATGCGTTCGAGCCAACCCAACGGCGTGACGCAACTAAACACCCACGAACATTCGGCATGGGCGCGCACGTGGCTCTGCACAAAGAGCGTCGTCTGCTGCGGATCGATCCCGCAGGCGAGCAACAGCGCAGCGAGTTCGCGGGTTTGCTGGCGCAGCGCCGCCGGCTCTTGCGGCACCGTAATCGCGTGCAGATCAACGATACAGATAAAGTTGGTCTTTTGGCCCTGCCCGGCCACCCATTGCTGGATGGCGCCCAAATAGTTGCCGATATGCAGATTGCCCGAAGGCTGAATGCCGGAAAAGACCCGTGGTTTGCGTTCCATAAGCTACCCTCTTGTCAATATCTATCGCCAAAGGTGTGGTACGAGGAAGCCAGCTTTATTGACCGCCGAGTTCGCAGAGGACGCCGAAGAGAAAGCTTATCTCCTCTCAAGCGACCTGCGCCTCATCAGAGCGTTCCTTCAACAATGCTATACTAGAAGTATCGTTGCCCTTCATCAGCGTTTTAGGTACACAATGAAGCGTTTGATCCTCTTGTTTGCTCTGATCGGGCTGCTCGCCAGCCTGAGCGCGCCGATCATGCCGGCGCTGGCCGAGCCGTCCGCAACCTTCACCAGTCTCAACCCCGTGGTGCAACCACTGGCGTCCGCACCGGTGGCAGTGCGCATCAGGGGGTATGATGGCCCAGCCACCCTGCTTATCTTCGACAGCCGCGGTCGGTTCGCCGGCGCGTTTGGGCTGACCATTGCCAACGGCGACGGATGGGTCGAAGTAACGCCGCGCGGCGGGTTGGGCGAGCATTGGGCCGCGCTCTTCACGGCTGACGGGAGGATGGTGGCTAACGGCACGATCTACCGGCTGGAGGCTGAAACTACCCTGCGCACCGGCGTGGCTGGCTACGACCGGCTGTACCCGACGGTGCGCCAGTTTATGGCCGCCGACCGGCTGAGCTACCCGCTCGATGGGCAACAGGTGGCTGGCTACCGCTCGCCCGACAGCCCATTGCTCTGGCTGCGCGACCATTATTATCAAAACCGCGCGTTTCGCTACTTCGAGACCGATCTGCGCTCGTTGCCGGAAGCGTTCGCTCGCGTGCAAGCACCTGATGGCAGCCTGCCCGACTTTCTGGCTCGACCGGAATGGAACATCGTCGCCTTTCGCACCCCGGTCGAAGCCGACGTAGAATACCTCTTCGTGCAGTTGATCTACGAGACGTGGCAAGTCACTGGCGACACGGCGTGGATGCTGCGCATGCTGCCGGCGGCGCAACGCGCCATCGACTACACGATGCGCGATCCGCTGCGCTGGGAACCAGCGCTGGGTTTGGTCAAGCGCCCATTCACCATTGACACGTGGGATTACGAATACGGCCCGCCGATGATCAACCCGAACACCGGCGAACTGGGGCCGCGCCACTGGATCGACGACCAAACCAAGTGGGGCATCTTCCACGGCGACAACACCGGCTTGGCGGCGGCGCTCAATATGCTGGCGCTGATGGAAGAGGCGGCGGGGCAGGCCGATCTGGCTGCCGTGCGCCGCACCATTGCCGCAGACCTGATGGTGCGCCTGAATGCGCTGAGTTGGAATGGTCGCTTCTACACCCACCATGTCAAACTCATTCCCTACGACGTACCCGGCGTAAACGAAGCCGAGCAACTGAGCCTGTCAAATGCGATTGCGCTTAATCGCGGCGTTTTGACCGAAACGCAAGGGCGTGCGATTGTCGCCGAATACCTGCGCCGGTTGAACGACCCGAACCGGATTGCTTTCGCCGAATGGTACAGCATCGACCCGCCCTTCCCGGCAGGCGCGTTCGGCATGAATGGCCGGCTAGGCGAACGTCCGGGAGAGTATGTCAACGGCGGTGTGATGCCGCTGGTCGGCGGCGAACTAGCCCGCGGCGCGTTCCGGTACGGTTATGAAGCCTACGGCTTTAACATCGTACAACGCTACATTGACCTGATCGAACGCACCGGCGCGACCTACCTCTGGTATTACCCAACCGGTGGGATCGCACCGGTACACGAATTTTTGCCCACCGACGGCTGGGGCGCGAGCGCCATGCTCGGCGCGCTGGTTGAAGGCGCTGCCGGGATCGAAGACCGGCACATCGCCTTCAACACCGTCACCATTTCGCCGCGCTGGCCAGCCGATCCAGTTTACGCGATCCGCGATGTCTACGTGGTGGCCCGCTACGCCGCCAGCGACGGCTATGTCGCCTATCGCTGGCAATACACGCCGGCAACGGCCAACCAGCCGGGCCGGATCGATCTCACCGCCACCGGCAGCGGCGACAGCTTCCGGTTACGTTTGCTCGTGCCGGCAGGAGCGAAGCCGCAAACCGTGACGCTCAACGGCGCGCCGGTTCCCGTGCAGGTCGAGCAGATCGGTTTTAGCCGGTACGCCGTCATCGCCGCCGCCGGGCCGATCGCCACCGTGAGCGTCACGTTAAGCCGGTAGTAGCGACACAGCGGCGTTGTCTCTACAGTAGGGCCACAGCGGCGCTGTGGCCCTACGTAGCCCTACCGCGCCACCCCTCACGCACCCACCGACGGCAAGCCGGCCAACGCCATCGCCACTTCGGCGTCAGAATACTCGTAATCGCGCAGCTTGCCGGCCTGATAATCCATATAGGCCTGCAAGTCGAAATGGCCGTGACCGCACAGATTGAACAAAATCACCTCGCTCTTGCCCTCCTCCTTGCAGCGGAGCGCCTCGCGGATCACGCCGGCGATGGCGTGATTGGCTTCAGGCGCGGGCAAGATGCCTTCAAGGCGGGCAAATTGCACGCCGGCGGCAAAGGTTTCGAGCTGTTGGATGGCAATCGCCTCGATCACACCCAACTCTAGCAGATGGCTGACGAGCGGGGCCATACCGTGGTAGCGCAGACCGCCAGCGTGAATGCCGGGAGGCACAAAGGTGCTGCCAAGCGTGTGCATCTTAACTAGCGGGGTCAGATGGGCCGTATCGCCGTAATCGTAGGCATACTTGCCCTTGGTCAGCGACGGGCAAGCCGCCGGCTCGACCGCCACCACCCGCAGCGGACGCTCGCCGCGCAGCTTCGCGCCGATGAACGGGAAGGCAATCCCGGCGAAGTTCGAGCCGCCGCCGGTGCATCCTACCACCACATCAGGATAATCGCCGGCCATCTCCATCTGGATCATGGCCTCTTGGCCGATTACCGTCTGGTGGAGGAGGACGTGATTGAGCACGCTACCGAGCGCGTAGCGGGTATCATCGCGCTGGGCCGCCACTTCCACCGCCTCAGAAATCGCGATGCCAAGGCTGCCGGTGCTATCGGGATGCTCGGCCAAAATCGCGCGACCCGACGCCGTCTCGGTGCTGGGGCTCGCAATCACCCGCGCGCCGTAGGTCTCCATCAGCGCCCGCCGGTAGGGCTTCTGGTTGTAGCTGACTTTGACCATAAACACCTCGACCTCAAGGCCGAAGAGCGCGCCGGCGAAGGCGAGCGACGATCCCCACTGGCCGGCGCCGGTTTCGGTCACGAGCCGGCGCACACCCTCGATCTTGTTGTAGTAGGCCTGCGCGACTGCCGTATTCGGCTTATGGCTGCCGGCTGGGCTGACACCCTCGTACTTGTAGTAAATGCGGGCCGGCGTATCTAGCGCGCGCTCAAGCCGGCGGGCGCGGAAGAGGGGCGTTGGCCGCCACTGCCGGTAAATCGCGCGCACCTCATCGGGTATCGGGATGGTGCGCTCGGTGCTGACCTCTTGCTTGATCAGCCCCATCGGGAAGAGCGGTGCGAGATCGGCAGGGCCGATCGGCTGGCCAGTCGCCGGATGCAACGGCGGCGGCGGCAGAGAAGGCAGATCGGCGGCGATGTTGTACCACGACTCCGGCAGGCGGTCTTCGCTAAGCAGATACTTAACCGTTTCCACAGAACCCTCCTCGCAGCAAGAAACCAACAAAAAACTCTCGACCAAATTGGTCGAGAGACGGGGAAACCGCGGTGCCACTCTCGTTCGCCGCTGCTCGCGCAAGCGGCGCGCTCTACAGGTGCTGCCGGCTAAGCCGTTCCACACCTAGCGCCCTGATAACGGTGGCGTCTCCGGCAACGGCTACTGCGGTGTCAACCCGGTTCACCGCGCGACTCACAGGCCCATTCACAAGCGCCGAACTCGCCGATCTCGCACCACCACCGGCTCGCTGGACTGTCGCCACGCTTGCTACTCTTCCTGATCAACGTCAGCTATTTGAATGTAACGGCAGTATACCATTCCCGGCGACGAGTGTCAATGCAGGATGGTTGCACCGCAGCGGGTGCAGAGGCTTAATGGTTTGGCCATGTTCATCAGCCGCGCGACTGCTATAATGAAAGCGTCATCAGCCATTCGCAGAAAGGAAACATCAATGTCAACAGCCGGCAGCGCGCCCGATGAGCTGGTCTATCCCAACCAGATCAGCAAAGAGTGGTTATTCGACCTCTACAACAACGCTTATTTTGAGGTTGAACGAGATAGCGACGGCGACGTGTGTATCCGGCAAGGCTTTCGCATCTGGGCCTTCCCAATCCGCGAAGGCGAACAGATCCGGTTTATGAGCCAGTTTCGGGCTAGCCCGGCGCATGATCTGGCCGACCGGCTGCTGTACGTTAACCGAGTCAACGACGAATTGCACATGGTGCGCGCATACGTCGATCGCGACGGCGACATCGGCTTTGACGGCTATCTGGTTGTATCGGGTGGGGTCACGCGGCGCAACATCATCTTTGCCACCCGCACCTTCATTGATCACGTGCGGGCCGCGCTGGCGAAAGACCAGACGGATGTGATTGCGTAAGGTTCCATGTTCCCCCCCTTAAGGGGCAAACAGAACCTCTGATCCGGCGCCCGGCCCTGAAGGGTCGGGCTTGGGATACGAAGCCTGCTACGCGGGTTGAATAGCCACGAAAAGACGCAAAAGGCACAGAAATCTGTGTATCTTTAGTGGCTATTCTGCTCGGTGGCCCTCATCTCCCGGCCCCTCGCCCGCCGTGAGGTGAGCGAGGGAGAGCCACCGGATTGGCGGCAAAGACATTGCTTACGGCGAAGCAGGGCAGCTCCCCTCTCCCGCTGGCGTTCAAGGGTGGACAGAACACATGAGCGTAGATATTGTTGATGGCTCTGGAATGGGCCGTTGCGCCCTCACCCCCGGCCCCTTTCCCACTGGCGCGGGAGAGGGGAGTGCAAAACCGGCCCTTGAGTCATCGCAAAGCGATCAACGATTGTGATCAACTAAATGTTCTGTCCGTCCTTCAACCCGCTGGCGCGGGAGAGGGACTGGGGGTGAGGGTACCCTAGCGCCCGCATTCCTTCTGTCATTGCGAGGGAGGTGTGGCCCGCAGCCACGCGGGGGCCGCCCGACCGAAGCAATCTCCCACTTTGCCGCAACGGCTTCACTCCGTGCTCGTGGGGGATTGCTTCGCCGCGCGCGGGCAGAGCGGCGCTCTGCCCCTGCGCTTGGCTCGCAATGACAATGGGCGAGCGGGGGGAACAACCCACTCCCCAGCCTTCCCCCAGCAAGGTTCAAGGGCAGACAGCACCTCTGATCCGGCACCCGGCCCTGATGAGCCGGGCTATCCTTACGCAGCCCGCTACGCGGATTGCTGGCCCTCACCTCTAGCCCACTCTCCTACCTGATGGCTGGATCAAGGGCAAGCTGACAACCCCTGCCGTGACCGCCGAATGTTGCGTCTATGGAATAGACACCGAATCCACAGCGTGCCGATTGAATTTGAAATTCAGGTTAGTCATGGGTTGGATCATATTCGCATGAATCAACAACGGCCACCTGTCGTAGGCGGCCGGAGAGAGGGGGAGGGAGGGCGGTGTGTAGATTGGGAGTTGTTTTGTCTTGCGGCGACCACCGCAAATCGCTTCGCTTGACGGCATGCACTATAGCAATCTTAGATTAGCCGCAGATTAACCGAATATTAGATACGTGTTAACGTCTCGCCAAGCATTGTGAACCACACATGTTATCCACAATTCCACCAGTTATCCACTAATTTGTACGCTAAGCCGCTGCGGATGGGGAGGAGAGAGTGGAGAGACAGGTTGCCTAACGAACCGCGCTGCAATCTCAGCGTGACCAGCTTAGAAAAGCGGTGTATACTCAAACAGGAGGTCTCTGCACAGGAACGTAGATAGAGGAGTAGAGCGTGTCACAACGGATTGTGATTGTCGGCGCCGGGCCGGGCGGATTAGCGACCGCTATCCGGCTGGCCGGGCGTGGGTATCAGGTAGAAATCTTTGAGGCGGTTGACCGTCCGGGCGGGCGGATGCGCGGCTTCTCGCTCGGCGACTATCATTTCGACACCGGGCCGACCATCTTGCAAGTGCCGCGGGTCTACGACGAACTATTTAGCAGCGCCGGCTTGCGCTTTAGCGATTACGTGACCCTCGTGCGACTCGATCCAAACACGCGGATCCGGTTTTGGGATGGCGAATACCTCGATCTCACCTCAAACACCGCCGCCTTCAAAACGCAACTGGCCCGCTTTGATCCCGCCTTGCCGGCCGAATTCGAGCGGTGGTACATCGAGCACATCCGCAAGAACGTGGTTGGCTACGAACCATACCTCGGCACGCCGGTGCGAACGCCGCTCGGCTACCTCAAGCCGCGCGAAGTGGCGGCGGCGCTGGCCTTCCGGCCTTGGGAAAGCCTCTACGACCACTTCAAGCGCTTCTTCCGCGACGAGCGGGTGGTGTACGCGCTGTCGTACCAAGCGAAATACCTTGGCATGCACCCTACGGCCTGTTCGAGCGTCTTTAGCCTTGTCACCTTCCTCGAATTCGCCGAAGGCATCTGGCACCCGATCGGCGGCTTCCGAGCACTGGCGGTAGGGTTGGCCAAAGCGGCGACTGATCTTGGCGTGACGATTCATTACAACCGTCCTGTCAAGCAGGTGTTGGTCGAAGGCGGCGCAGCGACCGGCATCGAATTAGCTGATGGCGAGCAAGTACGCGCGGACGCGGTGGTGGTCAACGCTGACTTCGGCCACGCGCTGACCTACATTATCCCGCCGCATGCGCGGGGCAAGTACACCGATCAGAAGCTGAACTCAATGGAGTTCTCGTGCTCGACCTTTATGCTCTATTTGGGGGTCAACCGGCGCTGGGACGATCTGCCGCACCATCAGCTCTACCTATCATCAAGCATTCGCCGCAACGACCCGCTCTGGGCCAAGAGCGCAGTGCTTGATGAAGACGACCCGTCGTTCTACGTCTGCAACCCAACGATCGTCGATCCGGCCAATGCGCCTCCCGGCCACAGCACGCTGTTTGTGTTGGTGCCAGTGCCTAATTTGCGCTACCCGGTCGATTGGCCGGCGGTCGAGCAGCGCTACCGCGACCTGATCATTCGCCAGATGGCCAAACTCGGTTTTGAAGATGTTGAGCGCCACATCGTGGTTGAGCGGTGCTACACCGCCGA
The DNA here is from genome assembly GCF_034435895.1 of Chloroflexus sp. GTDB lineage: Bacteria > Chloroflexota > Chloroflexia > Chloroflexales > Chloroflexaceae > Chloroflexus. The sequence goes on from NZ_DAOTWH010000262.1 coordinate 9,868, forward strand.
GACATGGCGCGACGAGCACCACACCTACCTTGGCGCAGTCTTCAATTTGATCCACAGTTGGAGCCAGCTCGGCCCGTTCCGGCCTCACATCCGGCACGACGGCGCGCGCAACCTCTACTGGATCGGCGGCGCCGTGCATCCGGGTAGCGGGTTGATGACGATTTTAGAGGCGGCCAAGAGCGCGGTGCATTTCATTAGCGAAGACGTGCCTTTGGCGCAACCAGCGGCAGTCGGACGGTAAGGTCAATCGGAGGGCCGCACTTTGGTGCGGCCCTCCCGGTCATCTCAACCACGGCTGCATCCCCACCTGCGACATCAATCACGCGCGCTGCCATGGGCCAACGCAAACAGCTCAGCGACATCTAACAGCAGGGCTGGTTGGGGCAAATCGCGCACCACGCCGCACGAAATGCCATCGATGTGATCGAGCGGCGCGAGGCCATTGGGGCCAACCCGGTGCAAACTGATCACCTCATCAACCAGCAAGCCAATCTCCGGCGGTTGGTCGATATCCGGCGCAGCGAGCAGAATATGGCTATCAAGCGCATAGCCGGGCGGCTCGCCGAGGAGCGAACGGCCATCGATCACCGGCACCGTCGCACCGTGGATCGTCACGATGCCGCAGACCACCAGCGGAGCATCACCGGGCGGCGCTAACTCGCTCAGGCGCGACGTATGCACCACAGTCTGCATCGGTAAAGCCACAAACCGGCTGCCAATGCGACAGACAACCACCATCGCGGTGGGGGGCGGTTTCAGCAGGCTCATAGAGACCTCCTCATCGTGTAGCGGTACTGGTTGAGGAACGCTACGAACACCCAAAAGAGCGCCAATAGGGTGGGGCGTCTGCGGTTGCGCTCTGCGGACAGCTCTTTATGCTTCACTCTGCGCCCGGCAAGCGGACGAAGAAACGATACGCTCATTACCAACCTTCACAAAGCGAGCAGCGATCGCGGCTAGGGCAAACGCGACTCAAGCTAGCTCGATTTGTTCATACAGTACCGCGGAGAACAGCAGCGCAGAGTTACAATCGGGCAACGCGCGATGAACGTTAAACCTTTCCAGACGGTCTATATTGGGCTGGATTTAGCGTGGTCGGAACGCAATCCAAGCGGGTTAGCCGTTTGCGCCGGCACGCCAGCCGGGGCGCGGCTCGCGCAGCCGCCAAGCCGTCTGGTGACAAACGAAGCTATCGTGCAAGCCATTCGTACCGCAATCGGTGATGCACCAGCCATCCTTGCGATCGACGCGCCATTGATCGTCCCTAACGAGACCGGACGCCGGGAAGCTGAAGCGGAACTAGCCGCCGCATTCCGGCGGTACGATGCCGGCCCGCACCCGGCCAACCGGCGCTTGTTGCGACGCTACGGCGGTGTGCGCGGCGAAGCGCTGCTAGCCGCGCTGGCGGTGGACGGGTTTGTCTACGTTCCCGCCATCGAGACTGGTATGAACGGGAGGTTCATCATCGAAGTCTTTCCCCACCCGGCAACAGTGGTCTTATTTCGCTTGCCGCACATCTTGCGCTACAAAGCGCGGCCGGGACGCGAGCTAGCCGAGCGCCGGCGCGAACTAAGCCGCTACCTGAGTTTGTTGCGGGGATTACCCAGCGGCGATCCACCTCTGCTTGGCGTTGACCGCCTGTGGAGCGAGAGCGACCTCGACCAGCTCGGCCCCAGCGCACTGAAGGCGATTGAAGACGAAGCCGATGCGTTGCTCTGCGCGTACATTGCCCTCTACGGCCAGCGTTGGGGCGCGGCGCGCTGCCGCAGCTTCGGCACGGCGGAGGGCGGGGCGATTTTTACGCCGTATTGGGCAGAGAGTACCTAACTTCAGCGCACTATGGAATGCGGCAGCATGACTGCCGCACTCCACATTTTCCAAAAATATCGGTGCGGGTGCAGGATTCTGCACGCCGGAGCGATTGCAGCGCTACTTCCCGCATAGTATGCTAGATCCCAACGGCCCACAATGAGCTGGACCGCCGGCAACGAAGCCGAAACCGAGGAAGGAAGCACGTGATGGCAACCCGCCACCATCCACTACGACAGGTATGGATGTTCTTGGCTGTCACTTACGGTTTCTCGTGGCTCTTTTGGATTCCCGCCGCGCTCAGCGCCCGTGGCGTCACCTTCTCATCTTCACTCACTGATTTCCTCAACGGGCCGCTCAATCCAGCCGCCTTTGGCCCCTCGCTGGCGGCGCTGGCACTGACGTGGCAACACGAAGGATGGCGCGGCGCGCTAGGGTTATTGCGGCAGGGACTTGACTTCCGCTTCGGATGGCGCTGGTTGACCATCATTTTGATTGGGCCGCTGATCATCTTTGGCGGATCGATTATCGTTGCGACTAGCATCAGCGGACGCACCATCGATACGTTCGGTCATCAGCGACCCGCTCTTTGCGCTGATCGCGTTCTTCGTCATCCTCTTCACCAGCGGGCCATTGTAAGAAGAATTTGGCTGGCGCGGCTAGGCCTTGCCACGCTTGCAAGCGCACTATGGCACGACGATCGCGAGCTTGATCATTGGCGTAGCGTGGTGGTTGTGGCATGCGCCGGCAGTCTTCATTCTAGGCCGGTTCATGGCCAATAACTTGCTCACCTTTAGCGCGCTAGCGATCTTCATCGTCCTTACCTCGTTCATCTTCACATGGATCTACCAGCGCACCAACGGCAGCATACTGGCATGCCTGTTGTTGCACGCCGCCATGAACTGGTCAATCTAGGTAGTGATGCTATCAATGCAGATTGACCTCATCACGATTGGGTGTATGATCATTGCGCTTGCGATCGCCGTCGGGTTCATCACGGCCCAAACAACTCGTTTCGCCGCTCACCAATAAATCATTGCAAACCCTATGCTCGACCACACCGCCAGCACCGAACTCTTTTACCAATTCGGCCTTGCCCTGCTGATCGGCGCACTGATTGGCTTGCAGCGCGAGCATGCCCACGGCGCGAGCGGTGATCTCTTCGCCGGCGTGCGCACGTATGCCATCGTCGGCGTGATCGGATGCGCGGCTGGGTTGGCAGCGCTAACCCTGCAAGCGCCGGAGATCTTCGCAGCGCTGGTATTGGCGGTAGGCGGGTTATTGATCGCGGCCTATGTGTTAAGCCATGGCCGTGAAGGTCCCGGCCTGACCAGCGAGATGGCCGTGCTCATCACGCTGCTCTGCGGCGGGATGGTCGCGTGGGGGTATGGCACAGAGGCCACAGCGGTCGGAGTGGCTATCGCCGTTCTGCTGGCGCTCAAAGCGCGCTTGCACGGCTTGGCGCGCCAGCTCAGCCCGCAAGATATGCAAGCAGCTCTCACCTTGGCCGCGATCAGCCTGATCGTCTTGCCGGTGCTGCCGAACACCCCCGTTGGGCCGACCCCGTTTGATGTGATCAACCCACAGAAGATCTGGCTCCTCGTTGTCTTAATCTCGACGCTGAGCTTTAGCGGGTATGTGCTCCACCAAATCATCGGCGCAACCCGCGGCATCGCGCTTACCGGCCTGATCGGCGGGATCGTCTCTTCCACCGCCGTGACGCTCAGCAACACCCAACGCAGCCGGATCGCGCCGGAGTTGAGTCAGGAATACGCGCTGGCCATTTTGCTCTCGTGGGGTGTGATGTTTGTGCGGGTCGGGTTGCTCACCGGCGCCGTCGCGCCACCGGTGCTCCAAGCCTTATGGCCGATCTTGCTGGCCGGCGGCAGCGGCTGCCTGCTCTGGGGAGGGTGGCTGGCCCGCCAAGCGCGCCAGCACGAAGGAGCGCCGCTGAGCTTTGGCAATCCGTTGGCATTGCGTTCAGCGATTGGGTTTAGCCTGCTCTACGCAGCCATCCTCGCCGGCGCCAATTTTGCGCGTGTTCAGTTTGGCGATGCTGGTCTCTTTATCACCAGCATCTTCGGCGGCCTCGTCGATGTTGATGCAATCACGTTATCGCTCAGCGAGCTAGCGATTACTACCGGCGGATTGGTCAGCGAGCTAGCCGCGAGGGCAATTGGGATCGCGGTGCTCACCAATACGGTGGTCAAAGGGGGGATTGCGTTAGCTGGAGGCAGCACGCACTTGCGGCGCGCCATTGCGCCAGCATTGCTCTTGATCAGTGGGGCGATACTGGTCACGCTCGTTTGGCCATGGTAAGATCACATCACGCCAGCTACCAGACGAGCGGCACTAACCGCCACGATCGTTGCTGGTATTCGCGGTAACTGGGGATGGAAGCCGACAGCATCCGTTCTTCATAGCTCAACTTGGACACCAATACCGCCAGCAAGAGCAACCACAACCCCCAGCGCCACAACGCTGGCGACGCTAATACCCATGCTAGCGCCGCCAGCAGCAGACTGGCGTACATTGGGTGGCGGATCAAGCGGTACGGGCCTGCGTTTACCAATTCAACCCGCGGCAGCGGATCGGGCAACACCGAGAGACGGTGCAGGCGCATGGTGAACAAAGCCCACAACCCAAGCGCCAATCCAGCGGCTAACAACCCCAGCAAGAGCGGGGACGAAGGAACTAATGGGCCAGTGAAGGCTATCGCTCCTAAACTAGCAAACTGGCCAAACACCAACCCAAACGAGCGTAACGGCGACCGAATCATCATCAACAACCTCCTGAGGTATCACCAGATAAGGCCTACTCTCATGATTGCATCAATTCGCGGCGTGATCCAGAGCATTGGCACCGATCATCTGATCGTCGAAACCGGCGGCATTGGCTTCCTCATCTACGCCCCCCGCCCCACGCTAGCAGCCGCCGGCGCGGTTGGCAGCGACATCTTGTTGTATACGATCCTGATCGTGCGGGAAGACGCACTCACGCTGTACGGCTTCAGCGACCATGCCCAGCGCAGCCTGTTCGATCAACTGATTGGGGTGAGCGGAGTGGGGCCAAAGATGGCGCTGAGTTTGCTCTCGAGCGGCACCCCGGATGAAGTGCGCAGTATGATCGCCGGCGGCGATCTGACCCGGCTGGCGCGAGTGCCGGGTATTGGCAAGAAGACGGCGGAGCGGATCGTGCTTGAACTACGCGGCAAGATTGATCTTCGCCAACTGGCGAGCGCCGGCAGTCCAAGCACTAGTGCCATCGACCGTGAGCTGAGCGATATTTTGGTGAGTTTAGGCTACAGCGCCGTCGAGGCTGCTGCCGCAATCGCCTCCTTGCCGTCCGACGCGCCGCCGGCGTTGGAAGAACGGTTACGGTTGGCGTTGCGTTATTTCGGGAGCGCCTAACCCGGCCAGCCGGCGATCACCGGTCTGCCGCCAGCAAATCGCTCGATCTGGGCCAACGTGATCACCGGGATCCCCAACGCGACCAAGGGATCCCGCCCCTGTTGGAACAACTTCTCAACCACAAACGCCGCCGCCACGACGTTAGCGCCGGCCTCGTGCGCCATTTCCGCCAACGCCAGCGCCGTGCGTCCGTTTGCCAAAAAATCGTCCACAATCGCCACCCGTGAACCGGTGGGCAGAAAGCGGGCCGTAATCGCCAACAGGGTCTCGCGGCCTTTGGTTGGCGAAGGCACCCTGCGAGTCAAGGCCGGGGCAGGCACAGCGGGGTCGTACTTCTTCGCATAGACCAGCGGGACACGGCAGGCAAAGGCGGTGGCAAGTGCCGGCGGAATTCCGCTCGCTTCTGCGGTCAAGATCAGGTCAGGCTGAAATGGCGCTAACCGGTTGGCCAACTCGGCACCAATAGACTGCATGAGATCAGTGTCGATGCGGTGATTCAGAAAATGGTCGATCTTGATAATCCGGTCATCAACAGTCACGGCCTCTTGCCCGATCCGCTCGACGAGGATCGGGAAGGGATCACAAGGTGCTGCACGTGTTCTAGTCATACATCATCCACAGTCCTAAATACGGTATTCCAGATCAACATGATAAAACAGTCCGAGAGAAAACCGTCATGATCGTAGTCTTGTAGAAGATGGGGAAATGACCGGACTAACCGCTTCCCAATGCGCTAGCTGAGATGTGGAAAGCATGGGAGTGAGTATCCACATGGGGAAAAGAATCAAGAAGGGGAATCCGTTGTTCCGCAGAACGTCCACGCGCTATCAACGACGTATTCCGCACGTTATCCACAGGGATGGCGAGTTTTCCACATAATATCGCCAGTTATCCACAAGCTGGGGAAAAAAGAGGGGGGTGGATTTTCCACCCCCTCCGGAGCCTATCTGTGGAGCTTACGATTTATCACTAGGGCGATCGCGATCACCGAGGTCTAACGTATTGATAAAGTTACGGAAGATCGACAACGAATCTTCGTTCAGTTCCGGCTCAGGTTCCGAAGTAGATTCGGACTTGGTTTCTTCGCTGCGGCTGGCAGTTGGGGGGGCAGACTCATCGGCCTGTTCTTCCTCATCGAAGAGAACGCCGGCCTGATCCAGCACATGGTCTGCCACGAAAATCGGGGCTTGCACCCGTTCGGCGAGCGCAATCGCATCGCTAGGGCGGGCATCAAGCTCGACCGTGCGCCCAGCCTGACCGATCACAATCCGCGCGAAGAAGGTGTTATCGCGAATGTCATTGACGTAAATATGGCGAACTACCCCATCCAATTCGCCGATGGCAGCCTTGAGCAGGTCGTGGGTCATCGGCCGTTGCGGTTCTTGACCCTGAATAGCCATCGCGATGGCATCGGCTTCAAATTGGCCGATCCAGATAGGCAGATAGCGATTTCCTTCGGTTTCGCGGAGGACGACGACCCGACTCTGCGTTAACAGGCTGACACGGATACTATCGACGACGACTCGTATCATCGGCCGGCCTTTCATGAAACGCCCTTCACCGGTTCACAGGGGGAGGCCGGATCGGGCAGCGGAAAATCAGCAGTTATATCTTATCATGCGATGAAAGATGCCGTCAAGATTGACAAACTATTCCGCTCGGTGTATGCTCTCTCGGTGAAGTGAGCGAGAACACGCAATGCAGGTTATCTTCGAGCAACCTCCATGGTATGAGCGGTGGGTGCGCAGCCAGCGACGGTTGGCTGCGGCACGTAGGACTGCTCGTCGTCTCCGTGAAGGCCGGTATCATACGGGTGAGGCATTACCGGACAGCGCCAAGCGGCGAGTCGTGCGTTGGCAATTCCGTCCATCTCGCCGTCTAGGGCATCTCTTGCTGCTGGCGGCTGTCATCCTGATTCTTGCTATTGATCGTACGCTCCCACTCCAGACGTTTACCCCTATCAGCCATGCTGGGCCGGCGCCGGTTATAACATCGTTGTTGCCAGCGGAGCAAGCGGTTGTTGTTGCGCCGGCAGTACGGCATACAGCGGCGGCGCCGAGCGAGCCTGAACCGATTGCGCCGGCGGTGCGCGCACCCATACCCGTGGCGACTGCCTATCAGACGATCCACCTTCTTGCCGAGGGTGAGACGCTGGCTGAGGTGGCGGCACGCTACCAGATCCCGCTCAGTACGCTGGTGTGGACGAATCAGCTTGATCGAGGCGACGCGCTGCGGGTGGGCCAGCCGTTGCGGATTGCGCGCTTGGCTGGTGCGGCGCATACGGTGGTGGAAGGTGAGACGCTCGCGGCGCTGGCGGCACGGTATAGCGTCGCACCGGAGGCAATCGCCATCTTCGCGCCGAATCGGCTGCGTGATGGTCAGTTGATCGTTGGGCGCGAGATCTTCATTCCGGGCGGGCGATTGCCGTGGACGGCGGAGCAGGAGGCGGCATTCGCCCAGCGCACGGCTGAACCGGTTGGGATCGTATTAGCGGATGAAACAAATGTTCGATCAGGGCCGACCACGGATCACCCCCGACAGGCGCAGTTAGCCGCCGGAAGGCAAGTTGCGCTGCGTGGCCGGTACAACGATTGGGTCAAGATCACGATCGGTGATATCACTGGCTGGATCCGGAGTGATTTGCTCGAGTTGGATCCGGCGGTGGTGGCTGCCTTGCCGGAAGTACGTGACTTCCCGCCGCCGCCGCCGCGTTGGGTGTGGCCGGCGCGTGGGGTGTTGACATCGGGGTTTGGCCCGCGCTGGGGCGGTTTCCATAATGGGATTGACATTGCCAATGCCGCGTGGACGCCGATTGTAGCGGCGAGTCGCGGTTGGGTCTACGAATCGGGCTGGTGTAGCGGTTACGGCTATTGCGTGAAGATCCGGCATCCCGGCGGGATTGAGACGATCTATGGCCACTTGATTGCGCGTCCGGTGGTGCGGGTTGGTCAAGAAGTCAGCACCGGTCAATTGATCGGCTATATGGGCAGCACCTACGATCGCGCCGGTGGCGGTTATTCAACCGGTGTCCATCTCCACTTTACCCTCCTTGTCAACGGGCGCGCGGTGAATCCGCTGCGTTATTTGCCGTAAGAGCTGGGATAGCCACGAAAAGACGCACAAAAATCCCTCCGAGCCGGCGCTTGGTAGGTGGCGGGTGACTCATCTGCGTTTCTTTGCGGCAATCCTAACTTAGGTGTCACGGTAACGTACCCTCCTCGTTGCCTATGGTACAATAGCGGTTGGATTGGCTGCTTAGCGCGGGTGTTTCACGTGAAACAGCAACCAACAGGCCCACAACCGCGAATACTCGCTATCGCCAACCAGAAGGGCGGCGTCGGCAAAACTACCACTGCCGTGAATCTGGCCGGTGAACTGGCCCGGCGCGGGCGGCGCGTGCTGCTGGTTGATATTGACCCGCAGGGTAATGCGACCACGAGCCTTGGCATTGCGAAAGCGTCATTGACGGTGACGACCTACGATCTGCTGCTGGGAGGCGCACCGCCAGAGACGATCCCGATGGCGAGCGGACGTGATCGGCTTGAGCTTATTCCCGCCGATCAAGAATTGGCTGGCGCAGCGATTGAATTGGTCGATCTCAACCGGCGCGAATGGCGGCTCAGTGATGGCTTGGTTCCCCTCTTGCCGCGCTATGATTGGATCGTGATCGATTGCCCGCCCTCATTGGGCTTACTCACCCTCAATGCCCTGTGTGCGGCCAACGCGGTGCTCATTCCGTTGCAATGTGAATATCTGGCGCTGGAAGGATTGGCGCAGCTTAAGGCCACGCTGGAACGGGTGCGCGAAAGTCTTAATCCGACATTGCGCATTCTCGGGGTGGTGATGACGATGTACGATGGCCGCACCAATCTGGCCCAACAGGTGGTTGATGAAGTGCAGCGCTACTTTCCTCGCCTCATCTGCCGTACCTTGATCCCGCGCAGCGTGCGCCTGAGCGAAGCGCCGAGCCACGGGCGGATTGCCTATGAGTATGATCCGCACGGCCGTGGCGCGCAAGCTTATGCGTTACTGACCGAAGAATTGGTTGGACGGGAGGAGCGATTAGTATGAGCCGGAAGCGTGGTTTGGGCAGCGGGTTAGATGCGCTCATTCCGTCATCTACGGCGGAGCAGGCTGCCGTGCGTGAATTGCCGGTGACGGCGATACGGGCCAATCGCGCGCAGCCGCGCACATCGTTTGATGAAGCTGCCCTCGCTGAACTCGCCGCTTCTATTCAAGAGCACGGGGTGTTGCAGCCGCTGATCGTCAGCGAAGACTTGGCTGGCGGCTATGAGCTGATCGCCGGCGAACGCCGGCTGCGCGCGGCGCGAATGGCTGGCTTGGCCACCGTGCCGGCAATTGTCAAGAATGCGACGCCCCAGCAATTTCTTGAATTGGCGTTGGTTGAGAATGTGCAGCGCGCCGACCTCAACCCGCTGGAAGAGGCCCAAGCATATGAGACGCTGCGGCGCGAGTTTGGACTTGGTGACGAAGAGATTGCCCGCCGGGTCGGTAAAAGCCGGGTGGCGATCGTCAATAGCCGCCGCCTGCTCCGACTTGCCCCCGCGGCCCGGCAAGCCCTGCTCGACGGCGCGATCAGCGCCGGCCATGGGCGGGCACTGCTACGGCTCGACGATCCCGCTGACCAACAAGCCGCGCTTGAACTGATCCAACAACGTGATTTGAACGTGCGCGATGTCGAACGCCTCACTGAACTGGCCAGCCAACCCGGTCTGGCGGCGCCGACCCGGCGCGCGTTGTGCGCCGGACAGATCGAACCGGCACAGGCACTGGCGTTGCTTCAGCTTACCGATCCCCAAACCCAAGCGTCCGCTTGCGAGGCGATGATCACCCGTCGCCTTGGCATTGCCGAGAGTGAACGGCTCTGCGCGGCGTTGGCTGCCGGGGCCAATCTCGATGCTGCCATCGCAGCAGCGAAAGGTTCTACCAGCACCGTGTTGCCGGCGACACCGGCAGTACGGTCTGCACCAGAACGTCAACGCGCGAGCGATGCCCGCTCACCGGAAGATCAGATGGCCCAGCAGATGTTTGAAGAGCTGTTGCAAACGCCGGTACAGATTTCACGCAGCGGGCGCACTATCAGAGTGACAATTACCCTGTACGATGACGAACAATTGCAAGGTTTGTACGATCGATTAGTAGGAAATGGCTAAGCGCGCTATGGTAGATGTTATTGCCTTTGGCAATCCGGTGTACGACGAGATTATCACGCCGGTGGTGCGCACCGAAGGGCGCGTGCTGTCGGGGTGTTCGACCAACGCCTGTCTGGCCCTCAGCCGGCTTGGCCGCGCCACCGCATTGGTGGGGCGGGTGGGGCCTGATTACCTTGACCGGTTTCAGTCTGATCTGGTTCGCTACGGGATTGCGCCGTTTGTGGAATTAGCTTCCCAGACTGGCGGCTTTAAGCTGGTGTACGATCATCGCGGTGATCGCACGCTCGATGTGCTCGGCGTGGCTGAACCGATTACCGCTGTGCCGGCAGCCGTCGCCACCGCTCAAGCGGTTATCGTTGGTCCGATTTTGCAAGAGACGCCGCTCGCGTTGATCCAAGCCATCCGCTCTCAGACCGATGCGCCAATCATGCTTGACCCGCAAGGCTTGCTGCGCCGGTTTGGCGCCGATGGCCGGATCGCGCACTTTTTACCGGATGAATTCGCTGCGATCGCGCCGCTGTGCCACGTGATCAAAGCGAATGAAGTGGAAACCAAAGTCATTACCGGCATTGATCCGAGGATCGATCCGGTGCTGGCGGCGCGGCGGTTGCGCGAAACCGGCTGCGCGATTGCGATTGTCACCATCGCCGAAGCCGGTTCGCAGATTGATGATGGTGAACGCTCGATCGCGATCCCGGCGTACGCAACCGATGCCCGCGACCCGACCGGCGCCGGCGATACGTATATGGCAGGCTTCTTACACGCCTATCTCGCCAATCCGCGCGATCTCTTCCGGGCCGGCTGCACCGGCGCGGCGACAGCCTCGATCTGGATTGAACATACCGGCCCTGATGTGCCGATCATGCTGGCCGAGGTGGAGCGGCGGACGTCCGCTCTGCTATCACAGCATTGATAATGGCAAACTCTGATGGAATGAACGCTTCAGTCATTGCTCTAGCTAAAGGATGAACGTCAATGATGCCGTTGCTTTCCCGTTTTCGCCAGTTCTATGAACAGGCCTCCTTGCCGCTTGGCCATTTCTGTACCCGTCTGGGAATCCATCCCAATATGCTGACATATCTGAGCCTCGTGTTCAGCGTTTTGGCTGGTTATCTCCTCTCACAACGCGCCTTCCTCTGGGGAGTGGTGGCTATCTTGTTGATGGGGCTGGCTGATGTCCTCGATGGTGCGACTGCGCGCGCCAGTGGCAAGGCGAGCGAGTATGGGACGGTGCTTGATCACGTGACCGATCGCTATGCCGAGGCGTTTGTGATGGGCGGTTTGATGCTCTCTGGCGTGGTGGCGCCGGTGTGGGCGTTGTTTGCGATCTTTGGTATGGTGATGGCAAGCTACGTGCGCGCCCGCGCAGAAGCGACCGGTAAATTGGCTTCGTGCAATGTCGGCTTTGCCGGCCGGCAAGAAAAGCTCGGTCTGCTCTTGTTCGGCTTGGTAGTCATGCCGTTCTTTCCCAACCTGCCGATCCTCGAATGGGCCGTGATCGCTGTCGGGGTCGCCTCGCATATTACCGCCGTGCAGCGGCTGCTCTACACACGCCAGATGCTGGTGGGATCGGCCCGCGATCGAAAATTGCGCAAGGAATCAGGAGTTGCCTAATTCACTGCTTACGAGGTTGCTATGTCACTGTCAGAAGCCGAAGTTCGTCACGTCGCCCGCCTCGCCCGCATTGCTCTGTCCGATGAAGAGATTGCCGTGATGCGGGCCCAGCTCTCAGCGATCCTTGACTATATCGCGATGTTGCAGGAAGTTGATGTAAGTGATGTGCCGCCAACGGCGCAAGTGACCGGCCTGACGACGGTCTGGCGGCCTGATGTGGTGGGCGAGATGTTGACGCAAGCGCAGGCGTTGGCCAACGCACCCGATCAGCAAGATGGCATGTTCCGCGTGCGCGCCGTGTTTGAAGAGTAGCGCAGCGCGGGTGGGTAAGCGTCATCAGCCGTAGCTGAACTGCAACCTTTCGCAATTCGGCAACGTCGTACCGGCAGCGATGCATAGTGCTGATGCAGGGAAAGGATACGGCGATGTACGGGAACAATGGCAATGGCTCGCGCCAATCGTATGTGATCATTGGCGGCTACCCAATCAAGTCGATCTACGTGATCATCTTCGGGTTGATCGTCTTTGGGTTGGTGGTCTACTTGTTGCTGCGCTTCTTTAACATCGGTCTCACGATGCACTTTAGCGCCTTTGCCGGGGTGCTGTTGCTGATCGCCAATCTGCGCGAACTGTTGGGCACGGGCTATACCCAGCGCGGCAGTACCGCCCTGCTCAATACATTGGTTGGCGGTGGCCTGATCTGTGCGTGGCTGGCCCAATTCTTCGTCTTCTTCTGGTTGCCGGCGTTGCTGGCGGTTGGCGTCGCGACGCCGCTGGTACTCAACCGGTCGGGTGTCTACGCCACCTATCTGACCACCGCCCAGCAAGCTGTCGAGCGGGTGCGCCGCACATTGGTGCGGTGAGAGGAACATAAATGGGGCAGCATGCAAGGGCGGGGGTCAAACCCGCCCTTACTGTCTCCTACGGATAGATCCGGTACAATTGGCGCGGGAACGGGATCGTCTCGCGGATGTGGCGGGTGCCGGTGATCCACGCTACAACGCGCTCAATCCCCATGCCAAACCCGCTGTGCGGTACCGTCCCATAACGGCGCAGGTCAAGGTACCACTCGTAGTCCTCGATCCGCAAGCCGTGCTCGCGGATGCGCTGCTCAAGCAAGACTGGGTCGTGGATACGCTGCGAACCGCCGATGATCTCGCCGTACCCCTCTGGCGCCAGCAAGTCGGCGCAGAGCGCCACCTCGGGCCGGTTGGGGTCGGGTTGCATATAGAACGCTTTCACCGCTGATGGGAAACGCTCGACGAAGACTGGCCGGTCGAACTTCGAGGCGATCAGTGTCTCGTGCGGTGCGCCGAAGTCTTCGCCCCACGGCAGCGGATCAGCTCCCTCAACTTCACCCTGATGGTTGGCAATCAATTCAATCGCCTGATCGTAGGTAATGCGCGGGAAGGGCGGCACGACCTGCTCGAGCATGGTAGTGTCGCGCTCCAGCACCTTCAGATCTTCGCGCCGGCGATCGAGCACGCGGGCCACAATCGCGCTGACAAATTGCTCTTGCAGCCGCATGTTGTCTTCGTGATCGGCAAACGCCACTTCCGGCTCGATCATCCAGAATTCGGTCAAGTGCCGGCGCGTCTTGCTCTTTTCGGCGCGGAAGGTGGGGCCAAAGCAGTACACCCGGCCAAACGCCATCATGCCGGATTCGACATAGAGCTGGCCGGTTTGGGCGAGATAGGCTTTGCCAAGGTCGAAGTAATCGGTGGCAAAGAGGTTGGTCGTGCCTTCGGCGGCGGTCGCGGTGAGGATCGGGGTGTCGAAGCGCACAAAGCCCTGCTCGTTGAGCCATTCCTGCGCGGCGGCGATCACTTCGGCCCGGATGCGCAAGATGGCGTGCTGCTTGGAAGAGCGCACCCAAAGATGGCGGTGTTCCATCAAGAATTCGACCCCATGCTCTTTAGGGGTGATAGGGTAGTCGTGGCTTGGGCCGATGAGTTCAATCTCTTCGACATCAAGCTCATACCCTCCCGGCGCCCGCTCGTCAGCACGCACGCTGCCGGTAATCCGGCATGAACTCTCTTGCGTTAACGCTTGGGCGGTGGCAAACGTCGCTTCACTCACATTCTTTTTAAAGGTCACGCACTGAATCGTTCCGCTGCCATCGCGCAACAAGATAAAAATTAGTTTGCCTTTCTCAGTCTTGTGGTAGACCCAGCCGGCCAGCGTCACCCGTTGGCCGGCGTGGCGGGCAATGGTCGCGACAGTTGCAGTCGGCAACAGCGACATACACACTCCTTTATTGCTCACTATGGCCAAGGCGCGTAACCGGTCGCTGACAAACCGCTTCAGCGCGTGATCGTTGGTCTGAGCATCGCCTTGGCTCGCTACTCACAACTTCCCACTCCCCATTCCCGTTTCTACCGCGTCAGTATGCCACGACTCAGAACGGCTGGCAAATTGACAGCAATCGCCCGTTACCGGATAATGCTTGCCAAAGGCGCGTAATCGCGGCGAATGCCGCACAGCGCCTGATCTGCGCATGTTTCCTGTAGGTGAGGAATTGACGATGAAAGCTGTGGTTCAGCATTGGCATACCCATCCGGCGGTGCGTGCCGCGTTGGCCGATCTGGCTGACTATCGTTCGACGTTGGCAACAGCGATCGAGATCCAACAGGTGCCGGCTCCGACCTTTGCTGAACGTCCGCGTTCCTCGCTGGTGAGCCAACGGATGCAGGCGCTCGGTTTGCACGATGTCGAAATCGACGAGCTAGGCAATGTCTATGGCCGCCGGCCCGGCCAGCACGATCGCCCAGCACTGTTGGTTTCGGCGCATCTCGATACCGTCTTCCCCGCCGACACTGATCTCTCGATCCGCTACGAAGGCGATCGGGTCTATGGCCCCGGCATTGGTGATAACAGCGCCGGTTTGGCTGGTCTGCTGCGCTTGGCGGAGGTCTATCAGCGGTTTCATCTGCCTACCGCTAGCGATATTTGGTTTGTTGCGAATGTCGCCGAAGAAGGGTTGGGTGATCTGCGCGGGATGCGGGCCGTGATCGACCGGCTGCGCACCCGGCTCGGCGCCGTCGTGGTGATCGAGGGCTGTGATTTTGGCTCCCTCCACCATCAGGCGATTGGGGTGCGCCGCTTTCGGATCGAAGCCTCGGGGCCGGGGGGCCATTCGTGGGGCAATTTTGGCACGCCGAGCGCGATCCATGTGCTGGTGCGGCTGGCTGCCCGCCTGACCGAACTGAATGTGCCGCTGTCGCCCCGGACGACGTTTAATATCGGTACGATCAGCGGTGGCACCTCGGTCAATACGATCGCCCAACACGCCAGTATGCTGATTGATCTGCGCTCGGTGTCGTCAGCGGCGCTGACCGATCTGGTCAACGAGGTCTACCGCTTGGTGGAAGAGGTGACCCTCGAACAACCCGAAGTGCATTTGCAATTGACCAAGGTCGGCGATCGCCCGTCTGGCGCGATCCCGCGCGAGCATCCGCTGGTGCAAGCGGCGGTGGCCGCGTATCAGATGGTTGGCGCGCAGATTTCGTTCCAGCAGAGCAGCACCGATGCCAACATTCCGCTCAGCCTTGGGATGCCGGCGGTGTGTGTCGGTCTGACCGACGGTGGCAATGCCCATCGCACCGATGAGTATATCTTGCCGGCCAACCTGAGCCGAGGGATGCAGGCATTGCTCTTGCTGACGTTGGCTGCCGCCGCGATCGAGGGGTAAGGCGCTTGTCGTGGGCAGCGCAACATGAGTATGGGTCATCTTCCCTTTCTTCGCCTGAAGGAGGGGAGATGAGGTTAAATCCGTTAGGATGCGAAGGCGATGGCCGATGCCGCCAAATGGCTCAACCGTCCGGCTCTGGCGATGTGCCAAAGGGTTCCCAGACTCGGCTGGCTTGCTGGCCCAGCCTGAAGTTCCGCGAGAAATACGGTACAATGCAGTTATGCGTCGACTACTCATCCTCTGCTTGATCGCACTGCTAATCGGATTAGGGCCGCTGCCAGCGGCTGCCAATACCGCCGCCGGCACGCCGGTGCTCTTCCGCGAGACGGGGCATACCTTGGCTTATGCGTTCCGCGAGTTTTATGACCGGCAGGGAGGGTTGCCGATCTTTGGCTACCCGCTGACCGAAGTATTCATTGAAGATGGCCGTCCGGTGCAGTATTTCGAGCGGGCCCGCTTCGAGTGGCATGCCGATTTGGCGCTGGTGCAGGTGGGGCATCTGGGGCGGTGGGCGGCGGCGGCGTATGCTGATCATCCTGCCTTCACCCCACTGCCGGCGGCGCCGGCCAATGCCGATTTCTTCCCTGAAACCGGCCATAGCCTGAGCGGCGCATTCCGCACCTTTTGGTGGTGGAACGGCGGCTTGCCTACCTTCGGCTACCCGCTGTCGGAGCCGTTTGAGATTAGTGATGAGAATGGCCAACCCCGGCTGGTGCAATATTTCGAGCGAGCCCGTTTCGAGTGGCATCCCCAAAACCCGCCGCGCTATCAGGTGTTGCTGGGCCATTTGGGGCGTGCATGGTTGGCTGCCCATCCGGCGCCGGAATGGACACTCGCGCCGGTGAAAACCGTCGATGCCGCGTGGGCTGCCGTGCGCCCTACTCGCGTGCGCGTGCCCCGGATCGGGGTTGATACCGAGGTGGTCAGCGCCGGCTTCTCGTTCGGCGCGTGGGATGTGCCGCGCTACACGGCAGTCCATTACTGGCCGATCAGCGGGTATCCCGGCACGAGCGGCAACATTGTCATTGCCGGGCATGTCGGCTATCGCGGCATCATCTTTCATCAACTGCCGGCGATTGCGGTTGGCGACGAGGTGTTGGTCACGGTGAACGGCAGCGACCGCCGCTATATTGTGCGCGAAGTTGTCACCGTCCTGCCGGAAGAGACGTGGGTGCTGGCGCCTACCAGCAGCGAAACCTTGACCCTCATTACCTGTGTGCCGATTGGCGTCTACTCGCATCGCCTGATTGTGCGCGCTACGCCAGTCGCCGGCTTGTGAGAAGGGGGAGCTATGGAACAACGCCGTCGTGGATCGGGCTGGATTGGCTGGCTCGTGTTCCTGCTGTTTATTCTGGGGCCGTCTATTCTGCCGCCGTTGGCGCGCTGGCTGACCCAACAGACCGGGGTGCCAATCGGCACCACCGAACTGTTTATTGCCCTGATTGTGTTGATGGTGGTCATCTCAGTTATATTTGGCGCGCTGCGCCAGTCGAGCGAAGGCGGTGGCAGGCCGTCAATGCCGGAAGAGAATGACCCCTTCAGCATTCCATCAGCACAGGGTGAAGTCTTTCGTCTACCTTCCGCAAACCCTGACGAGGTGTTTCGGATGCCGCCGCCGCCACCCGAACCGCCGCGCATGCCGGCTTCGTCAACCAATCTGCCCGGCGCACCCCGTTTCGAGCCAATTATCGATCCGCGGATTTTGACGATAGGGATTATCGGGGTGGTATTCATTGGCTTGGTGTTCGGTGTGCTGTTTTTGTTGACCAACCCGTAACCGGTCTGCTCCTTTGCCTGAAGAAAACGCATGAATCTGTACGATTCTTTTGCTCGGTATTACGATGCCGATTTTCGCCATTTTCACGATGATGTGCCCTTTTACCGCGAGTGGGCGCGCCGCACTGGTGATCCGATTCTGGAATTGATGTGTGGGACAGGGCGAGTCCTCGTGTCGTTGGCCAGTGCCGGTTATCGTCTCACCGGCGTCGACCTTTCGCCGGTGATGCTGGCGTTGGCCAGCGAACGGCTGGCCGCCGAAGGCTTGGCCGATCGGGTGACGCTGATCGAAGCCGATGTGCGCGGCGTAGTCTTGCCAGAAAACCATTTTCCATTGGCGTTTGTGGCGGTTAATTCGTTCATGCACTTAACCACGATTGAAGATCAGCTTGCAGCACTAGCGGCGGTGCGCCGGGCGCTTACCCGCAAAGGGACGCTGATCATCGATCTGTTTAACCCCGATCCGCTGACCATTACCCGTGAAGATGGCCGGATGCAGCTCGAGCGCAGCTACGAACTCGATGGCCGCTATGTGCAAAAATTCGTCGTGATCGAGAGCGATGCCGCCGAACAGATCAGCCATGTCACTTTCATCTACGACGAAACGGCGGCTGACGGCGCATTGACCCGGCGTACGATGCAGTTTACGATGCGCTGGCTCTACCGCTTTGAGCTGGAACATCTGCTGGCGCGGGCCGGCTTTACCCTCCGCGCTATCTATGGCAATTACGATTTGGAACCGTACACTTCGGCGAGCCCGCGTTTGATAGCGGTGGCCTCGCCGCGCCGTTAGGCGGCGTTGTTGCTGAAGGAGCACGCTCGTATGCTGTCGATCCAAGAGATTATGGCCCTGATACCACACCGGTATCCGTTTCTGTTGGTTGATCGGATTGTCGAGCTGGAGCCGGGGGTGCGCGCGGTGGGTGAGAAGTTGGTTTCGGTGAATGAACCCTACTTTCAGGGCCATTTCCCCGGCAACCCGATTATGCCCGGCGTGCTGATCCTAGAGGCGCTGGCCCAAACTGGCGCAGTGGCGGCGCTGAGCCTGCCCGAAAACGCTGGCAAGCTGGTGCTCTTTGCCGGGATTGACGGCGCGCGCTTTAAGCGGGTGGTGCGCCCCGGCGATACCCTGCGGCTGGAAGTGCAGCTCGAACGGATGCGGCGCGGGATCGGCAAGGGTCAGGCCCGCGCCACTGTCGCCGATCAACTGGCGTGCGAAGCCGAGTTGCTCTTTGCGCTCCAGTAGGCCACGGCGCGCCGTGGCCCGATAAGTAAAGAGCGAAAGCGCAGCAGAGGCCGAGAAGGCGAATCAGTTCACACCACTTTGCGCCTTTTGCGCTAAAACTCTCTGCGCCTTGGCCCGCTTGGCGGCTTAGTGTTGACCCTCACCCCCGTCCCCTCTCCCACTGGTGCGGGAGAGGGTCGCTGCTGCGTTCCGCGGGAGCAGTGTCTATCCCACCAATATCGGATTCCCCTCGCCCACCATCAGGTGGACGAGGAGGCTAGGCGGTGTGGGCCAGCAGCCCACGCCGCGGGCTTCGTAACCCTAGCCCGGCCCTTTAGGGCCGGGGGTTCCGGATCAGATGTTCTGTCAGCCCTTGAACCCGCTGGGGGAGGGAGTAGGTTGTTGACCGCAGAGGACGCGGAGGGCGCAGAGAATGATCCCCTTCCCAACCCTCTGTGTCCTCTGCGTTCTTAGCGCCTTTGCGTTTACGTCATCTGCGCCTTGACCCGCTTGGCGGCTTTATGTTCACCCTCACCCCCAGCCCCTCTCCCACTGGTGCGGGAGAAGGGCGCTGCTGCGTTCCGCTCCTGCAATGCCTTACGCTCCCTGTCGTGAGTTGGAAGCAGGGCCGGGGGTAACGCTAAGGCGCAAAGCGCGCAAAGGCATAGAGCGTTTACACGCAAAGGGCGCGAAGGGGCATAAAGGGTGTTGGATAGATATGTCATCATTGGCATCCGCCGCGGTACAAGCTACTGCTCAACCGGCTTTGACCACGCCACCACCAAGCACGACAGCGCCGCGACCAGCGCCACCGGCCCAAACAACAGTTTTTCGCCGAGGCTTGGCGAAGCGAGATTGGCTAGGGTATTCAGGAACAGGTAAGCGGTTATCAGCCACGCCACGATCACCAGCCCTCTCCCCGGACGGCCTGTGCCATCAAGCCCGGCGCGCCGCCGGATGGCGTAGGCCGATAGGGCTAGCATGGCAATTGCCGCTACCCCGCCAATCTGTACCGTCGGGTTGAGCGTTTTCTGTGTCCCGCCCCATGCCCACGAGACCGGGATCACGCCGCTGATCAACAAAAGCTGTCCCACTATCGCGAGGGCAAAAGCGCCGGTCGCGATTTGACCAGCTATGCGCGCCGTCGCCGGGTTACGCCATTGTTCCATAGTCCTGCCCTTATCGGTGGTGAAGGAAAACCTCTACAATGCCCATTGTAGGCGATGATTGTTAAGGGCAGGCCAAGCCTGTCAGAAGGGTTATGGGTGAGAGTGGTGGTGAGGTGAACCAATTTTGCATGGCCATAGCAGACTAGCTGAATATGCTATGATCTAGAAAACTATCCTTATATTCGCGAGGTCGGCTATGAGCCGTGCAACAATGCTCAATACGCGCACGATCAGCTTTCTTGAGCTGATCGGAAACGGGAAACGCTATCGCGTGCCGCCATATCAGCGTGATTATTCGTGGTCGGAAGAACAATGGGAAGATTTGTGGAACGATATTCTCGCCTTGCGCCAGCAAACAAGTGAATATCATTATATGGGCGCTTTGGTTGTACAAGAGGCGAGCGGCGATCACGATCTGTTGATTATTGATGGTCAACAACGCATGGCAACGCTCAGTATCTTGGCGTTGGCGGTGATAGATCGGTTAGTGATTTAGCTCAACAAGGGATTGATGAGGATAACAATCGTGAACGGGCCAAGGAATTGCGTAACCGGTTTATCGGTGAGCGCGATCCGGCCTCGTTAATCGAGAGTAGCCGGCTGACACTGAACGAAACTGATAATCCATTTTATCAAGACTATCTAGTGCAGTTGCGTAAACCGCTTAATCCCCGCGGTTTGCCAAGATCTAATCGATTGTTGTGGCAATGTTTTCAATATTTCAAGGAGCGCCTCGGCGATTTACGCGATATTCAACAGAATGGCATTGAACTCACTCGTTTATTATCTGAGACAATCGCTCGTCAATTGTTATTCATTCTTATTACTGTCGCCGATGATCTCAGCGCATACACTGTATTTGAAACGTTGAATGCGCGAGGATTAGAGCTAACCACAACCGATTTGATCAAAAATTATCTTTTCTCATTGGTCAAGGTAAAAGCTGATCAAGAAGCGCTGCAACGGCGTTGGCAAAAACTGATTGACACTGTAACCCCGGAGCGTTTCCCTGAATTTTTGCGTTATCACTTGCTCTGCGAACTCTCTCAAGTGCGCAGCCAACGACTCTTTAAACTCATTCGCGAACGAGTGCGCGATCCGGTTGAGGTATTCACGCTCCTCTCCGTGCTTGAGTCACGGGCTGAGCTATTCGCCGCCTTGTCAGATCCAAATCACGGATTCTGGCTTGCTCTTAGTGAGGCCCGACCATACATTCGCGAACTCAACCTATTTCGTGTGCGCCAGATGACCCCAGTGCTATTTGCCGCTTGGGAACGATGGATGCCTGATAATCCTGCTAATTTTGTCAGTATGCTTAGGATGGTTTCGATCATTTCTTTTCGCTACACTGTAGTCAGCGCATTAAACCCTAACGGATTGGAACCGGTATATCACGAAGCAGCCAAAGCTATCATCGCTCATCAAGCCAAAACTCCGGCGGCAGTGTTTGAGTTATTGCGTCCGATTTACGTGAAAGACGATGAATTCGAGAATGATTTTGCTACCTTGGCCATTTCAACCAACGGTCAACGCAAAAAGCTGGTCAAATATATCTTGGCAATGCTCGAAAGCTATCGTTCTGGCCGCCATTGCGATCCTGATACCGATCCGGGTTCGATTGAACATATTCTGCCCGAAAATCCGAGCCAAGAGTGGGAACAGACGTTTCCTCAATCCCAATGGGAAGCTGCTGTATACCGCTTAGGCAATCTCACGCTGCTCTCTGCACCGGATAACCGGCGCGCCGGCAATGCCAGTTATCGCGAAAAGGTGGACATCTACCGGAAGAGTGCCTATCAATTGACCAGAGAAGTTGCTGATCTGGCGCCAGAGGAATGGACGATGGAGTTGCTCGAACACCGCCAACGTAAGTTGGCGCGCACTGCTACGATGGTTTGGCGCATTGACGCGGGTTGGCACTGGATGAAACCACGCGAAGACGGCAAGGTCACATAGAGCAATGCCATCTTCGCGTAGCATGCGCGCTTAGGTTCCGTTCATCCTTCCCACTGTTCGAGCCGCTGCTTGACCGTGGCGAGGAAGCGATCGGCGGTAGCACCGTCGGCGATCCGGTGGTCGAAGGTAAAGGAGAGGTAGCAGAGCGGGCGAATCGCGATGGCGTCAAGCCCGTTTTGGGTGATGACGACCGGACGCTTGACCACTGCGCCGATGCCGAGAATCCCGGCTTGCGGCTGGTTGATGATCGGTGTGGCAAACAGGCTGCCGGTGACGCCGTGGTTCGTGATGGTAAAGGTGCCGCCGTGGGTCTCTTCAGGCCGCAGCCGTTTGGTGCGCGCCCGCTCGGCAAGATCGTTGACAGCGCGGGCCAGACCGAGCAGATTCTTCTCGTCGGCGTCGGGAATAACCGGCACCAGCAAGCCTTCATTGAGCGCCACCGCTACGCCGATGTTGATCCGGCGGTGCATCACGATGCCTTGCTCGGTGAAGCTGCCGTTGAAGACCGGCGTCGCTTGCAGACCGGCCACGGTCGCCATCACGAAGTAGGGGGTGAGAGTCAAGCGCACCCCTTGCCGGTTGAAGGCTTCTTGATGGGCAGCGCGGTGCGCGAGCACCCGGCTCAGATCGACCTCCATCACCGTGGTCACGTGCGGCGCAGTGCGCACCGAGCGAGCCATGTGCTCGGCGATGCTGCGCCGCATTGGCGTCAGCGGCACCAGTTCGGCGTCGGCGGGAATCTCGACCGGCGCCGGG
>NZ_DAOTWH010000263.1:0-4890 GCF_034435895.1 Chloroflexus sp.
GCATCAGGAAGCCTTCGCCGCTATTGTCCGTCAACTCGCCGCATAGCAATGGTTAAAAGTGCAAGGATAGTGGGAGAGGCGCTAAGGTCGCAAAGAGCTTTAATGCCAAGGCGCAATGATGCAAGGGTGATGGTCCAAGCGTGGTGCAACTGCCTGAACTCACTCTCGATGCCTTCGGGTCGTGGCGCCTTGGCGTTGATACTCCTGCCCAGCTCGGCGAAACCTCTTCGCGCCTTTGCGTTCAGGGCAACCTACGCGACAAATGCAGTTACTCCTCGGCGAAGAGCGGGGTCGAGAGATAGCGTTCGCCATTTGACGGCACGATAAAGACGATCAGCTTACCGGCGTTTTCCGGGCGGCGGGCGACGCGGAGGGCAGCAGTGGCAGCGGCGCCGCTCGAAATGCCGACCATCAAGCCTTCTTCGCGGGCCAGCCGGCGCGCCATCGCAAAGGCATCTTCGTTGCTGACCTGCTGAATCTCATCGAGAATGGAGGTGTTCAACACATCAGGAATAAAACCGGCGCCAATGCCCTGAATCTTGTGCGGGCCGGGCTTGCCGCCCGACAACACCGGCGACGCTTCCGGTTCGACGGCGACGATCCGCAGGCTGGGCCGGCGCGGCTTGAGCACCTCGCCGATGCCGGTGAGGGTGCCGCCGGTGCCAACGCCGCCGACGACAATATCAACTTGACCATCGGTATCGCGCCAAATCTCTTCGGCAGTTGTAGCGCGGTGAATAGCCGGGTTGGCCGGGTTCTTAAACTGCTGGGGCATAAAGCTATTGGGAATCTCGGCCAACAACTCCTCGGCGCGGGCAATGGCGCCGCGCATGCCCTCGCTGCCCGGCGTCAGCACCAATTCCGCGCCGAAGCCACGCAGCAGCTTGCGCCGTTCGATGCTCATCGTTTCGGGCATAGTGAGGATGAGGCGATAGCCACGGGCAGCAGCCACCAGCGCCAAGCCAATGCCGGTATTGCCGCTGGTCGGCTCGATCAGCACCGTCTCGCCGGGACGGATAAGACCCTCGCGCTCGGCGGCGTCGATCATCGCCAAGCCAATCCGGTCTTTCACCGAGCTGGCCGGATTGAAGAATTCGAGTTTGGCAACCACGGTGGCGCGAGTATCATTCACGCGGTTGAGGCGCACCAGCGGCGTATTACCGATCAATTCGGTGATTGAGTTGTAAATGCGGGCCACGGTAGGCTCCTTTGTGTGATTCAGGCGAATCTCTGCTCATATTGTAATCAGGCTGGCAATAAATGTCAATTTGTTGTGCAAGAAAGTCAAGTTTTCAAGATAGCGCCGCGTGTCTCAGATCGTGTTATACTAAGCGGCGCAAGGAAGCCAACACGGGAGGGATCAGCTATGCGCGGTCGCTCAGTGCGTCCGGTCGATCGGGCCGGCGGCGGGGAAGAAGCAATCCGGTTAACGCGATGTGCCGGCACATGGCTGGCCGATCCACCCGACGCTGCCGAGCAAGCGCGGATTGCAGAGGCGGTGCGGGCATTAAACGGCCAGCGTGCAGTAGCGTTGGCGTTGCACCGGGATCAAGCCGCGCTCGATGCCTACTGCGTCGAGTTATTCCGTGACCCGATATTTGATCCGCTGCACATCGGGCCAGCGATCATCCAGCGCATCATTGCCAAGCTTGGCGACCCGCCAGTGGATGATGAGGCGAACACGACCGCCTTTTCAGAATATTTGCAGCGCGCGGTGCTATTGTTTGCGCTGCCCAACCCGCGCCGATTGCTGGCAGCGCAATTGCGGCGCTACCTGCCGCGCTTTACTGAGGCTGGCGATTGGAGGGCGGCGGTGGCGATTGACTATAGCGCGTTCCGCACCTCGCTCGGCAATGAGGTGACGCCGTTTTTGGCCCAGATGACGCTGGCCGGGCTAGCCGATTACTACGATGAGTTGCCGGAGGCGTAGGCGGGTTGCAACAATCACAAAATATGGTATAATGCACCCGCGTTAGGCCCCCATCGTCTAGTGGCCTAGGACATCACCCTTTCAAGGTGGAGATCGCGGGTTCGAATCCCGCTGGGGGCACCAATCCAAGCGCACCGCAATTACTGCGGCGCGCTTGGTGTTTTGGCACTAGCGGGAGCGATTCTCTGTGGTTGCCCACGCTGGCGGGCGCTTTTCAACAAACGCGGCGACCCCCTCTTGGGCGCAGGGTTCCATCATATTGCAAGCCATGGTCTGGCCGGCGAGTTGGTAGGCTTCTGCCATCGGCAGCTCGATCTGGCGGTAAAAGAGCGATTTGCCGATGGCAATCGACTCAGCCGGCTTGGACAGGATCGCATCAACTAGCCGTTGCACCTCGACGTCGAGTTCGGCGGGTGGCGCGACCCGGTTAACCAACCCCAGCCGTTGGGCGGTTGGGGCATCGATAAACTCGCCGGTGACGAGCATCTCAAAAGCGGCTTTGCGCCCGATGTTGCGCGACAGCGCAACCGATGGCGTCGAACAGAACAGACCGACGTTAATCCCCGACACCGCAAATTTGGCTTCGGTCGAGGCGACGGCGAGATCGCACATCGCAACCAATTGGCAGCCGGCGGCAGTGGCAATGCCATGCACGCGGGCGATAACCGGCTGCGGCATGCGCTGAATGGTCAGCATCATCTGCGAACAGCGGGCGAAGAGGTCTTCGTAGTACTGTTGGTCGGGATGAGCCTGCATCTGCTTGAGATCGTGGCCGGCGCAGAATGCTTTGCCGGCGGCGGCCAGCACCACCACCCGCGCCTGCGGATTGGCGGCAATTGCGTCAAACTCGGCTTGCAGCGCGGCCAGCATTTCGTCGGAAAGGGCGTTGAACTGGCGAGGGCGGTTGAGGGTGAGGCGGGCAATGCCGCGCCCATCAATGTCGCTCAGCACATAGGGTTCGACGGTGGTCTCGCTTGGTTGCATGGTCATCTCCTTTGATGTATTACCGCAGAGGACGCGGAGGACGCAGAGGATGATGTCCCTTTCAGCATCTACTGCGGTAAGTTGGTATTGGTACGGTTCGGCGCGATGGGATACTCGTGCGTTATTGTACACGAAGATGGGCTGGGGTGTGGCGATAAGCGTGATCTATGCGCGTCCTTGCGCCCTTCACCACCTCTTCACAACTTCTCATCAATTCCGGCACGGGCATGTGCTATGACTTAGGTAGGCGATGCCAAGATAAACAGATTTCCTACTCAGACTCATGCAAACAGAACCTCGCGACCTCTTTGATCTCGGCTTGCAAGCCGATCTGGCCATGATGCAGCAACCGCTGCTCACCCGCCGGCGGCTCTTGCGGCTTGGCTTGGTGGGAATCACCACCTTTCTCGCCGGCTGCACATCAATAGCCAATTCGGTCGCGACCCCCACCGCCGCGCCAAGTCCCACCGCTGTCCCTACCACCGCGCCGGCTGCGGCGGCGGCCACTGCGGTACCAACCACGGCCCCCACTGCTGCCATCGCCCCAACGGCAGTCCCAACCAGTGCGGCGGTGACCGAATGCGTTGATGCCATTCCGCGCGAAACTGCTGGCCCCTTCCCCGGCAACGGCGCGCAAGGCGCCAGCCTCAACGTGCTTAGCCGGTCGGGAGTGGTGCGGACCGACATCCGCACCAGCCTTGGCACCGGCAACACTGCCGCCGGCGTGCCGTTGCGGCTCGAATTGAAGCTGGTGCGGGCGGGTGGCGACTGCGCGCCACTGGAGGGCTACGCGATCTATGTCTGGCACTGTGATGCGCCGGGACGCTACTCGATGTACAGTCCCGGCGTCGAAGGCGAAGACTACTTGCGCGGGGTGCAAGCCGCCGGCGCAGATGGGCTTGCCGTGTTTCAGACCATCTTCCCCGGCTGTTACGCCGGGCGCTGGCCGCACATCCACTTCGAGATTTACCCCTCGCTTGCGCAAGCCACCAGCGCGCGCGATGTGGTGCATACGTCGCAACTCGCCTTTCCCGCTGACATTAGCCGGCAAGTGTACGCCGATGCCCAATACGGCAACAGCCTGCGCAACCTCGACCAACTCTCGCTCGAACGGGATGGCGTCTTCCGCGACGGGTGGGAGCAGCAGATGGCGACCATCACTGGCACGATCAACGATGGGCTATTGGTGCGGTTGACGATCGGCGTGCCGGGAGTGTGAGCAAGACACTTCGTGGCAGGTGCGGGGGAGCTGCGCAGCGGCATAGCCACAAAAAGACGCAAAAGGCACAAACATCTTTGGGTGGAGCGCTGCGTGGTATGCAGTAGAGCCTGCGATAGAGCGGCACGCAACAGCGCCCCTCTCCTGCGCTAGCAGGAGAGGGGATGGGGGTGAGGGGAGCATCTGTTGCTGCCCCGGCATTGAAGGGCCGGGATCCCGTTACGAAGCCCGCTGCGCGGGCCCTTGGCCCGACCTCAGCCCCGTCTTCCACCTCGTGGCGGGAGAGGCATCATGTCATTGCGAGGGCGCGGAGCGCCCGAAGCAATCTCCTCCTTATAGCGCAATATAGACCTGAGCGTATGCTTCCCGCGTTCGCGGGAGATTGCTTCGCCTCACGGCGGGCCGAGCGCTGCTTGGCCCCGACCGCTCGGTTCGCAATGACAATCGGGGAGGCGGCTCTGCCCTCAAAACTCTGCCCTCTTTGCGTTTTTTGCGATTTTGCGTTACACCCTCTGCAGCTTGGCTTGTTTTGCGTCTTTGCGTTGACTGCCGTTGCAGCGCCGCTGGGCGGACGGCACAGCCATTGCTCTAGTGCCCCGCTCCTGCACTAGTAGGGTTGGAGAGTACCGCAGGGGGGCGGAGGACGCGACGGATGATCCCTCATTCCCCTCGGCGCTCACTGCGACCTCTGCGGTACAAAACCTTTGCGCCGTGGTGATGGCCCTCACCCCCCAACCCCCTCTCCCACCGTGAGGTG
>NZ_DAOTWH010000264.1:0-1928 GCF_034435895.1 Chloroflexus sp.
CGAGCGCCGCATTCAGCCGGTCGGTCGCCTCCTTCGTCCACGGCATGGTCTCGGCCCCGCTCGGCTTGGGCGGGCCGCCGGCGGCCGGTGTCACCGTCTCGACCGGCAAGAAGTTGATCACCGTCTCATAGAAGCGGTTGACCAGCTCTTGCATGAGGTTGGCTGCGCCGGCATACCCCATAAACGGCGTACCGGTCGTGCGCCGCACCACCGGGCCGGGGAAGGTGGCCGGGATGTAGTGGGTGCCGCGGGCGTTGGCCTCGGCCAGATAGATCTTCTCGTTGATGCTGCCGAACACGAACGCCGGCGCTTTGGTATGCAGCCGCTTCCGGATCTCGATATTGTCCGGCTCGTCCTCGCGGCGGGGCCGACCCGACACCCACGCGATCTTCATACCCAGCTCGTCGCCGAGGAAACTGCGCAGACCGTCGGCGTAGCTGCGCGCAGCGACGATCGCGCAATCGACGGTGGCAAACCAGTCGCTCTGCGGGCCACGCCACAGATCCCACACTGGTTGCAGGGTGGTGCGCTTTTCATGCGCAATAAACGCCTCGACCTGCGCCGGATCGATCCCAAGCAGTTGGCCGAGTTCGCGCAGGAAGGCGGTAGTGCCAAAGACGCCAAACGGCGCGAAGAGGTAGGGGCGGCCCAAGGCTTCGGCCAGACCTTGGCCAAACTCGCGGTACATCACCACGTTAACCGACGCTTCCACCAGCTTGGGGGTGGTAGCGATGCTGCCTTCATAGGGGTAAACGAGGTTAATCTCGGCGCCGATGCCGGTGATCAACCGTTTGAGTTCGTAGAGGTCGCTGGGCGCGTTGAAACATCCCAACGAGGGGCCGATGATATTGACCGTGCGCGGGCGAGGTTGGACATCCGCCGGCACAAACGGCTTGCCGTACTGTTCCCACGCAAACAACAACGCTCGCTCGCGCCCCGTCCACTCGTCCTGTTCGAGCGACTGGCTCCAGAAGAACCGCGCTTCAGGATCGATCTGCGCCACCAGTTGGGCGTGATCGGCGCTGATCATCTCGCTCTCGGCGGTTGAAACCACCAGCAGCCGTTTGCCTGCCAGCATCCCCATCGTGCGCAGATCGTCAATCGTGCGGATCAGCGCCTTGGCCGTGCCGTTGATCACATCCTCTTCGCGGATGGAGGTCGGCGTCAGGTTGGCCATGTGCGGCAGCGCGTCAGTATAATCGGTGACGGCCATACCGAGCAGGTTGTAGCAGCCGATCGGCGCATCGCACACGATATGCACGTCGGAGAAGCAGCCAAACACCCACGACGCGCCCCAGTAGCTGCTGGTATCGGAAATATCACGGATCAAGGTAATGCTCATTGGTTCGCCTCCCGGCCCTCATCACCCTCGAAGAACGCCAGCATGCGGTCGTAGATCGGTTTGCGGTTGAGTAGGTCGCGCACAAAGTTGAGCGACGCGACCATGCCGCCGGCGAGGAAGAGCGGGCGCACGCTGAGAATATTGGTGTAGTAGACCGACGGAATGCCCTTTTCTTTGGCGTAGGCGGCCAGCGTGGTGGTGCCGATCACCAGATCGAACGACCAGCGCGCCATTGCCGCCTGATCGTCTTCGAGCGTCTTGCGGTAGATCACCGCCTCGGTGCCGTGGGCCTTCAGCCATGCTTCATCGGCGGCAGTGAGGGCGCTGGGGCCGATACTGGTGCTGACATAAGGCACCCGCGCACCGCCTTCGATCAGCAAGCGGGCATAGAGCATCTCGTTGCCCTCGTAGCCGGAAACGAGAATAGTCGCGCCTTGCAGCGGCTTGCTGGCCAAAAAGCCGCGCGCGGCGGCTTCCTCTTCGGCGGCCACCCGCTCGACTACATCTTCATCAAGGTCGAGCGCCGCCCCAATGGCGCGCAGCCATGCCGCGCTCCCCTCGGCGCCGATCGGCGCGCCGCTGACCA
>NZ_DAOTWH010000265.1:0-11337 GCF_034435895.1 Chloroflexus sp.
GCGGGGCGCTCCGGTGGGATGATAGTGGTCGGCGGCGCAGCGGGGCGCTCCGGTGGGATGATAGTGGTCGGCGGCGCAGTGGCGGGCCGGTCGGGCGGGAGAATGGTGGTCGGCGGCGCAACCTTTTCTGGCACTCGCGCACCGCATTCCGGGCAAAAACGGTCATCCGCTTTTAGTTGGTGGCCGCATTGCGGGCAAAAAGATGGTCGTTGCGGTTCGCTCATATCTTCTCCTGATCAGTGCGTGATCTCTCGGTGTCAATGGATGGCCGGGAGCGTGGGCAGCCGGCTTGCCGGCGTAGGGCCTAGGATCCCGGGTTGCCGGCCTGCGGTATGCTACCCTCGTGCATAGACGCACCAGCCGCAGCCAGCAGTGCATATCGTTTACGCATTGGCCAATATCTCACCCAACGCGGCAATACAAGCGCGATTTTCGTCGTCGGCGCCGAACGAAATCCGGATCCAACCCGGCAAACCCCAGCCACTGAGCGGCGTCACCAACACTCCACGTTGGGCCAACGCCGCCGCCAGCGCCTGATCGTCAGGCACTGCCACAGCCACAAAGTTCGTCTCGCCGGGAATGACGGTTAACCCTAATGCCCCCAAACCCTCGCACAGCACCGTGCGGCTGTGCGCAGCGTGGGCCAACGATCGGGCGAGATGGTCGGTATCGTCAAGTGCAGCTAGACCGGCAATCTGCGCTAGCGTATTGACGTTGAAGACTGGCCGTGCCCGCTCTAGATAAGCGATCAGGTCGGGTGCGCCAAAGGCATATCCAAGCCGCAGGCCGGCTAAGCCGTGGATCTTGGCAAAGGTACGCAACAGCAGCAGATTATCGCGTCCGGCCCGGATGAGCGGCAGTAGATCGGGGAAATCAGGGCGGGTGACAAACTCGATATAGGCTTCATCAACCACCACCAGCACCTCGTCCGGTACTTGTTCGAGGAACGCCAGCAGTTCCGCCTCCCCGACCGTCGTGCCAGTGGGATTGTTGGGATTGCAGACGAAGACGAGCCGGGTGTGCGGTGTGATCGCCGCGGCCATTGCCGGCAAGTCATGGGTCATGTCGCGCAGCGGAATCTGGCGCGCAATCGCACCCTGCGCCTGTATTCGTCGCGCATAGCTGATGAATGAGCCTTGTGCCAGCACCGCTTCATCGCCTTCACCCAGTATGGCATGGCAGATCAACAGAATTAATTCGTCAGAGCCATTGCCCAGCATGACGCTTTCCGGGGCAAGCGTGGCGCGTGCGGCCAGTGCATGTTTGAGCGCCGCCCCGCCGGCATCAGGGTAGCGATGGAGTTCGGCCAACGCTGCTTGCGCCGCAGCCACTGCCCGCGGTGATGGCCCTAGAGGGTTTTCGTTGGCCGCCATGCGGAGCGGTGGCGGCCCTGCCGGCCCAAGTCGCGGCGGCGGCGCCGGTGAGAGGGCTTGGAGAAACGGCTTCTTTCGGATCGGCACAGGCAAGACTCCGGTTTAGTGCATAGCGATTACTGGCAACAATATGTCAGGCTATGATTGATACTCTTTGCATGTTCTTACGCGCCTTTGCTCCCTCGGTATCCTTGCGCACTGCCGGTCGCGCTGTCAGTGCGAGGACGGACGCAGTCACACAGCGTTCGTTCTTGCTGAAGCGCGCTTCACGCCTTCGCAGTGACAACCGGGCGCGACATCCTCAAACCCTTGTATCCGAGCGCGCACGCCATTGTCATTGCGAGCCGAGCGGAGCGAGGCGACGCAATCCCCCACGAGGGCGGGAGGGGTGCCTGCCGGCCATTGATATGCGCCTGAAGCGCCGCTCTACCGCTGGCCAGTTGCGCTTGCTCACCTGTATTCCCCGCTGTCAGGGCATTGCTTCGGGCGCTCCGCGCCCTCGCAATGACAAAAGTTGCTCTCAGCAACCATCTCACCACTGGCCACAGATTGGAATTGGCTACTCCCTACTCCCCATCTCTCGTGGCCGTTCAACCGGTAACAGCACCATAAATGTACTACCCTGCCCTTCGCGGCTCTCGATCCAGATCTGGCCGCCGTGCAACTGCACAATTTCGCGGCTCAGATACAAACCGAGGCCCAATCCCTCGCCCCGCCGCCCCGGCGACCGGTAATAACGTTGGAAGACCCGTTCTTGTTCGCTCGCCGGGATGCCCGGCCCTTGATCACTGACGCTGATCAAGACCGCTGGCGCGCTGTTGGCCGGCAGCAGCGCGCTGCGCAGGCGCGCGCTGATCACGCTATCGGGCGGGCTGTATTTAATCGCGTTGTTGAGCAAGTTGGTCAACACTTGCCGGATGCGGACAGCATCGCAGATGACGAGTAATTCGGTCGTTTCGGTTTCGAGCAAAAGTTCACGATTGCCGGCGCTAGGCCGCTGTTGGTCAATCACTTGCTGGGCCAGCATCACCAGATTGGTCGGCTGGTATTGGAGATCGAATTGGCCGGCGTCGAGCCGTGACACATCGAGCAGGTTATCGACGAGACGCAGCATGTGGGCGACTTGTTGGGTGAGGATCGTCAGCCCGTGAATATCACGCGGATCACCGTCACGCTGCTGTTCGCGGCGGAGCAAGAGATCGGCGTAGCTGCGCACCGCCGCTAGCGGGCTGCGCAATTCGTGCGCTGCCACTGCCAGAAACTCATCTTTGGCGCGTTGCACCTTCTGGTTGGCGGTGATGTCGCGGAAGGTGATCACAGCTCCTTCCACTTCACCGTGCTCGTTCACCGCCGGCGCGCCAGTGAAACTAAAAAAGCGTTCACTCCCATCTGCCCGCCGGCGCATCAACCGGTAATCGTAGAAGGTGTTGCCGCGCAAGGCGCGGGTAAATGGCAGATCGTCAGGCGTCAGCGGATTGCCGTCGAGATCGCGTAAATCGTATAAGTCAGGAATGGCGGCTAACGGCATCTCAAAGCTGAGGTTGTCTTGTTCGAGCAATTCATGCGCCGCCTGATTCGCCAAGCTCAAGCGTCCATACCGATCGCAGAGCAGCACGCCCTCGGCAATCGACTCGACGACGGTATTCAGCTTGCGGCGCTCGCGCTGGCTGTCTTCATACAGCCGCACGTTGGCAATCGCAAAACCGACCTGATTGCAGATCGGCATGAGCAAGTCCTTATCGATCTGTCTAGTCAAGTCAAGATCGCCAAAGAGGGTTAACACGCCGGTCACGGTGCCGCCGGCCAGCAAGGGCAAGTAGGCGGCAGTCGTCATCCCCGCCGCGATCAATGCCGTCTCGCCGCGTTCATTCAGCAGTGGCCGGATCGCCGGCTGGCCGTAACGCACGACTTCGGCGCATGGACTAGCATCAACCGGCGCTTGATCGAAACAGGCCAGCGCAGCCACATCAATCGCGCGCCATGCGCCGATCTGCAGGCGTTCTTGCGCCGGATCAAAGATCAGGATTGCGCCGCTGCGGGCCGGCGTCAATTCCAACACCACGGTGAGCACGCTCTGCACCAGATCGGGCAGATCGGCTGCGGTGCTGATCGAGGTGACGACGGCGTCAAACGCTTTCAACCGCTGATTGCTGCGCCGGATCTCGTCGTACAACTGGGCATTGCGGATGGCCGCCGCGACGATGCTGGCGATCATCTCTAGATCATCAGGCTCAAGCTCCAGCGGTTCAGTCGCGACGCCGATTAATTCCAGCACGCCGACAAACTGATTGCCGGCCCGCAATGGTGTGGCCGTAATCGTCAAGCTGCGCGGCACGAGATCGCTTAACTCTTGGAAGATGGTTTGGGCCTGCGCCGAGACCAACCCCTGCAATTCGCGGTAGCTATGCTCGCCGTGCTGTTGCACGATTGCGTCACGTTGCCACGCCAGACCGGCCACACCCTCGCCCATCCGCAATTTGATCTGCCGCCATTGCGCCGCGAGGTGTGGCGGCATCGCTAATCCAGCCTGCGCTACCGGTTGCAAGCCGCTCGGCGTGGCGAGCCAGAGGATCGCTGCGCGCAGCGCCGGTACAACCTCAACAAAGCCGGCGACTAGCGCCGGAAAGAGCCGTTCTGGCTCTTGCAACGCCAGCCATACGGTGCTCGCCTGCATCCAACGCCGCACCCGCTCGGTCGGAATGAAACGCATAGTGGGTTGGGCAATCGCTGCCATCTCCTGCTGCGGTTCAGTCATGGCGCTTGCTCTCCATGCGACCATGCCACGGCGCGCTGGATCCCCTCGGCCAGCGGCACCTGCGGTTGATAGCCCAACAGCTCGCGCGCGCGCCGGATGTCTGCCACGTAATAGCTCACTTCACCCACCCGCTTGGCCGGCTGGACGGTAATCTCAGGCCGGCGACCAAGGGCAAGGCCGATCAATTCCGCCGCTCTGATAAGCGTGTTGCCTTCGCCGTAGGCCAGATTGATCGTGCGGTTAACCACTTCTCCTTTAAATAAACGGGTGATCCCGCGTACAATCCCATCAACGCAGTCGTCAATATAGGTAAAATCGAGCACCTTATCGCCGCCGAATACGGTGACCGGTTCGCCGTGGCGGATCCGGTGAATGAACAGCGGAATGACCCGTTCCATCCGCGCTAGGTCGTTGTCGTAGCGACCATAGACATTCGAGAAGCGAAAGACGATATAACGCAGGCCGTAACAGCGCGCGTAGGCGTAGATCAGCGCCTCGCCGGCAATCTTCGAGGCCGAGTACGGGCTTTCGGTGAAGCTGAAGTCGGCCCGCGTCTCTTCGGTGATGTAGCGGTGAATGTCACCATAGACTTCGCGCGACGAGGCAAAAATGAGCGGCAAGTCGTGCGCGCGGCAATATTCGAGCACGTTGTAGGTAATATTGATGTTTTCAAGCGCGCGATACGGCTCGCTCACCAGCTCGTAGACCTTGGCGTTGGCCGCTAGGTGTACGACCAGATCGCACGGCGGATAGGGTGCGCCGCCGATCCCGGCCCGGAAGTCGCGCTGCGGCGTGGCAAGATCTTGCAAGAGCGTCGGAATGCGATCAGTCCAAGGATTGACCCGCCGGTCAATCCCAAAGACGTGATGCCCCTCCGCCAGTAAGCGCAGGCCGAGGTTGGTGCCGATCATACCTGACGAGCCGGTGATCAAGATGCGCATCGCCGTACCATGTTCTTTATTGCGGGAGGATGCGGTGTATTGCTCTTTAGTATACCACGCTTACTCATACCGCAACGCCGCGATCGGATCAAGCCGTGCCGCCCGGTCGGCAGGATAGAGACCAAAGAAAATACCGACCGCAATCGACGTAATCGTTGCCAGCAAAATGGCGTCAAGGCTGACTTCGGCGCGGGCATTGGGCGAGAAGTTGACCAACAGCGCGGTGCCGATCGCGGCTAAGCCGTACCCCAAGGCGATGCCCAGCACGCCTCCCATCAGGCTCAACACAGTCGCTTCCACCAGAAACTGGAGGCGGATGTCGTTGCGCCGCGCACCAACCGCTTTGCGCAGGCCAATCTCGCGGGTGCGTTCGGTCACGCTCACCAGCATAATGTTCATAATCCCGATGCCGCCTACCACCAACGAAATGGCGGCAATCGCCCCCAAAAAGATGGTGATCGCGCCGGTGATGGTCGCAAACGAACTGACCAGATCTTGTTGGGTGATGATGGTAAAGTTGTTGTTTTGGTAGGTGAGGCCGTTACGCTGACGCAGCAAGGCGGTGATCTGGTCGATCAGCGCATCAATGCTGTCTTCATCGCGGGCCTGAATATACACCACCGTCACTTCAACCCGGCGGGTGACATTCTGCGCCGGCGGGAAGAGCCGGTCTTGAGCAGTGGTGATCGGCACGAAGATCTGGTCGTCTTCGTTCGAGGCAAAGCTACCGCCGCGTTCGGCCATCACCCCGATCACCTGAAAGCCAATCCCATTGATCCGGATGCGCTGCCCGATCGGATCGGCGCCGTCGGGGAAGAGGCGTTTAGCAACCCGATGGCCGAGCACAGCTTCGCGCGAGCGTAATTCGATGGCCCGTTCATCAAAGAAGGTTCCTTCGGCCACCCGCGCATTGCGCACTTGCGGGTAGTTGGCGCTGACGCCGGCGATCAGCGCGTCGTAACTGGCCCCGCTATAAGTGGTGAGCGCGCGCCGGCTGAACTCGGCGCAGACCGCTGCGACCGCCGGCACATTGAGCGGATCGGCGATAGCGGCAATGTCTTCGTTGGTCAGGCGCGGCGGCACCCGCCGGTTCGTTTCCGGGTCGTTGGTGCCGGCGAAGAGAAAGACCAGATTGCTGCCCAGCCCTTGCAATTCGCTGGTGACGAGCGTTTGGATCGCGCCGCCCAACGCCAGCAGCGCAATAACTGCCCCCACGCCGATAATAATGCCGAGCATCGTGAGAATAGCCCGTAGCTTGTTGGCCAGCAGGCTATTGAACGCAATGCGGATCGCTTCAAGGAGGTTCATAGGCGTTGCTCCGCGCCATCACCGGTTCCGCACGCCGGGAGGCGGCCCGCCGGCGTTAAACAGGTTGATCCGCGCGTCTACTCCCGGCACATAGATGCAACTGTTCAGGTCGATATTACCAGAGACAATCTCGATCACTTGATCGTTGCTCAAGCCCAACTGCACGGCGATAGCCTGCAACGCCGGTTGCGGTGGGCGTTGGGCAATGTCAACGTTGCACAAGCCGGGATCAGTGGTGACATCAACGAAGAACTGGCCACTGGCGGCGCGCACTGCCCGGCGCGGCACGATCAGCGCGTCGCTCTTCTCGGCCACGATAATATCGGCGCTGGCCGACATCCCCGGACGTACCGCCGCCGGCGGATTGTCGGTGACGATCCGTACCGTATAGGCCGTGACCCCCGATTGCACAATCGAGAGCGGGTTGATCCGCGCAACCTTGCCCCGCAGATCGAGATTGGGCAGGGCATCAAGCACCAGCGTGACTGGTTGGCCTACTGCGATCTGGGCAACATCAATTTCATCAACAGTCACATCGACATAATAACCGCTCAGATCGGCCAGCACGACCGCTGGCCGGGCCGCGTTGTAGAATTCGCCAATCTCAAGGTTGACCTCAGCCACCACGCCGGCAATAGGGGCTGTGAGAGTGGCTCGCTCCAGCGCCAATTGCGCTTGGGCTAAACTGGCGCGGGCGCTGGCGACTTGGGCCTCGGCGCTGGCTAGATCGGCCTCGCTCGGCGGTGCGGTGATCCGTTGCAAGTTGGCCTCGGCGCTGGCGACCGCAGCCTGCGCTGCCGCTAAGCTGCCAGCCCGCTGATCACCGAGCAACTTGTTCAGATTGGCGTCGGCCTGCGCCAATTGGGCCCGCGCCGCCGCCACTTGATCGCGATCGGCGCCGGCTAAGATCCGTTCAAGGTTGGCCTGTGCGCTGCGCAATTGCGCTTCGGCTTGGGCAATGCCGGTAATCTCGGCTTGCTTGGCCTGCTCAAAAGCGACTTGCGCCTGTCGCATCTGCTCTTCTGCATTTTGCACGGCGCGCAAGGCCGCCGCTTCCGTATCGAGCGCCGATTGCGGCAGTGATTGGCCAAACCGCGCCAACTGCTGCTCGCGCTCGCGGTTGTCGTTGTAAATCCGGCTGTATTCGGCTTGGCGATCACGCAACGTATTCGCTGCTTGCAACAACTGCGACTCGGCCCGTGTCTTGGCCGCCGACAACGAGTCGCGTTGGGATTGCAAAGCCGCTATCGCCTGATCGACCTGCGCTTGCGCCTGCGCCACCTCGCTGGCTTTGGGCCCGCCCAAGAGTCGTTCGAGATTAGCCCGCGCCTGATCGACCTGCGCGCGCGCCGCTGCCAAATCCTTCTCGGTCACATTACCGGTCGTCTGGCGCAATTGCGCTTGGGCTTGGGCCAATTGCGCTTTCGCCGCCGCCACTTCGGCTTCGCGCGGCCCGGCTCGCAGCCGGTCGAGACTCGCTTGGGCCTGTGCCAGTTGCGCTGCCGCTTGCTCGACCCGCAATTCCAGATCGCGTGTGTCGAGCCGGGCTAACGCTTGC
This sequence comes from Chloroflexus sp., assembly GCF_034435895.1. Taxonomy (GTDB): domain Bacteria; phylum Chloroflexota; class Chloroflexia; order Chloroflexales; family Chloroflexaceae; genus Chloroflexus. The sequence goes on from NZ_DAOTWH010000265.1 coordinate 7,936, forward strand.
CCAGCCGTGACCTGATCGCCAACTTGCACCAACACTGCGCTGATTAACCCGCTGTTGCCAAACGTCAGATCGAGCACCTGCTGCGGCTGAATCGCGCCGCTGGCGTTGACGGTGGCGCTAATCGGGCCTCGTTGCGGATTGGTAAGTGCATAGTTGAGCCGGACATTCGCGGGTTGGCCGCGGTTGAACCAGAAGAGACTGGCAACGATGCCTCCGACGATGAGCAACGCGCCGATCCCCCAGACCAGACGGTTCTGGCGGCGGCGGAGGTGGGTTGATTGGCTCATAATGATCCTCAGTCGTTGCGACGCACGCACTACCTACCAGCATCATCATACTACGAAGCTGGGATAGCGTTACTCCATTTGACGGATGACAATAGAGAAGGTTGCGGAACGGTGCGCTGGTTAGGCGCTGCGCGAGAGTGATGATGGGTTGGCTTGACCATTGGCGGCGCGCGCGAGGTCGCGATCGCTGATCAATTCATTAATCCCATCGAGCAATAATTGCAGCAGATGCTCAAGGTCGCGTAGTTGTTCAAGGCTGAACCGGGCCAAAATCCGATCCATATCAGCGCGCCGGGCCGCCTCGACTAGCGCCAGCCGCTGCTCGCCTTGCCGGGTGAGCATCACTTGCACCACGCGCCGATCTTCGACATCGCGCACCCGCCCGACCAGATGTTCATCAATCAGCCGATCGACGATACCGGTCAGTGTGCCCGCCGATTGCTGCGTGATCTCGGCGAGTTCGCTCATGCGGCAGACGCCTGCTTCGCGAATGGCAAACAACGTGACCATCTGCGGCAGCGTTAGACTGATTTCAGGCCGGCTGAGCGTTTGCAATAACTGCTTCTGGCTTTGCCACGTAATCTGGCGGACAATATCGTCAATCGCGCTGGTATGATGAGAGCGGGGGTTGTGCTCGTGCATGCGCGTCCTCACTGGCAAGTATGCTCAAAGTGTAAATTATTCTGGCAACAAATATTTAGACTTCTGATACCCATCGTAACCGATTGCTGGTGGAATGTCAATGTCTTGCACAGGTAATATCATGGTCTTTTCGCCACTGTGCTATGCCCGATCCATTTTTGTGGTACCCTTCCGCACAGCGAGTAAACAATATACGGAGGAATCGATGACCACTGAGGATATGGCTCGTTTGGGTGCGCTTGGCCCGCTTGATGGCCGTTACCGCAACGATGTAGCGGCGCTGGCCGGCTTTTTCAGCGAAGCGGCGCTGTTTCGCTATCGGGTGCGGGTTGAGGTTGAGTATCTGATCTTTCTCTCCCGTGCTCGCGGCATCACCTTTGTGCCGTCGCTTACCCCGCCGCAGCAAGCGGCGCTGCGCGCGCTCTACCGCCAGTTTAGCGATGAGGATGCGCTGGCGATTGCCGCGTGGGATCGGCGGGTGAATCACGATGTCAAAGCGGTTGAGTATTGGTTGCGCGAAAAGCTGATGGCGCTTGGCTTGACCAGCCACCTTGAGGCGGTGCATTTTGCGATTACGTCCGAAGATGTCAACAATTTGGCCTATGCGCTCATGGTGAAAGAAGCGCGGGAGCTGGTGTTGTTGCCGGCGCTAGAGGCGCTGCTCGAACCGTTGCGCCAATTGGCCGACGCCGAGGCGGCTACGCCGATGTTGGCCCGCACCCATGGCCAACCCGCTACCCCCACTACCTTCGGCAAAGAGATGAATGTCTTCTACATGCGCTTGCGACGCGCCATTAATGATGTCGCCGCTATCCGCATCACCGGCAAGCTCAATGGGGCTAGCGGCGTCTTCGCGGCCCATCAGGCGGCATTGCCGCAGATCGACTGGCTCAAGTTTTCACGCGCCTTCGTTCGTTCGCTCGACCTTGAGCCGATCTTGCTGACGACCCAGATCGAGCCGCACGACACTTTAGCCGCACTCTGCGATGCGCTCAAGCGGGTCGGAGCCATTCTGACCGACCTTAGCCAAGATTGCTGGCGCTACATCAGCGATGGCTATCTGGTGCAGGCAGCGCGTGCCGGTGAAGTGGGTTCATCAACGATGCCGCATAAAGTCAACCCGATCGACTTCGAGAATGCTGAGGGTAATTTGGCCTTGGCCGGCGCGCTGCTTGAGTTGTTCGGCCGCAAGCTACCCATTTCGCGCCTGCAACGCGATCTGTCCGATAGCACTGTGCTGCGCAATTTAGGGCTGGCCTTCGGCTATTGCCTGCTCGCGTACCGGCGTTTATTGCGCGGCTTGCAGAAGGTTGCTGTTGATCGCACCCGTCTGCGCCGCGATCTTGAAGCCCATCCCGAAGTGTTGGCCGAAGCGATTCAGACCATCTTGCGCCGCGAAGGCTTTAGCGAGCCATACGAGCTGCTAAAGGAGTTTACCCGTGGCCGCACCCTCACCGCTGATGAGCTGGCCCGCTTTATCGCCAGTTTGCCGGTGAGCGATGCTGTGCGCGCCGAGTTGCAGGCGCTGGCGCCGGCAGCCTATATTGGGTTAGCAGTGAAGCTTGCCCAACTTCGCGATGAGGCGACGGTTGGCAATTGGACGTGAGGCAACAGTCTCTATCGCGGGGTACTGTCGTGGCTAGCCGCTTGCGCCGAAGCATTGCGCCGCGATGCCCCTGCTTAAGCGGTATGTAACGATCGTTCGCTTCCCAATGGATGGGAGCGATGCTCGTTTGCCAGATAATTCCGCGGCTCCAACTGGGAGGTTGGAGCCGCGCTATTCGTTTTCTACAATGTATGCACAATTTTGTATTTGCAATCTATTGACAAACCGTGTACACTAGAAAAGTATGTTGTGCTTGTTTGCACAGATATGACGTATCGGCCCCGACATTCATTGCAGCAACGGCGACTCGCTCAACGTTAATACGTTTCTTCATAGGTGATCCCAGCTTGCAGCGGTGGCCGTTCTAGCATCTCTACGCGCATGAATGCATTGCACACAGTTCACTGCCCACTAGCAACCCAATGGCCTCTTGCCTTTGGCCCGGCGCTCAGATCAGAAAGGAAGGCAGAGGATGGCCGTGGTTGAATTGACCGTCTGCCGGCTTTGCGCGCGCAGCCGTCCCGATATTTGGCAGACGTTGGCCCGCCTGCGCGCCGCCCATCCCAACGAGCTGCACATTGTTGAGCTCGATTGTATGGCCGCCTGCGATGACGTGCCGGCGATTATGATCGAGTACGATTATTACCCCCGTGTGACGCCCCAGCAACTAATTGAGTTGATTGAGAGCCGTCTGAAGGCGATGGCTGCGTCGTAGGGCAGGTTTGGGTGCGAGCTGCTTTATCTATTGTCCGCATCCCCCTACCTCTCTCCCATCGGTTCGGGAGCGGGGCGCTCCTATGCTCCGCGAGAGCAGTGTCTTTACCACCCGCGCAGCGGCTCCCCCGCTCCCGCCGTCAGGTGGGAGCG
>NZ_DAOTWH010000266.1:0-18215 GCF_034435895.1 Chloroflexus sp.
GCCGGCGCAGTCGCCACCCGCTGCTGGGTGGCCGGGACAGCCGCCGTCTGCTCTCCCACCTGCCGCTGGCAGTTTTCAACTGCCTCCCGTCCCGCCCGCTGCGCAGCCGCCGGCAACCCAACCCCGGCGCTTCCCGATCTGGCTCGTGCTGATTGGTGTATTTGCCTGCATCGTTCTCGCGGTTGCCGTTGCTGGCGGTGTGATGCTCTTGAACCGCGGCGGTGGTGGCGGTAATGGTGGCGGCCATGATAACGCTAGTGGCGGCGGGTTCACGACATCGCCTATCGCGCAGCCAACCACGCCGACCCGCGAGCCGCCGCCTAATGCGGCGGAGTGGACAGTGCTCGTCTATCTCGATGGCGATAACAATCTCGAGTCTGACGCGATCGATGATTTTGAAGAAATGGCGCGGGTTGGTTCCACCGATCGAGTGCATGTCATCGTGCAATTCGATCGCGTCCGCTCGCCAGAATTTTGGGATGACGAACGGTATGGCAATTGGGAAGGTACGTTGCGATTTCGGGTCGAAGCCGGGATGGAACCAACCCGTGCCAATGCGCTGGCCGATCTCGGCGAGCGCAATATGGGTGATCTGGCAACGCTGAATGAGTTCTTGATCTGGGGAATTGAGAATTACCCGGCCAAACGTTATGCCATCATTCTGTGGGATCACGGTGCATCGTGGTTGGGTATCGCCAATGACGATACCGATGGCGATGTGCTGATTCTGCCTGAGATAAGCTCGGCCTTCGAGACGGCGCTGGCCCGCACCCGGATCGGCGGCTTTGAGTTGATCGGGTTTGATGCCTGCTTGATGGCCCAGATCGACGTCTTCCATACCGTCGCGCCATACGGGCGAGTAGCCGTCGCTTCCGCCGAACTCGAACCCAACACCGGTTGGGCTTGGGATGCGTGGCTTGAGCAGTTGGTTGCCAACCCGGCCCAAGATGGCTACGCGATTGGGCCGGTGATTGTGCAAACCTATATGGATTCGTTTCGCGGCCAAAGCGCTGACGAAGTGACCCTCTCGACCTTCGATCTTACGCGCATGAACGAGCTGGTGAGCGGTCTCGACGCGCTAGCGCAAGAATTGCAACGCGGCGTGCAACAAAGTTATGCCGCCATCGGCCAAGCTCGTTCCTTTGCCAACGTGTATGCGCCATCGTATGCCGAAGCGTTTAATGCGATCGATCTGCCGCACTTTCTGAACTTGCTCCCCCAACAAGGCGCAACCGGCGCTGTGCGTGATCGGGCCGCGCAATTGTTGCGCGCAATTGAATCGGCCCGGCTAGCCAATGGCGTCGGGTCGTATCACCGCGAGAGCGGCGGTCTCTCAATCTATTTCCCGCAGTTGGTGAATCTCTACGCTGAGGCCTACGAGCGCGCTTCACCAACGCCGCGCGCCACGGCGTGGGAAGAGTTCCTGATCGCGTACTATCAGGCAAGCGGCGCGGCTGTGCAACGGCCAACGATTCGAGATTTGGTCATTAATCGCGATGTGGTCAGTGTCAATGCGCCCGCTAATCTCACCGGCACCTTGGCTGGCAGCGATATTGCCTACGTCTTCCAATTTATCGGCATTCCCAACGATCGGCGCGATACGGTTGATCTGATCTTGGTTGATTTCATTTATCCGCCGGGTGCTGCGCCGGGCAGCCAAGTGCCCAATTGGAGCGATGGCGAATTTAGCCTGCGCCTGAATTGGGACGCCACCAATTGGTACTTGAGCAACGGGAATGATGAGATTGAAGTCTTGCTGGGCCCGATTAAATATGGCTTTGAGTTTTACGGCGTTGAAGGCATTTATACCTCAACCGCCACTGGCGAGCAAATCAACGCTGGGCTCGTCTTTGCGATCCAAGGCAATGAAGCGCAGTTGCTCCGGGTCTGGGGCTTTCCCCGCGCCGCCGGCAAGCAGGAACCGCAACCGTTTGAGTTGACTCCCCGCGCCGGCGATACGTTTACCGCTTACTACCGTTCGTACACTGATACTGGCAGCGGGCTGGAAGCGAATCGGTTTGAGGGCCAGACGATTACGTTTGGTGATGCGCCGCTTAAGGCGGTGCGCGGGCCAACCCTCAGCGGCGATTATGTGATGGGTTTTCTGGTGCGCGATATTGCCGGCAATTATCACTACAGCTATGTTGATGTGGCAGTGGATAATACCAATGTGCCCACCACACCGGGCGGTGGTGTGATTCCGCCTGCCGGCCCAGCCCAAGCTGGTTTCCAACGCTACGAAGGCACGCTTGGCTTCGCGATCGATTATCCGCAAAACTGGCGCGCGTTTGATACCGGCAACGACCGGATCATCTTCTCAAATCGCGCGGTTGATGATGGTGTGTATGTGGTGGTTGATGTCTACAAGTTTGTTGACAACGACCCGACCATCGCCACCCGCACCTTGATGGAAGAGCTGAAGAGTGTCGTGAACCAGCAAGGCGAGCTGCGCGTTGATGTCACCGATTTCCAGATGGCTGGCCTGAATGGTTTGAAGCTTGAGTACGCTTATCCGCGCGATCAAGGCGGTAACAGTTATGTCGTCGCTGTTGTCGTGACGAGTCCGAATACACTGTGGACCTATCTGGTCATGTTTGAAGCGCCGGAAAGCAGCTTCGATAGCCAGCTTGAACTCTTCAAGGCCATACTCAGCAGCCTCGTGATCGGGTAGCGAATGCTACGCAGCGGGGAAGGAACCGACCGTGGGGGGGTGCAATCAACGTGAAGTGGGTGAGCGACCAGTCGCCCAGCTCATCCCAGACATTGCTCAGCTCAAATCGTGTCTGCGGATGGGAGTAGCGGGCGGATATACGCCGGCGGCGCTGATCCGACTAGCGCAGACGTTGAGTTATGCGACGCTCGCTGAGGGTGGGTCGGTGCTTGTTGCTGGCACAGCCGGCGGTCATTGGGCCGATCTGGCTCTGCAGGACGTGGCGTTGCCGATTCAGCGCAGTAGTATCGTGCTCCAAGGTGCTGGAGTGGCGCTGGTTGGGGTGGGGCCGCACTATGGCTATGCGTTGGTCGCTCTTCCGATGGAGTCGTTGGAACGCGAAGCTGATTTGCAATTGCATGACGCTCATTGGAGCTGCGCGCCTGAAGATCTGTTGGCCCTGAGCGAACGGTTCGAAAACTCCATCCCGATGCTGCAACGCGCTGCATTGCAGCGTTTGCAGCCGCCGCCTAGCCATATACTCTTGCAGATCGCGCATCAGGCGCTCGATTTTGCTGCTCGCCAACACGTGACGTTGGCGCTGGCCAATCGCGCGCTCACCGAACGGCTGCGCCATCACGAAGATCAGACCCGGATGATTGTGCATGATATGCGCGCGCCGCTGCATACGCTTCTGATCAGTCTCAAGGCCTTGCAGCGCCAAGGCTTTGATGCCAACGCGCGTGATGAATTGATCGAAGTAGCGCGGGAGAGCGCCAATTATCTGCTCAGCTTGACCGAAACGGTGCTCGATTCGGCCCGGCTCGAGACGAGTAGTTGGTCGTTGCAGTTGCAGCCGGCTAACCTCGTTGCGCTGATCAAGACTGTGTGTGAGCCGTTTCGTCAGTTGGTCCATCCTGATCAGCCGCATGTGCGGCTGGAATTGCCATCTGAGTTACCGCCGATCCTGCTCGATCAGCACTTGATCGAACGGCTGATTGCGAATCTGGTCTCGAATGCGGTGAAGTTTACGCCGTCGGGCGGTGAAGTGGTGGTGTCCGCTCGCCTAACCCACGATGGTCATAGCGTTGAGCTGCGGGTTAGCGATACCGGTCCGGGTATTCCGCGCGAGGCCCAAGAGCGGATCTTCGATCGCTTCTATCAGGCCCGCGAGAATGATCGTCGCCGGGGCACCGGTTTGGGTCTCTGTTTCTGCCGGCTCGCGGTTGAGGCGCACGGTGGCAGCATTATGCTTGAGAGTGAAGTGGGGCGCGGCAGTAACTTCATTGTGCAATTGCCGGTGAGGTAGGCTTCGCAAACATTGCGCAAACTTTGGCGTGCGGCAGTCCCACTGCCGCATTGCATATCACTCTCGCCTTTACCTTGAGGACGGACAGCACGTGTGATTGCGGACAACTGTTGATCGCTGTGCGATGCCTCAACGTTTAGCTCTCCGCTCCCCTCTCCTGCGTCAGTTCCGGACCGATGTTCTGTCCGCCCTTGAACCTGCGCCAGTGGGAGATGAGCAGGGAGTGAGGGCCAGCAGCCCGCGCAGCGGGCTTCGTAACCCTAGCCCGGCCCTTGAGGGCCGGGTTCCGGACGGATGTTCTGTCCGCCCTTGAATCTGCGTCAGTGGGATCGGGGCTGGGGGTGAGGGTGAAATAGCGCATCTCAACGCCAAACCGTGTCTATGTTCAGATCTTCTGTCCGCCCTTGAACACCTTTACCCGTAGGCTCGGCGTGGCGCACATCGCGCAACGTTATGGAGTGCGGCAGTCATACTGCCGCATTGCATATCACCCTCGCCTGTACCAGTGGGGTAGGCTTGGCAAACACTGTGTAAACTTTGGAGTGTGGCAGTCCCACTGCCGCACTCTGTTCTCATCCCGTCGCCGCAATCGTCGTTACGAGCGCGTTGGCTGCGCCCGCGGTGCGCAACGCGCCAGCGATCGTCGCCGCTTGTTCCGGCGTGGTCAACGCCAACATCACGCCACCCCAGCCGGCGCCGGCTAGCTTTGCCCCTAGTGCGCCGGCAGCTTGCGCTGCCGCAACCAACCGGTCAAGTTCCGGCGACGAGACGCCGATCTCGCGCAACAGTTCGTGATTGGCGCTGAGGAGTGGCCCTAACCGCGCTGCATCACCCTTCGCCAGCGCCGCGCGTGCTTGCTCGACCAACGCGCCTACCTGATCGAACAACGCTTCGTAGCGGGCCGGATCGGCCTGCCACCGCTCGCGCACTGCACCAACTGGTAAGCGAGTGGGGCTGCGCACGCCGCTGTCGCCGACGACCAGTGTCAGCGGTGCGCCAATCGGCAACGGCTCGATCAATGGCGGGAGTGATGGCCGGCGCTGAAACCAGATTGGCTGCTCGAAGGCCACCACGGTGTTGTCGATCCCGCTCGGTGTGCCGTGATAGCCGCGTTCGCTCTCGTACACGAGTTCGGAAATGGCTGCCGGCGGCAGGGTTTGGCCGCTGTGCGCCAGCAACTCGCGCACAATCGCCGTGGCGATGGCCGCCCCGCTGCCCATGCCGCTCGCGATCGGGATCGCCGATCGGATGGTGATTTCAATATCAGCCGGGACACCAAGCCGTTCAATGACCGCCATCACCAATCCGCTCAGCGGCTCATCGGGCCGCTCAGCGACTCGCCACTGCCCGCCAAGATCGGGCGCGCTGATCAGCGGACCGCTCCCCGGCGGGAGTGGTGTGACAGTTGCCGTCGCCCGAATGTCGGCCAGCGGCAACGCAATCGCTGGCCGTCCGTAGACGACGGCATGTTCGCCGCAGAGAATGAGTTTGGCCGGCGCTGTTGCCATGGCTCAACTGCGAATTGTCGCCCCTAGCTCGCGTTCGAGGTTGCCAATGATCTTCTTGCGAATCTTGGCTAACGTCTCGTCGAGCAGGGTGCGGTCAGGCGCGCGGAAGACAAGGTGATAGGTCAGGCTGCGTTTGCCTTCCCCCACTTGCGGCCCGCTGTAGCGATCAAACAGGGTCAGGCTCTCTAAATACTCGCCGGCGCTGCGCTGGATGACGGCCCGGATCTGCACTTCGCTGATTGCTTCATCAGCCACAATCGACAGATCTTGCACACTGGCCGGGAAGCGCGAGATGGGCCGGTAGACCGCTTGCCCGGCGTGGGCAAACAGCGTTTCGAGATCGATCTCGGCCAGCAGTATTCGCGGCGCTGCCACCTCTAGCCGCGCGCGCACCTGCGGGTGAGCTTCGCCAAGCACGCCAACCGGTTGTTGATCCACTGGCCGCCCCCGGCTATCGCGCTTGCGCACCAGCATCAACGCCGCCGAGCGTCCGGGGTGGAAGCGCTCATCATCGGTCAGCGGCACAAAGCTGAGTTGCTCGGCCAGCCCTAACCGTTCGCCGAGCAGCTCGACGATCCCCTTCAGATCGTAGAAATCGAGCCACTCGCGGTCGGTGCTGAGCCAGCTTTCCGGCTGGCGCGGGCCGGCCATCGCAATTGCCAGCCGGCGTGGTTCAGCGGGCAGCCAGCGATCGTCGTGGCCCGGCTCGGTTTGCGGTAAGTAGACTCGCCCAATCTCGAACACCAGCGAACGCTTGCGCTCGCGCAGGTTCATGGCCAGCGCCGCCGCGATCGAGGGCAGCAACGAGCGGCGCAGGTAGACATGTTCCGGCGTGCTGGGATTGCTCAGCTTGAGGTACCGCTCGGCGACGGCCTCAGAGGGTTGCACCTGCGCGACCAGCGCCATGTCGATCAGCGAATAGGTGATCAGCTCGGTCAAGCCGGCGCCGGCCATCAGATCGCGCACCTGCTCTTCGAGTTCAATCGCCTTGAGCGTCACCGGCGGCGGCAGTTCATCAGCCAAGCGAGTGGACGGAATCTGATCATAGCCATAGACGCGGGCAATCTCTTCGCACAGATCGGCGGCCATCGTCACATCTTGACGGAACGACGGAACCTTTACGTGTATCACCGGATCGGCGGCCAGCATGGCGAAATCGCCGACCGTCGCGCTGCCGCTGATTGTGCATTCAAACCCTAGCCGGCCCAGAATGCTGGCGATGGTGTGGGCATCGAGATGAATGCCGAGCAAGCGGCGCACTTCCGAGGGTGGCAGATCGATCGTCACCGGTTGCCACGGGCGCGAATAGACATCGATGAAATCGGCGGCAATCGTTGCCCCGGCGTATAGGCGCATCAGTTCCAAACAGCGGCGTAGCGCGATTGGCGGCAACTCATAATCAACCCCGCGCTCGAAACGGCGCGACGCCTCGCTGGGTAATTTGAGACCGCGCGCCGTGCGCCGGATCTGCACTGGCTCCCAAATAGCCGCTTCGAGCAATACGTTGGTCGTGGTCGCGCTCACCTCAGAGCTGGCCCCACCCATCACACCAGCCACCGCCAGCGGCCCGGCGGCGTCACACACCATCAGCGGCGAGTGGGACAAGCCGCTGTCAGAGCCGGGTGTCAGATCGCGATCCTGATCGTCGAGCGTCTTCAGCCGTTCGCCGGGTTGGGCCAAGCGCACGATCAAATGGCGTTCGGCCACGCGATCGGCGTCAAAAGCGTGGGTCGGCTGGCCCCACTCGATCATCACGTAGTTGGAAATATCGACAATATTGTTGATTGGGCGCATGCCGGCGTTGATCAAGCGGCGCTGCATCCAGAACGGCGACGGCCCGACCTGTACGCCCTCGGCTAGCCCAACCATAAAACGCGGGCAGAGATCGGGTTCGTGGATCGTCACATTGGCCCGCCCGCTGATCGACGGGCCGGTGGCAACAACCTGCGGATCGGGCAAGGTCAGCGGCGCGCCGGTCAGCGCGGCGACTTCGCGGGCCACGCCGACAATCGAGAGACAACGGGCGAAGTTGGGGGTCAGGTCAATTTCTAGCACAATCTCGCCCAGATAATCGCGCAGCGGCATTCCCACCGGCGCATCGTCGGGCAAGATCAAAATCCCCTCGTGATCCTCGCTCAGGCCCAGCTCTTTCTCCGAACAGAGCATGGCATCGCTCATCACGCCGCGCACTGGCCGGCCCTTGAGCTTGGTAATCACCCAGCCCTCGGCGTGGCCATCGTACAACTGCGCACCTTCGCGGGCAAACGCCGCTTTCAGCGGATGGGTCAAGCGGCCCTGATCGCGATACGGAAACAGATTAGGCGCGCCGGTGACAACCGTATGGGTCTGGGCCGCGCCATAATCAACCTCGGCCAGCACCAGCCGGTCAGCGTTCGGATGCGACCGCACCTCTAGCACATTGGCAACGACAATCAATTCGGGATCCCACGGCAGCGGCGCGCCCTCAACCCCGATCCGGTGGATCTGGGCGACTTCCATACCGCCGAAGGTCAAGCGCCGGGCCAATTCTTCGACCGGCAGATCGACCGCAACAAATTCACGCAACCATGACAGCGGAACTCTCATAGGCTCCTCGGCATAGCAATCTGGCTGGTGCGATTGTAGCCAGCGCCTTGCAGACTGTCAAATGACGTGGATGGCTCGGATGATCGCATTCGCTGGCAACCGGTTCCTTAGCCTGCCAGCCGGCATGCTACAATAGCCATATGTTCGCGCCGATGCAGTAGGAAGACAATGACCCAACCTGATTCGAATGAAGCGCCGGTAGCCTCACCGCCAGCGTCGCCAGCGCCGCGTTCGCGCAGTTGTGCGAGCCGGATCATCGGCCTGATTGGCTGGTTATTGACCGTGATCATTGCGGCTGGAGTAGCGTTGGTTGCAGCCGGAGGCATCTTGTTGCTGTTGGGAGTTGATCTCACCACACCGCAGCAGATCCGGCAAGCGAGCGTTGAGGTGCAGCGGTTGCAGGCAGCGGCCACGGCGCAAGCCAATACGGTGGCCCAACTACAAACGGCGCAGGCGCAAGCGAGCATTGAGTTGGGCAATGCGCGCGAGCGGATCGATGATCTCGAAGCGCAGGCGGGGCGACTGGCGGCGGCGGCGACGACCCAAGCCGGTCAGGCTGCAACGGCGGTAGCCTTGAGGCAGGCACTGCAAACCGCGGTCGCTGGAGCCGCGACATTACAAGATCAGCTTCGGGAAGGGCAAGTAGTAGTAGCGGTCGTAGCCACCATTCAAGCCGAACAAAACGAGCGGATTCGCGAAATCGAGCGGCGCAGCGAGCGGTTAACCCGTTTTCTTGACCGGCTGAGCGACATTGCTGCCGATACCGTGGATGATGTTGGCTTGCCTACGCCAACTGCGACACCCACTGCAACGCCGTCGCCGCTGACGGCAACGCCAACTGCGACGCCTGTTCCTACGGCCACGCCAACACCGTAGCAAATGGGTTGCGCTACGTAAGTGCAGGCAAGGCCTAATCACGTCCGATCGCCGCTTCAGTCAGCAAGCGCACCATTTGTTCGATCGAACGGCGAGCGCGAGCAAGGGCAAGCGTTATATCGGCCAGAATCGCCTCGGCCAGCGTGAAATTCGACGTATAGTAACTCCGGCGCAATTCCTCGAACAGGTCTTGCGCCTCTTCGAGGCTCCGGGCGGCTCGATCCAACGCTTGTTCGCTATCGTCGCGTTGGCGAGCCGCCGTCATCGGCCAGCGTCCGTTAATTTCCGCGCCGCGCACGATGGCCAAATAGCGCCGCATGCGTTCAGTGCAGGTCAAAGCATCGTACACGGCGCGCTCGGCGGTAGCGATCAACACCCGCCCAAGGTGAATATTGCGCCCTAGTTCAGCTCGCACCTCTTCAAGCGTATTCCGGGCCTGTTGGATGTGCTGAACCGCCTCGTCCGCAACGCGGATCAACTCCACCCTCTCGGTCTCCAATTCGGTTGGCCAGCGGCGTGGTATCGTTGGCATAATCAACAGCGCTCCTTCGTGTTCGGCGCAAGTAATCTTCGGCTTCGCGGTGGCGCAGCGCATTTGCGCCGAGTTGCCAGAGAATAATGGGAATGCCCGCAGCCACAAAGCTACGCCAGACCAAATCTTCATAATTGCGCCAATCGAGGTTACGTAAGCGGCGTGCTGCTAACGCGACCGGTGCAAGGGAAAGAACGACCCCGCCAGCAACCTCTGCCCACAAATGATCAGGCAAGACTGTCGGATAACGACGCTGGAGTAGTTCGAGAGTAGCAGCGTAGACAGTTGACAGTCCCATCACCTGCAGCGGCAATTGCACCGCCAGATGATCAGCTTCAGTCACCGTGTTGAACGTTGCGTTGTGATTCACTGCTTGCATTGCTGGGTTCCTTTCAGTAGATACTATATCACTCCTCAACTGTTTTGTCTAGTCTTTTGGGTGCTTTTTGGGTACTTCTTGGGGTTGATGGTTGGGTGATAGCCGCTCCTCCTGTTCAGTTTGTTTCGTCATAATGCCATTTCCACCAGCGACAACAAGTAGTCGATTGCAGGCGAGAAGGCGTCGAAGCTAAGCTTAGCTTTATAATACTACATACTGTAGTAATGTCAAGGCCTCGCTGAGAACTTCCCGCGAAACACTCTAGACAGCTCAAATATTATATGTTATAGTAGTTCAGGCAGGTATTTTAAGAACCCAACAAGAACCCGAAAAGGATCCTCTTGCCTAGCATTCTGACCCTGTGAGGAAGCGATGTTGCTCGGTACTTGGCAGGTGTCGCTCGATGAACAAGGCCGCTTGGCCATTCCCGCTCCTATCCGCCCTGTATTTAACGCTGGTGTAGTCGTGACCCGCGGTTTTGAACGCTGTCTCCAACTGTGCCCCGAACCGTTCTGGCGGGGGTTGGCTCAGCGGGTGAGCAATCTGACTCTCAGCGGCGCTGATGAGCGCTGGTTGCGCCGGTTGCTGTTTGCCGATGCCAGCGCTTTGTCGCTCGATGAGCAGGCAACGATTGTCATCTCTGCGCCACTCCGCGCGTATGCCGGTCTTGATCGCACCGCTGTTCTGGTTGGAATGGATCAGTATTTGGAAGTGTGGACGCCGGAACGCTGGCAAGAATGTGAGTCGACGATTACGGCCTCTGCCGGCCGCTGGTCGCACCATGATTGGGATGTAGCAGTGGCGCGCAACAGCGCGTTTTCTTTGTGATCATTTTTACTACATACTGTAGTAAATTGCTGGAAAGGAATTACGCTATGAATAGCGCCCTGACGCTCCAACCGCGCCCCGTGATTGATCGTCCGTCCGGCAGTGCCTTCATTGCTCGCCAGCGCCTGCGCCAAACCTTGCAGCGCGAGCGGTTGCTGGTGCGCGATCAGGGTGCTGATCAGGCGTTGTTGCTCGCCTTGCTCATGACGGAGCTGCCCGCTAAATCTCGTGAACGATAAGCCGTGCGCTGCCGGGTAAGATGGTGTGTTCCCGCTGTTAGCCATACCCATTCTGATCACTATGCGACCAACCTACCAACCTGTTCTGCTCTCGGTTGATTTTAGTTCGTATCACCGCGGCTTTTTTGTGCGCTGGGAAGCTAATGAGGTGATCGATATCACCCAGAGCCAGATGCCGATGCCGATCGCTGCCCACGATGTGCCGCTTGTGTTGCGGGCTCTCGATGTGTTGCAAGATCCGGCCTATCCGCATCCATGGACATCAGCCCAAGAAGCGGCGTTCACGTTTTCTCCGGCGGAACAGGATCGGCTGCGTGAACTCGATTTCTGGGATGACGGTGATCGGGTGCCGTCCGATTTGCCGCGCCGAGTCGGTCGCCGCCTCTTTCGGGCCTTGACCCACGATAAGCGCGGCGCTGAAGCCCTGAAGATTGTGCGTAACTATGCGCTGGCGGTCGATCGGCCGTTGCTGATGGCTTGCCATTTCAATGCCCACGCGCCGGCTGATATTGCCCTCGCCACGCTCCCGTGGGAGCTGCTCTGGGCCGATGAACCAACGCCGCTCCTCACTGAGCGCCGCTTGTCGGCAACGATTGAACGCCGTCTTAAGCATACCGGCCCGCCGCCGCAACCGGCGCCGGGCAGCGGCGCGCTGCGCATTCTCGCCCTCTCGCCCCAAGCCGGGATCCCGCCCGAATTGCGCCAGCTTGAACGCAGCGCCCGCATGAGCGCGTTGCAACCGTTGCTTGAATTGGGTCTGGCCGAAATGCGTGAGTTGAGCCCGGTTTCGCGCCGTGAACTCGAACGGGTGGTGCGCGAGTGGTCGCCCGATGTGATCCATTACTACGGCCACGGGCGCTATGAGCAAGGCGCCGGCGCGCTCTTGCTTGACCGCGAGAGCGGTGGGGAAGAATGGACGCCGCCGGGGGCGTTGGCTGCTGCTGCCGGCGAGGTGCGGATGGTCTTGTTGCATGCGTGCCAAGGGGCGATGGCTACCCCCGGCTCGGCCTTGCTTAGTAGTGTTGCCCCCGCCCTCAGCATCGCTGGGGTGCCGGTGGTGATTGGGATGCAGTTTACGATCCGCGCCGATGCTGCTACCCGCATGGCCAGCATTGTCTACGCCGGGTTGGCGCAGGGGCGTAGCGTGCAAGAGGCGCTGGTCGCTGCTCGGATTGCGCTGTATGTCGGCGAGACTGATCAGGTGTCGTGGTTTGTGCCGGCGTTGTACGTGCGTAATCGCACCCTTGGGCCGATTTACTTGCGCCCGCCCAGCGATCGGCCGCCGGCGTTGACCTTGGGCAACCGGTCTTCGGCACGGCAGCTATCACCGGTGATCCGCCGGTTGCGCATTCAAGACGAATGGTATCGCCGGCGATACGGCATCGATCCTAGGTAGCGCTGTCCCTTGGTGCCGCTGCACAGAGGTGCGGCTCCATCATAACCATCGCATGGGTGTACGTATGTA
Source organism: Chloroflexus sp. (assembly GCF_034435895.1). Lineage (GTDB taxonomy): Bacteria > Chloroflexota > Chloroflexia > Chloroflexales > Chloroflexaceae > Chloroflexus. The sequence goes on from NZ_DAOTWH010000266.1 coordinate 12,373, forward strand.
TCAGATCGAATGGGTTGGCATGACCCGCAACCATTTTAGACCGGGCACTCCTGATCGGATCAGGATGGTGGTGCTCCATTCCACTGCCGGTTCCTACCCCGGTGACTTTAAGTGGCTCCGGCAGGGCGGCGCTCCCGGTCGTGAGGTTTCCGTCCATTACTACATCAGCAAGCGTGGCCAGGTGTTCCAACTGGTTGCAGATCAAGATATCGCGTGGCATGCCGGTGTGAGCCGTTGGGAGGTTGATGGCCGCACGGTGTATGGCTGTAACGATGTATCGGTGGGGATCGAAATCGAGAACCGTAACGATGGTCGCGATCCGTACCCGCCCGAACAGTACGCTGCTGCGCTTTGGTTGACCCGCGAGCTGGTGCAGAAGTACCGGATTCCGCCTACCCAAGTGGTGCGCCATCTCGATATTTCTCCCGGACGGAAGACCGATCCGGCCGGTTTTCCGTGGCAACGGTTTCTGGCCGAGGTGTTCGCCGGTTTGCCTGATGCCCCTGCCTTGCCGCCGGGTGAACAGTTGCGCCAATACATGCTTGATGCCGCGTATCGCGCCGCCGGCAGTGGCCTGCCCGCCGAGTGGCCCTTTTTCGCCCAAGCCCGCGCCGCCAATCTCGGCATGCCGGTCGCTTCGCTGGTCGCTCGCCCCCTCGCTCCGCGTCCGGCCTCAGCGCCCAATGACCGTGAACGCGCGTTGTCACTGCCTGACGGGACGCGCTATCTGGTTGAAGTCTATGCCCGCGATGCGCTGTTTGCTTCCGTTGGGCCCGATGACTCCCTCCGCCCCGGTGAGAGCATCAATCGGCTCAATACCGTGCCGGCTAGCCCGCAACGGATGGCGCTGCTTGAGGCAATCTTTCGCGCTGCCGATCCGGTCAATGGCTTTCAACCCGGTTGGGCCTTCCACCAGTATTTTCTCCAGCATCCCGATGAATTGGGGATGCCGATCAGCCATAATCACCGGTTGGCGCTGGCGCCGGGGTTGAATTTCGCTTGCCAGCACTTTGCTCTCGATAGTCTTTGCTCGCCGGTGGGCCAGTGGCAAGTGATCTACCGGCTCAGCGAGCTTCGCCGCGCCGCTGCTGGCCAGTTGGCGCCGTCTGGCCTCAGCCGCGAGCGCGCCACCCAATTGGCCCGGCTCTTGCTTGACGATCTCTTTGCCCTCCGCACCGGTCGCCGCTACCAACCTGATGCGGCCCTGATCCAGTATGCGTTGGGTGAAGACCTCGGCGCGCCACTGGGCCAACCTGAAGTTGTGGTGATCGATAGCGTGCCGGTGGTGTTGATGCCGTTTGCGCTCGATGTGATCGCTTGTCGCCTGCCGGCCCCGGATTGGCCGCTCGATCGCCCGTTGCCGTCGGCGAGTCCCTTTGGCCGCTTGACGGCGTTGCTTGGCAGCCACCGCCAGCTTGCAACCGGTGTGGTGCGGCTATCGCGGGTTGATGGCCAGCGTCTGCCACCGCCGCCAGTGACGTCTGCTCCCCTGCTTGGGCCAGTTCGGCAAGGCCAGCCATTGATCGATGTGAGCCTATTCGCCGGTGATGGGGAAATACGCCGCCGCCCGATTGATACCATTTTGCTGGCGCCAACTCCCGGCCCAACCAGCTTACAGTTGGTCAATGCTCACGCCAATGCGCGCTGGCACTATTACGTGGATCATACCGGCGCTGTGTTTCGTCTGCGCCACGAACGCTATATTGCCCGCACTGCTCGCGGGGTTGGCTTGCCCGCCGAGCAACTCGATCAACGCGCCATCGTGATTGCTATCGAGGGGTCGCTCGAACATGCGCCGCCACCATTGCGCAGCGCGGTACAGGCGCTGGTGCAGTTACTGCGCCGGCAGTTTCACATTGGCGCTGGCCGGGTGCGGGTGAGCGACTCCATCACTGAGATGCCGGTGAGCGAGCAGGTGTAATACCAACCATTATTCGTAGGGGGCGTATGGAATCAGCAGATGTATCGTTTCAGCCTCGTACCCCAATTACCATTAAGCTGATCGGTTTGGGTGGCTGCGGCGGGAATTTGGTCAGTACATTACAACTGCCGTCCGATCAGATTGGCGTGATTGTCGCCAATACCGATCAACAAGATCTGGTTGGACGCACCACGGTGCCAACGCGCATTTTATTGGGACCGCAGCTTACAGGTGGCAAGGGCGCCGGCGGTCATCCTCAAGTCGGCGCCGAGGCGACGCTCGAAAGCGAATCGGTGTTGGCCCAAGCGCTTGCCGGCGCTGATCTAGTGGTGATTGTCGCCGGTATGGGTGGTGGTACCGGCACCGGCGCCGCGCCAGTGGTCGCCCGCCTTGCCCGCCAACTTGGCGCACTGACCCTCGCGTTTGTCACGATGCCGTTTCACGTCGAGAAAGGCCAACGTAGCCGCACTGCCGAACAGGGTCTTGCCTCCCTGACCGCGACTTCCGATGCGGTGGTGGTGGTGTCCAATCAGAAGATCCTCCGTTTTGTTAATCCGCGGGAAACGCTGAGCAAAGCGCTTACCTATAGCAATACGATTTTGAGTGCTGCAATCAGCGGTGTCGTCGAGCAGCTCTCCTTGCCGTCCCTGATACAGCTCGACTTTTCCCACGTTCGCCAAACCCTCAGCAATGCCGGCCAGACGATGCTTGGCATTGGCAGCGCAACTGGCAGCGATGCCGCCCAACGCGCTGTGCCGATGGCGCTCAAATGCGATTTGTTGGAAGGGAATTTGATAAAGGCGCGGCGTCTCTTTGTATCGATCATTGGTGGTAATAATCTCGGTCTGCACGATGTGAACAATGCGATCGCGCAAATTCATCAGACGATTGATAGCGAGATGGAGTTAGCGATTGGCGTGGTCAGCTCACCGCACCAAGCTAACCCTGATCGCGTGCGCGTGACGCTGATTGCGAGTGAAGTTGATACGTTCCGCCGGCTGGCTGGCGCCAGCGCCAACAAATCTACTCCGGGCCCAAAACCGCCTGTTCAATCACAAGCCCCTGCGTTGCTTGAGTATGCCGATCTTCCGCCCTTTTTGAAGCTTCACCGTCGAGGCTGCGTATGATCTTGCATCTGTGCTCGAATGACCCCCTCGTCGCGCTTGTGCATGACCTGTTCGGCGCTAATCCGGTGCGTGTCCCCGATGCCCGCATCCGGCCGCTCTCAGTCGTTGTGCATCGCCATGGGCGCAGCATCTTTCGCGGCTCGCTCTTGCCGCTCTTGACCGACTCGAGCCCGCTCAGCGTCCAACCATCGGTGTCACAACTGATCGATATCAGTGGTCGCCGTTCGCGGCGGGTGAGTCTTGAATTGGGGTTGGCCATTTTGAAAGGTTTTTTGCGCGGCTTCGGCATCCCCACCGCCGAGTTGTCCACGACGTTGCAAGGCGCTGCTTCCATCTCCTTCTCATTTCCGACCGCGATGCGCCTCGCCTACGATGTCAATGCCCTCGGCTGCGCGCTAGCCGGTCGCGCAATTGATCGCGCCAATCCGGCGGCAGCGATTCTGTTCGAACAGACCCCCTACGAGTTGTTGTTGATCGACTCGGTTCTCACCAGCCGCCATATCACCATCACGATTAGCGGCGCAAAAGGGCAACGGCTGAATGTCGATATTGATGCGTTGCGCCACATGCTGGGCGATCTTGGCGCTCAGGCGAGTGTCAACCACGACTCCGATCTCGAAATCACCCTCGCTAGCCCGCATGATCTGACCTTCGCGTTTTCATGTGTGCGCCTCTTTTTCAATGATGAAGGGTATATCACCACCATGCCGCCCGATCTCGACCGGCGCGTGTTGGGGAGTGAGAGCGGTATCCGAGTGCGGTATAGCCCCGACCGCGTCATGCTCAGCGAGCAGCCGGGGCTGTTAGTATGGGATCGCGCCGAGGTGATGCTCAAAGCCTAATGCTAGGCGGCGCGGGCCGTTGGCCCGCCACAAGCAGAGATGGTGTAGCGCGTGGAGCGCGGGCAGCTGGCCCGCCACATTCCCATCCTGCTACCTTGTGGCCAGCTCGCGCAATACCTCAAGCAAATAATCTACTTCAGCAGCCGTGTTGTAATGCACCAACCCTACCCGCACCATGCCGCCAAGCGGCTCAACCCCTAGCCGTTCGCTCAAGCTCAACGCATAATAGTTGCCATCCCAGACAAAAATACCGCGTTCAGCCAGTTGTTCAGCCACCGCTCGCGGCGACAGGTTTGCCAACCGGAACGAGACCGTCGGCGTGCGCCACTCAAACCGCTCCGGCTCGCGAATCCCATAAAACGTGAGGCCGGGGATAGTGAGCAAGCCCTCGATCAACTGCACGGCTAAGCTCCGTTCGTAGTCAGCGATTCGGGTCATCGCCGTCACGAGCGCCTCGCGCCGGGTCGCGGCTGGCTGGCCTAAGCTGGCCAAGTACTCAATCGCTGCTGTCACGCCGGCCAAGCCTTCATGGTTCTGGGTGCCGGTCATCCAGCGTTCAGGCGTGGTATCTGCTGCCGGGCGCACTTTGTAGGGCTGCAATCGCTGTAAATGCTCGCGTTTGCCATAGATGGCCCCTACGTGCGGCCCAAAGAATTTATAGACACTACAGGCCAAAAAGTCGCAATCGAGCGCCTTGACATCGATCGGGCCGTGTGGCGCATAATGCACGGCATCGACAAAGACCAGCGCGCCGGCCTGATGCGCCCATTCGACCACCTGCCGTACATCGTTGATCGTGCCAACCGCATTTGAAGCATAACCAACCGCCACCAGTTTGGTACGTGGCCCGATCTTCGCCGCCATGTCCGCCATATCGAGCGTACAGTCATCAATGTCAATATCGACTTCGCGAATCACGACCCCGCGCTCGTTCAACGCTCGCCACGGCGCGACATTGGCATCATGGTCAAGCCGTGTCACCACGATTTCATCGCCGGCTTGCAGCTCACGCCCAATTGCCCGGCTGAACGCAAAGGTCAGTGAGGTCATATTCTGGCCGAAAAACACCTCGTCAGGATCGCAACCAAGTAGATCGGCCATCGCAGCATGCGCCGCGGCAATCATCGCATCGGTGCGTTGGCTGGTGGCGAACGCGCCGTGCGTATTGGCATTGTCACGCGCCAGATACCCGCTGATTGCATCGATCACCATCTGCGGCGCCTGCGTGCCGCCGGGGCCATCGAAAAAGACTGCTGGCCGTCCGGCAACCTCTTGCGCTAATGCCGGGAAGAGTGGGCGAATAGTGGATGGATCGAAGGACATCACAATCTCCGTGGCAAATCACTGTTTCAGCAAATCATACCAGATGTCAATGAATAGCCAACAGTCTAGCTCTCACCGCAGCTTCCCCCTCTGTCATAGCACGCCGCACTCGGCGTGACGAAGCAATCCCCCGCGAGGGCAAGCGGAACCCGCTCAGGCATGGGCTGCGCTGAAGGAGGAGATTGCTTCGGGCGCTGCGCGCCCTCGCAATGACATTCTGGCTTGGCATGGCGCGCCGCGCTCGGCGCGACGAAGCAATCCCCCGCGAGGGCGAGATTCGGTCACTCCGAGCATCAAAACATCTCATATCACTTGCGCAGTGCCAGTCCCGCGTATTTAGCGGCGCCCCTTCTCCCGCCGTCAGGTAGGAGAAGGGGCGGGGGGATGAGGGCAGTCAACGCTAAGCCGCCACGCGAGCAAAGACGCAGAGGATTCACACGCAAAGGCGCAAAGGACGCGAAGGGCGCATAAGGTATTTGGAATGAGAAACATTCTCTGCGCTCTCCGCGCCCTCTGCGGTAAACATCCGTACCTTTTACTCGCCTCAAAACACCGCCACCCCCGCTAGCACAGCTAGCGGGGGTGGGGCTTAAGTTGGTAGCGGCGGCAGGATTCGAACCTGCGACCTTC
>NZ_DAOTWH010000267.1:0-4786 GCF_034435895.1 Chloroflexus sp.
GGGCCAATCGTCGGCGCCGGCGGTTCGGGTGGGTACTGCAACAGCGGGCCGCTCTCTTCGGCTTGGCCGGGACGGAGCGCAAAGGAAAGCGCTGCCACGACCGCAATCAGCGTGAAGGTTATTGCCACCCACGGCAGTAGACGAGACGTACGTTTCATGAAGATCCTCCTTTGACATACACTCAGGCGACATTGGTGCCAGAACATTTACCGATCATGCGCTGCGAGCGATGCCAGCGGCTGGCGTGAAGCCATTGCCGCGCGGTACAAGTCGATCAGTTCGGCTGCAATCCGGGCCGACGAAAACGCCGGCGCCAACGTAACAGCGCGCGTACTATATTCACGCCAGCTCACTGGATTCTCTAGCAACTCAACCAGTGCGGCGCCAATCGCCGGCCCAGAGCGCGGCTCGACCACAACACCGGCCCGCGCAGCCGCGACGTACGCACTTGCTCCGGTTGTGCGGGTGACAACTGGTGGCGTTCCCACGGCACACGCCTCGATAACGACCCGACTGAACGCCTCGGCGACTGACGGCACCACTGCTGCATCAGCCCCGGCCAAATGGGTCAGCACCTCGGTGTGAGGAACACCACCGGTCAGTAGAACATGATTGGACACCCCCAATTCAGCGGCTCGCCGCGATAAAAACGCGCCATAATCACCAAAACGCGGCGTGGCGCGATTGGGGCCAACGATTAACACTTGCGGCTCAATTCCGGCGGCACGAACGGTAGGCACGGCTTCAACAAGGTACGCCATGCCTTTGAACGGATGCAACCGGTTGAGGCCAACCACAATTGGGCGACGTGGATCAAGGTGGTAACGCGCCACCAATGCGGCACGGCTGCGCACGCGCAAAGCATCAAGATCTTCGCCTACGGGCGGAAAACTACTATTCGTGATATTGTAGGGAATAGCCTTCACCTTGTCTGGCGCAGCGCCAAGCGCGATCGCTGCTTCACGAATCTGGGGCGAGTCGGCTCGTATCACCAATGCGCGGCAGAAAACGATCGGTAAGATAGCGCGAACGCTGCGGAAGCGAGCATAGCCGTAATCAAATTCTGGCTCGGCCATGACATCGGCGCCGGGCAGGGTCAGCGCCAGCGGCGGCACCCGTTTACCAGCTAGCACTGCCGCCCATGCAAGCGGAAACGCGGTCTCGATGTGGCAAAGATCGTAGGTGTGTTCGGCAAAAAAGTGCCGGAAGCCCATGATGACGCTAGCAAGATAGGGGTAGGGGAAGATACGGGCAGTAAGCGTATTGGCCACCTTGACGGGCCATGAGCCGCTTGCCGGCAACCGGTGAACGACAATTCCTTCTTCAACGGTACGAGTAGGCTGGCGCAGGGAAGCTGAAAAGCTGAGCACCTCAGCATCAACGCCATAGTTCCGCCACTCCTCAATCAGCTCAGCATGGATGCGATTACCCATTGCTGACTGACCGTAGTGCGGCAGGATATAAAGTATGCGCATGGAACAGTGACCTTTTTGATACGCTCTCTAAGCAAACCTTATGCGATCATGACGGATCAGCAACGCATTTGGTTCCCATATATGGATGATGTGAACGGCGTCGTTGCCACCTCAGGCTCATTATTGATCAGATGAGGCGAAGCGACAAGCTACTATACCACCTCCTAGCATGCCCTTTAGGCGAAGCGAGAAAGCATGTACTGCGTAGCACGCGTTGCAGAGAACGGGAAAGCACTTATCACCGCCTCAGGAGAGCACGATCATGCAATAGCGTTACATAAAAACTGAACCTCGAGATCACAGCAAAAGTTTCTCATCACAGTTATGCTTTCGCAACGCAAGTCACTGCTCACAAGCGCGTATTCCGCATTCTTATCAGCCAAAACCGCTTTTCCTATACCCTACCGGCGGATTGCTCAAACAATCAAATGATTGACTATCATGCTACAATCAGATTCGATCATGCGTTTTTGGGCAAGCTCTGGGTTTGGTTTTGCTTTCTTGTCCAAGTAGTTTGCAAACGGAACTACAGAATCAGCCGGCAAGAGGGGTTGTTATGACTGTTGAGATCACCCGCGCAACGATCGACCGCTACAACCGTCCCGGCCCACGCTACACCAGCTACCCGACTGTCCCGCATTGGAACGCTCAATTCACTGCCGATGACTATCTGGCGGCGCTGCGCGATGTGGCGGCCACCGCCGATCCGATCAGCGTGTATGTGCATCTGCCCTTCTGCGCTGAACGGTGCGCGTACTGCGGCTGCAACGCTACCTCAACCAAACGGGCCGACGTGGTTGATCACTATCTCGACCGGCTCGAACGCGAGCTAGCAATGGTGACAGCCGCGCTCGGCACGGGACGCAAGGTGGTACAATTACATTGGGGCGGCGGCACACCCAATTTTTTGAATGAAGCACAGTCGCGCCGTTTGATGGGCCTGCTGCGGGCCGCCTTTACCATTGACCCTGAGGCGGAGGTGGCGCTGGAAGTCGATCCGCGCATCGGCAGCCGCGAGCAGGTCTTCCTCTTCCACGAGCTGGGGTTTAACCGGATCAGTTTCGGGGTGCAAGATATTGCCCACGATGTACAAGTAGCGATCGGGCGGATTCAGCCGCTTAGCCAGACCGAGACGGTGATGCTGGCGGCGCGCGATGCCGGCTTTGCCAGCGTGAATATCGATCTGGTCTACGGCTTGCCGTACCAGACGCCGGCCAGCTTTGCGGCGACGTTGCAGGCGATGATCGATCTGAGGCCTGACCGGGTGGCCTGCTTTAGCTACGCGCACCTGCCGCAGGCGCGCCCGAACCAAAAGCGGGTCGATGCGCGCCAGTTGCCGACCGGCTACGACAAGTTCCAGCTCTTCTTGCAAGCGATTGACGCTTTCACCGCCGTAGGGTATGAGTGGATCGGGATGGATCACTTTGCGCTGGCCGATGACGAATTGGCGGTCGCAGCGCGCGAGCGGCGGTTGCAGCGCAACTTTATGGGGTATACGGTGTTGCCTGCGCCGCACCAGATCGGCTTCGGCATGAGCGCGATCGGCGATTTGGCCGGGCGCTATGCCCAGAACGATGCCCATCTCGGCAATTACCAGCGCGCGATTGATGCCGGCGAGCTGCCGATCACGCGCGGGATGCGGCTGAGTGACGACGATCTGATGCGGCGGCAGGCGATCATGCATCTGATGTGCAACCTTGAGGTACCATTTGATCTAGCATTGCCGCCGCACGGGCAACCGCTCGGCGAGGCGTTTGCCGCCGAGATCGAACGGATCGCGGCCTACGCCGACGACGGGTTGGTTGAGGTGGAACCGCGCCGCTTGCGCGTCACCGAGCGCGGCCGGTTCTTTGTGCGGAATCTGGCGATGGAGTTGGATCGCTATCTGCAACAGGCGACGGAACGGCCGATCTTTTCGAGCACGGTATGAGGGGTAGCGCGTATGATGGCAGGCTATGACAGTGTCGTGATCGGGGGCGGCATCGGCGGGTTGGCGGCAGCCTATACCCTCTACAAACGGGGGTACCGGGTGCTGGTGATCGAAGCGGCTAACCGGGTTGGCGGCGTGATCCACAGTGTCACCACGCCGGAAGGCTTCACACTCGATTGCGGGCCAAACACGCTAGGCACGAAAGACGTGCGGTTGTGGCAAGAGCTGATCGACCTTGGCTTGCGCGAGCGGATCACACCGGCCACGCGCCATGGCAAGCGGCGGTTTATCTTGATCAACGGCAAGCCAGTTGAGATCCCCAGCTCGCCGGTCAGTTTGGTGACAACGCCGCTGCTCTCGTGGCAAGGCAAACTGCGCATACTGGCCGAACCATTCGTCAAGAACGAACCGGCCAGCGCCGAAGAGAGCGTGGCCGCCTTTTTCAACCGCCGGATCGGCCCCGAAGCGACTGCGCGCCTGCTCGATCCGTTTGTGGCCGGCGTGTATGCAGGCGATCCCAACCAACTATCGATCGCAGCGGTCTTCCCCTCATTGTGGGAAGCGGCCCAACGCGGCGGCAGCATTGTGCGCGGCATGCTCAAACAATCCAAGCCAAAACCGGCGGTGAGCGAACCAAAGATGCGCAGCCGCACCTTCAGCTTCCGGACCGGCTTGGCCGAATGGCCGCGCGCGCTGGCCCGCGCACTTGGCGCCGGCAATGTCTGGACGGGGCGGAAAGTGGTTGGCTTGCGCAACCGCGGCGGTTACTGGGAAGTGACGGTGGATGGTTCGGGCGAGGTTGAGACGATCACTGCGCGCAGCGTGATCATCGCCACACCGGCTTACGCCGCTGCCGAATTGGTCGAATCACTCGATACTGGCGCCGCCAGCGCACTGCGCAATATTCCCTATGCGCCGGTGGCGGTGGTTCACCTCGGCTTCCGCCGCGACCAGCTCTCGCGTGAGCTGAACGGGTTTGGCGTGCTGGCCCCGTCGAGCGAACGGCGGCAGTTCCTCGGCATTCTGTGGGCCTCTAGCCTCTTCCCGCACGTCGCTCCGGCGGATCGGGCGTTGACGATTACGCTGGCGGGCGGCGCGATCCGGCCCGAATTGGCCGAGCAGAGCGAAGAGGCGCTGATCGAGTCGGCTATCCGCGACAACCAGCAGGTGCTGGGGATCAGCGGCCAACCGCTGCTGACCCACGTCACGCGCTGGCGCTATGCGATCCCGCAGTACACCTTCGGCCATCGCGAACGGATGGCTGCAATCGAGCGGCTCGAACAGCGCTGGCCAACGTTGCAGTTGACCGGCAGCTACCGTGGCGGCGTCGGCGTGCCCAAGACGTGGGCCACCGGCGTGCAAGCCGGCGCGCGAGTGGCAG
>NZ_DAOTWH010000268.1:0-6330 GCF_034435895.1 Chloroflexus sp.
ACAGCCGTCCATCTCTACGATTGCGCCCTTTGCGTCTTTGCGTTACAAACCTCTGCGCCTTTGCTTGCTTTGCGTCGTGGTATGGCGACGGACAGCCGTCCGTCTCTACGGTCTCATACCGCCCGCGCCTCGGCCCGGCTGGCGGCGGCAAACAACGTCCGCGCCAGCGGCAGGTAGGCCGACGCGCGGCGCACATAATCGCGAGCGGTGGGGTTGGCCCGGATCGCCACCGGATCAACGATGCCCTGATTGTGCCATGCCGCTAACGTGCGCCACGAAATCGGCTGGCCTTCGATCGCCGCGCGTAAGATGCCGCGTTCAAGGTTGGCGGCAAGGTAGTTAATCGCTAGCTCATCGTTGCTAATCTCGGCGGTGATCGCGGCAAACAACTCGCGCTGATCGGCAAACTGCGCTGGATCGATCCGGCTGCCTTCCACCCTTGACGGCGCCCGCAGCACACTGCCATCGGCTAGCGGTACCTCGCCGGCCAGTATCTCGGCGGCTACCGAAGGCCGCAGATTGGCCGGCCAGACGCTAAAATTGGCTCCCGTGCCGCTCAAATTGGCTTGTTGTTGGGCAACTTGGTACCACGGCGTCACTATACGTAACGGCGGGACCAGCTCCTCTGCCCAGCCAAAGTTCTCGTTATAGAGGATCGTTGCCATCACCACGGCAAATTCGCGGTCGCTCATGCCCGATAGCTGCGGGTGATTATGCCGCGCTGCCGCTGCCAGTATTGCGCTGCGCAAACGTCGCATCCGCGCGGCAAATGCGGGGCGTACATACGTTTCGATCGTCGGGCCGGGGCGAGTTGGCGGCGCCGCGCGCGCCTGCGGCATCGTCGCTCGCGTTGGCGGCGGGCTGGCTAAGACTGCGTGATCCACACTGATCAGGCAAAGCGCAATGACGAGCACAAGAAAGCGTCGCATAGGCGGTGCCTGTCACTAAGAAGAGCCGTTCAACCTTGCAAAGAGACGTCAAGCTGCATTTGCTATAAGAAGACGTAACGACGACTAGTTGCACCTCCAAACGGGCGCTAGGCCATCTGGAAACCTCGCTGGAACATGTTCGCATCTGAGGATCAACATCGTACATATATATATCATCCTTACTCTAGCTTGGCTAGCAACAGTCTATGGGCTGATATGCAGCCCTATCACGTTCCGATGGAGGTTCCTCGCTCTAGCGCATCACTCTATTGGTCTATTAGGTTGTGCGTTTACGAATGGTCATCACATTGCATGAGAACAAAGTACTATTGCTATCAAAATTGATTTCGGGCTATCATTACATTAGTAGAATATTTCAAAACAACTACTTTTTTGCATGTAAGACTGGCCAAAAGCAGCGTTGTGCGCTAGGCATAGCTAAAATACTATGCTTGCCATGCGATTCTTTTCATCCTACTCCGCATCCTAGAAAGATCTGGTTTTACTGTGACTCATTGCCGATTCTTCCACGTTAGTGCAATATTCGGCCTGTGCTGTCTGATCGTGCTCTTTTTGAACGCACCGCTCATCTCATTGATGGCTGCACCCGGATCGCCTGAGATTACTCTTTCTCCTGCTCAGAGCTACGATCTCCAAATGTTAGCTGGTCAAACGGTTCGTTGGCACAATCCAAGCGCAACTCCTCATCGTTTGCGCGCCATTGATGGCAGTTGGGACACGCCACTCATTCAACCCGGCGAAACGCTCACCCACACTTTTACCAATCCCGGCCAGTCGTTGTTTGTGTGCGATATCGATCCCACGATGCGGGGAGTGGTAACAGTACAATCTGGCAATACCATCTTTGTGCCGCTGGTAGCAAGTCGAACCATCGAGCGTTGGTCGCAGCCGGCAACATGGGGTGGCAGTCTACCCCAAGCCGGAGCGGCGGTTACGATCCCCGCCGGAAAGGTGGTGCTGCTCGATATCAGCCCGCCACCGCTTCAAAGTCTGCTGATCGAAGGCGAGTTGATCTTCGACCGGCGCGATCTCAATCTCACGGTCGGCTGGATTATGCTGCACGGCAATGGCCGGCTCCGCATCGGCAGCCCTGCCGAGCCGTTTGCGCATCGGGCTACGATCACGCTCAATGCGCCCGATCCGAATGAAAATGTCATGGATATGGGTACGCGCGGGATTTTGTTGATGGGTGGCACGCTCGAGGCGTATGGCCTGAGGCCGAATCGGGTTTGGACAACGCTGAACGATCATGCTGCTGCTGGTGCTACCAATCTGACGCTGCGGGAAACTGTCGATTGGCAACCCGGCGATCAGATCGTCATTGCACCGACCGATTTTTACGGCGTCGCAGAAACGGAACGCTTAACGGTACAGAACGTAAGCGGTTCGCACATAACATTGGCCGCGCCGTTGACCAAAGCGCGCTGGGGCCGGTTACAGTATGTCAGTCCAACTGGCATGACCGAGACCCCTACCACCGAAGTGACGCCGCTCGTGCTTGACGAGCGAGCTGAAGTTGGGCTGCTCTCGCGCCGGATTGTCATTCAAGGTGCTGATGACGCTCTCTGGCGTGATCAGCGCTTTGGCGCTCATATCATGGTCATGGGTAATGGGGTTTTACGGCTCGATGGGGTAGAATTGCGTCGCGTCGGGCAAGGTGGTCGATTTGGCCGCTATCCTATCCACTTCCACCTGCTTTCGTATGCTGCTGATGGCCGGTTGATCGGTGATGCTACGGCGCAGATGGTGGCTCATTCAAGCATTTGGAACTCGGCCAATCGGTGCATTACTATTCATGGTACGAACGGGACAACAATCCGCAACAATATTTGCTACGATATTGCCGGTCACGCTATTTTTCTCGAAGACGCCGTTGAGCGCCGGAATGTGATCGAAGGCAATTTGGTGCTGCGCGTGCGCCAACCGCCACAGCCCCTATTACCAAGTGATCGCAACGACTTCCGGCGCGGGCCGTCGGGTTTCTGGCTAACCAATCCCGATAACGTTGTGCGTGGCAATGTCGCCGCCGATGCTGCCGGCAATGGCTTTTGGCTAGCCTTTCCGCAACAGCCGCTCGCCTCGAACAAGAATGTTCCGATTCGTCCGCATAACCTTCCGCTCGGCGTCTTCAGTCATAATATCGCCCATTCTAACAGCAAACCGGGTGTTAACATTGATTTTGCACCGGTTGATGATAAAGGAAACACTTCTGAAATCAAGTATATGCCAACCAGTGATGGCGGGCCGTACCACTTTTCAAACGGCGTTCGGTTCACGCTCAGCGACATCACTACATACAAGAACAATGACAATGGTTTGTGGAATCGGGTGACGTTTCCGGATTATGTGCGTTTCGTCTCGGCAGATAATGTGGGGATGTTTTTTGCCGGCGCCGGCGATAACGGCAAAATCTACGACTCGCTCATTGTTGGCACAAGTCTCAACAACCGCGATGTGCCTGAATCGTTGTTTAGTGAACAACCAAATACTGCGGTCGCCAGCTATCATAGCACATTCGATATCTTCGATAATGTGATTGTGAACTTTCCTATCCATGCTCGCAGCGACCGGGCGAGTGGCGCATTTGCCACCAACGATTATTACACTCGTCCTGTAGATCGTGGATTGGTACGTAACCCAAACAACCGGTTGATCAACGCCAATCCGGGCCGTCGGGTCCTCTCGCCTAACCTCCATACACCAACTGGCAATGCGGCGCTCGCTGGCGCACTCTGGGATCCATACGGTTATTGGGGGCCGGCTGGCAACTATTGGGTCTACGATGTTCCTTTCCTCACCGCCGGCCAAGAGTGTGTAGCAGTTGACCCGGTTGGGCAGAATGGACGCAGTTGCCGTGGGCCGTACTACGGCGTAGCTGGTTTCAGAATTGATAATGGTGATCTATTTAAGCCGTTGATGCCACTGACTATCACCCGCCTTGATGCCGATAATCAACCGATCAGTCAATGGGTGGTTGAAGAGGGCTTCAGCGGTGTACGCAACACGTTCAATATTGCGCAATGGATGCGCCATTTCGCTGCTGTTCCTGGAGGTCGCTATCTGGTCGAATTCCGCGATAGCTCGACCAGCTTGCCGCCGCCGGAACGCGAACTACGGTTGTCGCTCTCGAATATGCACACGACGTCCGATCAGATCATTCTTGGCTTGCCTTTTAGTAGTGGTGGTGGGGTGGCGGCCTATTTGACAACCCGCGAGGGATATCAGCACTCGGCGCCGGGTGCGCCCGAACGCCGCGATCTGACGCTGGTAACTTCGTTTGCCGCAATGTTGGCGACTGACAACAGTATGTGGCACGACCAAGCCAACCAGCGCGTATGGATTAACGTGCGCGGCGGGGTGCCGATATTCGGCGCCGGACTTGAAGATCCGTTATCGGATAAGTCCCTCTATCGTCAGACAAATGTGCGGATCTACCGGCCATAGTGACTTTCTTCTCCCGTGTTCAGGTTCAAGGGCGGACAGAACGTATCAGCGTAAGTATGGTTGACGGCTTTGCGATGCACTGGTGTACCCTCACCCCAGCCCCTCTCCCACTAGCGTGGGAGAGGGGCTAGGCGTGAGGGCCAGCAGCCCGCGCAGCGGGCTTCGTAGCCCTAGCCCGGCCCTGAAGGGCCGGGCTCTGGATCAGATGTTCTACCCGCGCTTGTACCCAGCGGGAGAGGGGAAAGTGGTGGGGCAACGATTAAGCCGCAAAGCGAGCAAAGGCGCAGAGGGGTGAAACGCAAAGACGCAAAGGGGCGCGGAGGCCGCAAAGGTTTGGGAAGTAGGATCATCTCCCTGCGTCCTCCGCGCCCTCTGCGGTAAAAAAACCCCTCCGCCATCACGCCAGCACGCGCTTCGGCTGCAACACCAGCAGCACGACCAGCACCGCCCCGCCCAGCACTAGCAACGCCACCAATTTCATCAGCGGGGTAAAGAAATCAAGCAACCCAATCGCGCCGAAAGCGATGCTTAAGCCATAATAACAGGCCACCACCTGCCGCTGGCTCAGACCAAGATCGAGCAGGCGATGGTGCAGATGGTCGCGTCCAGCTTGCGCCGCTGAACGTCCCCGCAGCGTGCGGGTCAGAATCAGCCATGCCATATCCACGATCGGCACGCCGAGCACCAGCAAGACCGTCGCCAGCTTCGCCCCGCCGATCAGTGCGCAGATGCCTAGCGTATAGCCGATCGCCATCGCCCCCACATCACCCATAAAGATACGGGCCGGATGAGTATTGTAGAGCAAGAACGCCGCGCACGCGCCGCTGAGCGCCAGCGGCAGCAGTGCGACCGTCAGTTGCGGCGGGTCGAGGGTGAGCGTGTGCAGCGTCAGCACCAATCCGGCGATCAACGTCACTCCCGCCGCTAGCCCATCGAGGCCATCGATCCAGTTCACCATATTCTGCATACCCACAATCCAGAAAACGGTAGCGGCGATCGCCAGCCATGGGCTCAGGTTATGCAGATGAATCTGGTTCACAAAGGGAAAGTTGAACGCGGTCAAAATAATCCCGCGCGCCTCGGTCGGCTGGCCGAGTGCATCGGGGTAGAGGGTGTGATCCCACAGATACGGCCCAACCGCCACCAACGCCGCGATGATATGCACACCGAGGCGCGGCAACGCCGGCAGGTCGTAGAGATCGTCGAGCAAGCTTACAAACGCGATGATGGAAAGCCCAATCAAGAGCAACCCAATGCGCAGATGCTCAAACGGCGAGCGGCGCAAAGCGGGATCGAGTGACTCAAAAGCAAGGCTGGCGACGATCGCAGCGACTAAGCCGGCAATCATTGCCAACCCACCCACGACCGGCGTTGGCTCGCGATGAATGTGGCGCGGGCCGGGTTTGGCGACCCAGCCTTCACGGCGCGCCAACCGGATCAGCGGCGGGATGAGCAGCGCCGTGACGGCGAAGGCAATCAGCGGCGCGCCGAGCAGAGCCAATGTGACAAGCATGCATTAGTCGCTTTACCTCAAAACGCGAACCTCCCGCTTATGATATGAGGAAAGCCGTCTAAATGCAACGTTGCAACGACATGTACCATCAGCAGCGTGATGGCGCCATTTCCACCAGTCATTGCGCCCACTTTCCACCTGTCCCTGTCCTTGCGAGCCGCGCGGAGCGCGGCGTGGCAATTTCCCGCGAGGACGGAAGATGTGTACTCAGGCATCCGTTCCGCTCCCCACCTGTCCTTGCGAGCCGCGCGTAATGGCAGCGCGATGCTCTGCCCACGCGCGGCGCAGCAATCTCCTCCGCGCACGGGAGTGATGCGCTCAGGCATTCGTTCCGCTGAAGCGGGAGATTGCTTCGGGCGCTTCGCGCCCTCGCAATGACCATACGGCTCCCTCCCCCAGCGGGGGAGGGGTGGGGTGGGGGCA
>NZ_DAOTWH010000269.1:0-3077 GCF_034435895.1 Chloroflexus sp.
CCGCCGCCGCCTCAAGCTGCTCTAACGCCGCGACGGCGCGCTCTAGCTCGCGCTGCGCCGGGGCTATCACTGCGGCGTGATCGGCCAGCTCATTGCCAAACTGCGGCAACCGCTCAGCGACGCCGGTCAGGACTTTTTTTGCTTGATCGACATCCTCCTGCGCTTCGCGGGCCAGCGCATCGAGTTCGGCGCGGCGCTGCTCAAGCGCGTGCAACCGCGCAGCGACCGCAGCCGCCTTTTCCTGCAACTGCTCGCAAGCCGCGGCAGCCGCAGCCAACGCCTCTAATGACGGCTTCGCTTCGCGGTTCAGTTGCTCGCCGATCTCATCAAAAGCGACCTTGAGCTCGGTAAAGGTGCTGCGCGCCGCTTCTTGCATATTGGCCAACTCAGCCACCGCCGCCGGCGAGTACGAAACCCGGTCGTATTTAGCCTTTTCCGCGGCATTGGCAAACCGCTGGCCGAGCTGCACCATCAACCCGCCCACCTGTTCGCGCGCATCGCGCAAACGCTTCTCGGCGGCCTGCCGCGTCTGCCGGCGGCGACGCAATTGGTACGCGCCCGCCCCCGCCGCCGCCGCGCCGGCCAAACCCAACCCGCCGATCACCACCGGCGTCAAATCGGTATTGATCGTCACGCCGCCGCCGGGCCGGGGCGGATTCACAATCGACTCTTCGATCGCCCTCAAGGCGCTGGTCACGCCGCGGGTAAAGTCACCGGCGGCCAGACCGGGGTTAAGCTGGGTCAAGCGAATCGTCTCGAAATTATCGTTCACCGCCAGCGCCGCATTCCACTCATCGCCGAAAACGATCGCGCTATAGCGGTTGTTGATCGCAACATAGATCGCAATCAAATTCGAGCGCACCGAACCATCGCTGCGGCCAAGGTCATCGACGATCAAGCGGCGATCAAAATCGGTCTCGCCACCGTTATCGACCACATACACCGCCACCTGCGCGCCGCGCCGGATCAGCGGGCCAGCAGCGGCTTGCACCGCCGATTCGTTCAACAGGCCACCCGGATCGAACAGTACCAGCCGGCCTTGAGCCAATACCGGCGTAAGCAGCAGCAGGCCAAGCGCCAACCCAACCAACCAGCGAATGCTCCTACCCATGGGCATACTCCTTTGCCCGCCGAAGACGCACCCATCCCGCACTCTATCATTCTACCTGCTTAACAGTACGTTTGCACAGCATAAATCGTTGCATATTGCGGGATGTATCGTTTCACCCTCAGCCCCAGCCCTTTCGGGGGTATGTTTACCGCAGAGGACGCGGAGGGTGGTGTTAGCTCGCGGCGCACACGGCGGACATCTGTCCCGGCCCCGCGGTCGAAGAGCCACGAAGCGACACTAACGGCACAAACTAGCACGTTTTGGTGCGTTTTGTGGCTCTTCCACCCCCTGCGCGGGCTGACGGAGCGCGGGCAGCTCGCCCGCAGCGCGGCCCTTTCACCTCACGGCCTTGGCGTCCCGCTCCCCGGCGCCGGCAAATCACGGAAATCGGCGGGAGGCGTCAGCCGGATCGATCCATTGATGTCACTGAGTTGCACATCGAGCGCGAACGAGAAGGGTTGCGCTTGACCTTGCGGATCGGTCGCAGTGCCATTGAAAGTGATGGTAAGCTGGCGCAGATACCCGTCTTCGCACACCCAAACCTGCGCTGTCGCGTCAGTGATCGCACTTTCAGGCAACTGCGTCGGAAGGCCGACCGCGCCAAGGCTGGCGAACAGGGCCGTTGTTGCCTCGCGATCACCGCGATACTCTTGGCAACGCACACCGTCGCGCTCAGCGGTCGCACCAGCGGTAAAGCGGCTGAAATCGGCGCCGGCGCTGCCCACTGCGCTCAATATCGTATCAACCTGCGCGGGCGGCGTGGCAATCACGCTCTGTTCGAGCGCCAACCGGTACCAGACATCATCAGGCGCGCCGAGAAAGGTCAGCGGGCCGCGGGCATAACTTACTCCTCCCACGGTCATCGCCTGCAAGCCGCGAGTCACGTCAGCGCCGAGAAATGCCGCCAGAAAGCCGCGCAACGTAAACGAGACATCAGCGCCGGCGAATTGCGCATCAAGCCCCAGCAGTTCAGTTGTCGCACTGCCCACATTGAACCCGCCGACTAAACCGCTGCCGCGCAACACCAACTGCATCCGGTAGGTATCAATATTAGCCGTTTGGCGAATTGCCGCCGGAATCGCTCCACCCGCCGGCGCAGCGGTAGCAGTTGGGAGAGGCGTCGGTGTTGGTGAAGGGGTTGGCGAGGGAACCGGCGATGGCGTGGCCGTTGGCGGCAACGGGGTCGGCGTCGGCGCCGGCGACGCAGCGCAACCGGCTATGAAGACAGCTATCAGGGCAAGCACAACAAGGCGCACAACGATCATCCTTTCATTTCGATCAGGCGATGGGTTGAGCCAAATATCAGTGTACAGCGTCGCTGTGCCCGTACCATATCGGCATCCCAGCTTGATTATAGCAGCGAAGGATGGCAGACGACAAGGCGAATACGCTAGCCAAACGCTGGCTGGCGCGGTATCATGGGTCACAGAGACATTGCTGTGCAACGCCGGCAAACAGCCTCCATTGTTGCATTCTGCGCATAATCGCAGTATGATATGTCAAAAGCGTACATAGACAGGAGGCGAACGATGGATTTCTGGATTATGGTCGGGATCGTTATTTTTGTCTTTATCGGGCAAGCCGTCCTGTGGTCGTGGGTCATTATCCAGCGCAACAAGGTCGCACCCGACGTCAAGATTTTCAACTGGCGCGAACTGTCGCAAGCGTTTGACCGCTGGCTCGCCGAGCGCCAACGCCGGCGGCAGAACCGCTCGTTCCGGTAAGCGGGCCGCGTTGCAAACCAGCTTAGCAACTGTTGCTTACCGCAGAGGACGCTGCGGCGAATTGCGGCGTCCTCTTTATTTGTATAAAGCGGCAGGGAACCTGCCGCACTCCATAGCAATATGATCAGAGGTAAGCGCGCGTTAAGGGTGCAAACGTTTTGGCGTGCGGCAGGTTCCCTGCCGCACGCCAAAACGTTTGCACCCTTAACGCGCGCTTACCTCTGATCATATTGCTATGGCGT
>NZ_DAOTWH010000270.1:0-9790 GCF_034435895.1 Chloroflexus sp.
GCCCGCGGCGCCGAATTCCTCCCCGGCACGGCCTGCTTCGCCGAACCCGGCCACGGCGACGACGCCATCCGCCTCGCCTTCAGCTTCCAAAGCAGTGACCAGATCGAAGAAGGCATCGCCCGCATCGGCGCCGCCTTCAACGATCTGTAAGGCGCAGAGGGGGCAAAGACACCGTAGAACGGCTGTCCGGCTCCGCAAAGAACGCCAAGAATCTTAACGCAAAGACGCAGTAGAGCCGGACGGCTGTCCGGCTCTGCGAAGGACGCAAAGACGGGAAACGCAAAGGCGCAGAGATCGCAAAGGACGCTAAGAATTGTTGTAGGGTTGGGGTACAAGCATGCTCGTACCATCCCCAAAAACCCTTCGCGCTCTCTGCGACCTTCGCGCCTTTGCGTTAAAAAATCTCTGCGCCCTTGCTCCCTCTACGCCTTTACTCCGCGACGTGGCTGAAGATATCGGTCTCCGAGATGATCCCGATCGGCTCGCCGTTTTCAACCACCGCCAGCCGGCGGATATTGCGCTCGACCATCAACGCCGCGCACTCAGCAATCGGCGTCTCTGGACTGACGCTCAACAGTGGCCGCGAGGTCAGATCACCCACGGTTAGGCCATTAACGGCGCGCCCTTCGCGCACTACCTTCTTCAGCACGTCACGCATCGTCATAATGCCCCACTGACCGCTCGCGTCAGGCTTGACGATCACCGAATGGATATTGCGCCCGCGCATGTAGATCGCCGTCTCGCGCAGCGACGCCTCCGCCGGCACCGCCACCACGGCCCGCGTCATCACCGCCCCTACGCTGTCGTGCGGATAGACCTTGCCATCAGCCCGGCGCAAAATCTCCGGCCCAAAGGTCTCTTCGGGGTGCGGCACCTGCCCGGCAGCGATCTTCTCCATGTTAGCGATGATCAAGCTGCCGAACTCGGATGTCTTCACCTCGCGCGCGCCCTCCATCAAGCGGGCAAAGTCGTAGGTGACAGTCTTATCGGCGATGGTACGCTCAAGCCCGGCGATAATCAGGTCGGCGGCTTCCGCCCACCCCATATAGCGCAGCATCATCTCGCCCGACAGAATCACCGAACCGGGGTTCACCTTGTCGAGGTCGGCATACTTCGGTGCGGTGCCGTGGGTCGCCTCGAAGATCGCGTGGCCGGTGACATAGTTGATGTTGCCGCCGGGAGCGATGCCAATCCCGCCTACCTGCGCCGCCAGCGCATCCGAGAGGTAGTCGCCGTTGAGGTTCGGCGCGACGATCACATCAAACTCATCGGGCCGCGTCAGCACCTGCTGGAAGATAATGTCAGCGATCGTGTCCTTGACCAGAATTTTGCCGCTGGCCAGCGCCTCTTTCTGCTCGGCGTTGGCCGCCGCCTCGCCGCGCGCCGCCTTGGTGCGCTCCCACTGCGCCCACGTGTAGACATAATCACCAAAAGCGCGCTCGGCATACTCGTAGGCCCAATCGCGGAAGGCGCCCTCAGTGAACTTTTGGATGTTCCCCTTGTGCATAATGGTGATGCTCTTCCGCTTGTAGTTGATCGCGTACTGGATCGCCGCCGCCATAAGCCGCTCAGTACCGATGCGGCTGATCGGCTTGATGCCGACACCGACCTCGATCCGACCCTCCGGCGCCTCGCCAATCAACTGGCGGAACTCGTCGGTCTTTTCCGGGGTGCCGAAGCGAATCTTGTCAAAATCTTTCGGAAATTCGCGCTGCAAAAATTCGATAATCTTGGCTGCTTCCGCGCTGCCTCCCCGATACTCGATGCCGGTGTAGACATCTTCCGTGTTCTCGCGGAAGATCACCATATCAACCTTTTCCGGATGCTTGACCGGTGAGGGTACGCCGGCAAAGTGGCGCACCGGACGCTGGCAGACGTAGAGGTCGAGATGCTTGCGTAGGGCCACGTTCAGCGAGCGGATGCCGCCGCCGACCGGTGTGGTGAGCGGGCCTTTGATCCCGACCAGATACTTTTGAAAGATCTCGATTGTTTCATCCGGCAACCAATTGCCGGTTTGCTGGAAAGCCTTCTCGCCGGCCAAGACCTCGACCCACTCGATCTTGCGCTTGCCGCCGTAGGCTAGCGCAACCGCCGCATCAAACACGCGCACGCTGGCCCGCCAGATGTCGCGACCCGTGCCATCGCCCTCAACGAAGGGAATGATCGGGTGATCGGGCACCTGCAAGCGCCCGTTAACAATTTGAATGACCTCGCCTGCTGGCGTCGAGTTCATCGCTCTGCTCCTTCACACCTTACAATAGATTGCGGCCTGTATTATAGCCGACAATTGTTGTCTTGACTACTGGTTATTGTTGCCATATGATTCCATAGGTTACTATCAAGTGTCTGCACACCTCCTGCACGAAATTGTAAGGCGCCGTAGAGCCGGACGGTTGTCCGGCTCCGCAAAGAGCGCGAAGAACGCTAAGGTTGCAAAGGTTTTTTGGGGGATGGTACAAGCGCGCTTGTACCCCAACCATTAATAAATCACACCTTTGCGCCCTTTGCGATCTCTGCGTCTTTGCGTTTCCCGTCTTTGCGACCTCTGCTCGCTCTGTGCCTTTGCCTCGTTCTCAGTTGCACAGGTATGTTCAGACAGATCGCACCGGCAATTTCCTTAGATCGTGCTGATTGACACAACCCTGAACACAGGTATAATTCCTTTGACACCTCCGTCTGCGCTGGCTGGTTCCGCGATTGCACGCTGAGAGGCCGCTTATGTTTGACGCCTACATTCCGGTGCTGATCCTCTTTCTGATCGCCGTGTTTATTGCCGCCTTCGTGATCACCTTCTCGGCCCTGCTTGGCCCGCGCCGCAGCACCCCGCGCAAGCTCGCGCCCTACGAATCGGGCATGGATCCGGTCGGCCCGGCAATCCGGCGCATCCCGGTCAAGTTCTACGTCGTGGCGATGTTGTTCATCGTGTTCGATATCGAAGTTGTCTTCTTTTATCCGTTTACGCTCGTCTTTCGCGACCTTGGTCCGGCTGGCCTTGCGGTCATGGGTGTCTTCTTTGTGGTGTTGCTCGTCGGCTTTGTCTACGAGTGGAAGAAGGGGGCGTTGCGATGGGAATAGAAGAAAAGGCCGGCAATTTGGGCATTGTCACCACCACCCTTGAGACGGTGGTGAATTGGGGCCGCACTAATGCGATGTGGCCGTTGCTGTTTGGTCTCGCCTGTTGCGCGATCGAGATGATGGGGGCGCAGGCGAGTAATTATGATCTTTCCCGCTTTGGCATGGAGCTGAACCGCGCTTCGCCGCGCCAAGCCGATCTGATGATTGTTGCTGGTCGGGTGTCGCGCAAGATGGCCCCGGTCGTGCGCCGGCTATACGACCAGATGCCCGAACCCAAGTGGGTCATCGCGATGGGTGATTGTGCGGCATGCGGCGGGATTTTCAATAACTACGCGATTGTCCAAGGTGTTGATGAGGTGGTGCCGGTCGATGTCTATGTCGCCGGTTGCCCCCCTCGCCCCGAAGCCTTGATCGATGGCATTATGATGCTCCATCAGAAAGTGATGCGCGAGAAGATCAACGGCAAGAAGGAAGCGCCGATCCGGATTGAGCATCCGCTTGTGCAGGTGAAGTAGTATGAATAATCAGACGGTGCTTGCCGCGTTGCGCGCAAAGGTTGGCAAAGAGATACTGGCGGTGAGCGAGTTCCGTGGCGATCTGAGCGTAACCCTAACGCCGGCTGGCTATCTGGCTGCGGCCCAGCTCTTGCGCGATGATCCAGAACTTGCGTATACCTTTCTCGAAAATCTCTGCGGGGTCGATTATCTTGGCCGTAAGCCGCGCTTCGAGGTGGTGGCCCACCTCACCAGTATGCGCCATCGCCATCGCGTCTGTCTCAAGGTTGGCTGCGATGAGCCGAACCCGGCGGTTCCCTCGCTGACCTCGCTCTTCCCCACCGCCAATTATCAAGAGCGTGAGACGTTTGACTTGCTAGGGATTACCTTCACCGGCCATCCCTCGCTCACCCGCATCTTGTTGCCCGATGATTGGGTCGGCCACCCGCTGCGCAAGGATCATCCGCTCGGCGACGAAGAGATTGCGTTTTCGTTTAACCAAGACCGCATCTACGCGCGCAAGCCGTTTGCGAGGGAGTAGTGTATGGCCGAACCGATTACTGTCCCTACCCCCCAACAGATCATTGAGCCGGCCATCGCCGGGCGCACCGAAACGATGGTGCTGAATATGGGGCCACACCACCCCAGCACGCACGGTGTGTTGCGCTTGGTGCTCGAACTCGATGGCGAAGTCGTGGTCAATGTCGCTCCCGATGTCGGCTATCTCCATACCGGCATCGAGAAGACGATGGAGAGCAAGACCTACCAGAAGGCGGTGGTGTTGACCGACCGCATGGATTATTTGGCCCCGCTCTCGAATAATCTCTGCTATGCGCTCGCGGTCGAGAAGTTGCTCGGCGTTGAGATTCCCGAACGCGCTCAGATTGCCCGCGTCTTGCTCACCGAGTTGCAGCGCATTTCGTCGCATCTGGTCTGGCTCGGCACCCATGCCCTCGATCTAGCGGCAATGAGTGTCTTTCTCTACGCCTTCCGCGAGCGCGAGCAGATTCTCGATATCTTCGAGCTGGTCTCCGGCGCGCGCATGATGACCAGCTATTTCCGCATCGGCGGTCTTGCCTACGATCTGCCGACGGATTTCATCCCCACTGTCGAGCAGTTCCTCGCCATTATGCCATCCCGCATCGACGAGTACGAGGATCTGCTGACCGCCAATCCGCTCTGGCTGGAACGCACCGTTGGCGTCGGTGTGATCGACGCCCAGTCGGCGATTGCCCTTGGCCTCACCGGCGCCAACCTGCGCGCGACTGGCGTCGCCTACGATGTGCGCAAAGCGATGCCCTACAGCGGCTATGAGACCTACTCGTTTGAAATTCCGATTGGGAAGAATGGAGACATCTACGACCGCTATCGCGTGCGCATAGCCGAGATGCGCCAGAGCGTCAAAATCGTGCAGCAGGCGACCGATCGCCTGCGCGAGTTGGGGCCGGGGCCGGTGCTCACATCCGATCGGAAAGTGGCCCCGCCGCCGAAACACGAGATTACCGAGAGCATGGAGTCGCTGATCCACCACTTCAAGCTGTGGACAGAGGGCTTCAAGCCGCCGCGCGGCGATGCCTACGTGAGCATCGAGTCACCCCGCGGTATTCTCGGCTGCTACGTGGTGAGCGACGGCAGCCCCAAGCCGTGGCGGGTTCACTTCCGCGCGCCATCGTTCATCAATTTGCAGAGTCTGGCCTACATGGCCAAAGGCCGGCTAGTCGCCGATCTGGTCGCGCTGATCGCCAGCCTCGATCCAGTCCTCGGCGAGGTCGATCGCTGACATATCACCCCTCCCCCAGCGGGAGAGGGGCTGGGGGGGAGGGGTCCTCCCCCCCCCACACGGGAAGCGGGGCTGGGGGTGAGGGGTCCTCCCCCCCACACGGGAAGCGGGGCTGGGGGTGAGGGGTCCTCCCCCCACACGGGGAGAGGGGCTGGGGGTGAGGGGTCCTCCCCCCACACGGGGAGAAGGGCTGGGGGTGAGGGGTCATCTATACCACGGAGGAGACCGTGACGCTACTTGAAACCCATCAAGCTGAAATCGAGGCCATCGTCGCTCGCTACGCCAGCAAGCGCAGCGCGGTGTTGCCATTGTTATACCTTGCCCAAGACACCTACGGCTATCTGACTGATGACGCCATTCGCGAGGTGGCGGCGATTTTGGAATTGCCGGCCACTGATGTTTTTGAGGTGGTCGGGTTTTATACCCTCTTCTACAACCGACCCGTCGGGACGTGGGTGCTGCAAGTGTGCGATGATGTGCCCTGTTGTTACTGCGGTGCCGAAGAGCTGATCACGGCGCTCAAGCAGACGCTCGGCATTCGCGAAGACGAAACCACACCCGACGGGATGTTCACCTTGCAGCGGGTGAAGTGTTTAGCCGCGTGCGACCGCGCGCCGGTGTTGCAGGCAAACCTCGATTATGTGTACGATGTCACCCCTGATCGAGTGCAGGCGCTGTTGAACGATCTGCGCGCACGCGCTGCTGAAGCACGCAAGCGCGGCGTTAGTGGCCGCTTCGCCGAAGATTACGAGTTCACTCGCGATGGCCGGCTGGTACAGATCGAGCGGTTTGCTCCCTACCGTCCGCGCGAGTTTGTGATTGAGCCACCCGCTGCACCGGCGCCGGCGCCGCCGTCGGTGGCCCCCAAAGCCGATGCCGGGCTTGACCGGCCTGATACCCGCAAGGCCTCGCCGTTGTGATGCCGCGCCGCTGTTGTTGGGCGCGCTAGAAAGTTGAGTGCGATGGGGCTGAGTGAACATATTGTGATGCGGGAACTCGATATTCCCGAGATTGCCGATTTTGAGGTCTATCGCCGCCACGGCGGCTGGGAAGCGTATCGCTATGCGCTGACCGAAAAGACGCCGGCTGATATTGTCCAGATGGTGAAGGAATCGGGCTTGCGCGGGCGCGGCGGCGCTGGCTTCCCTACCGGCATTAAGTGGGGCTTTCTGCCCAAAGGCGTCTATCCCCGCTACCTGCTCTGCAACTGCGACGAGTCTGAACCGGGGACGTTCAATAACCACCAGATTATCGACAAGAATCCCCACCAGTTAATCGAAGGGGTGGCCTTATCGGCCTACGCCATCGAGGCCAATGTGGCCTATATCTATATGCGCGGCGAATTCGCCGCCGCTGCGCGCACGCTCGAACGGGCGATTGCGCAGGCCTATGCCGCCGGCTTTCTTGGCAAGAAGATTCTCGGCGCCGATTTTGATCTCGATATCTACGTTCATCGCGGTGCCGGGGCCTATATCTGCGGCGAAGAGACAGCGTTGATGGAGTCGCTGGAGGGCAAGATCGGCCAGCCGCGTCTCAAGCCGCCGTTCCCCGCTGTGGCTGGCCTGTACGGCAAGCCGACGATTATCAACAACGTCGAGACGCTAGCCAACGTGCCGCGCATTGTCGAGAAGGGGGTGGCGTGGTACCGTTCGCACGGTACCGAGAAGAGTCCCGGCACCAAATGCTTTTCGCTCAGCGGTCACGTCAATCGTCCCGGCAACTACGAGTTGCCCTTTGGCGTGCCCTTGCGCGAACTGATCGAATCGCCCGAATATGGCGGCGGGATGAAGGGTGGCCGTCCGGTGAAGATTATCATTCCCGGTGGCGCATCCGCGCCGTGGCTCACCGCTGACCATCTCGATGTGCCGCTCGATTACGAGAGCATCGCCGCCGCCGGTTCGATGCTCGGTTCCGGCGCAGTGATTGTGCTCAACGATACCGTCTCGGCGCCGCACGTCGCTTACAAGATGGACGAATTTTTCAAGCACGAGAGCTGCGGCAAGTGTACTCCCTGCCGCGAGGGCACGCACTGGCTCGTGCGCGTGCTCCATCGTATGGTTGAAGAGGGCCATGCCACCGCTGCCGATATTGATACGCTGCACGGCATCTATCGCCAGATGGCCGGCAACTGCTTCTGCCTGCTCGGCGAAAGCGCCGTCATGCCGATCAAGAGCGCCTTGCAGCTCTTCCCGCACGAATTCGAGGCGCTGGTGAAACAGAGCAGCCGCCGGAATGGCCATCATATCCCGCTGCTGGCTCACCGGTAGGCCGTTGCGAGAGGTAGGGAGCAGGGAGTAGGGCGATAGAGCGATGAATTTGCACCTCTCCATCCCGCTACCTGAGATACAGCAGCTCCCCTCTCCCCGTAAACGGGGAGAGAGGTTGGGGGTGAGGGGTCATCCCCACGTCAGCAGGAGCAGGGCCGGAGGCCAACCTCCCCTCTCCCAGCGGGGGTGGGGGTGGGGGCACAATGCAGTGCAGCACACCAAGCAGCTCCCCTCTCCCCGTAAACGGGGAGAGGGGTTGGGGGTGAGGGGTCATCCATCCGTTCCTAGAATAGGGTAACGTACAATGCCAGATGTGACGCTTACCATCGATGGAGTGCAGGTGACGGTGCCTGCCGGTACCAATATTGTTGATGCGGCTCGCCAAGCCGGGATCGCCATCCCAGTCTTCTGCTACCATCCGCGCCTTAAGCCGGTCGGTATGTGCCGGATGTGTCTGGTGGAAGTCGGTACTCCCAAGATCGATCCGGCTACCCGCCAGCCGGTGCTCGATGCCAATGGCCAGCCGGTCATTGCAATGATGCCGAAATTGCAGACCGCCTGTACCACGCCGGTCAGTCCGGGAATGGTGGTGTTGACCACCACCGAACAGGTGAAGTTTGCTCAGCGCGGCGTGCTCGAGTTTTTGCTGACCTCGCACCCGCTCGATTGCCCGGTGTGCGATAAAGGCGGCGAGTGCCCGTTGCAGAACTTGACGATGGGTTGGGGGCCGGCGGTCTCGCGCTTCGATTATAACGATAAGGTGCATTTCGAGAAGCCGGTGAAGCTCGGCGACTTGATCTATCTCGATCGCGAGCGCTGCATCCTCTGCGGGCGCTGCGTCCGCTTCCAAGATGAGATTGCCGATGACCCGGTGCTCGGTTTTGATAACCGGGGCCGCAATTGGATGATTATCTCGAAGTCGGATCCGCCCTTCAACAGCAAGTTCTCTGGTAATACGACCGATATTTGCCCGGTGGGGGCGCTCACCAGCAGCGATTTCCGCTTTAAGGCGCGGGTGTGGGAGTTGCAGAGCAAGCCGGTGGTCTGCACGCTGTGCCCGGTTGGCTGTAACCTCACCCTCGATATGCGCCACGACCGCCTCATGCGGGTGATGCCGCGCGAGAATGCGGCAGTGAACGATATCTGGATTTGTGATAAGGGTCGTTATGGCCATCGCTTTACCGAGCTGCCCGATCGCCTGACCACGCCGTTGGTGCGGCGCGATGGTAAGCTGGTGCCGGTCAGTTGGGACGAAGCGCTGGAGCAAGTGGCCGATCGGTTGACGATTATCCGTGCGCGGCACGGCGCCAGCGCCTTGGCTGGTTTGGCTGGGCCGCACCTGAGCAACGAAGACCTCTACCTTTTCCAGAAGCTGCTGCGCGAGTTGGGCAGCGAGAACATTGACACCGGCAGCGGCGGGCCGGCGGCGCTCCCTCCCGATGAGATCGGCGGTCTGCTCGCTCCCGGCCCCGGCACCGATCTGAGCAAACTCGGCGCGGGGACGGTAGTGTTGGTGGTTGGGGCCGATCCCGAAGAGGAAGCGCCGCTCTATCTGCTGCGGCTGCGCGGGATTGCCCAGCGCGGCGGCAAGCTGGTCGTCGCTGGTCTGCGCCCAGCCAAGCTCGATCGCTCGGCGACGAAAGTGGTGCGCTACCGGCCCGAAGGTGAATTGGCGTTTGTCTATGCTCTGCTCAAGGCGGCGCTTGAAGCGGGTGGCAAGCCGGCAGCGCTCGATTGGGTGCATGGATGGAATGAACTGCGCCGAGCGGTAGGCCAGTCGAAGCTCGCTGATTTGGCGGCGGCGTGCGGGTTGCCGGTGGCAGAGTTGGAAACGCTCGCGAAAGACTTTCTCGCCGCTGAGCAGAGCTTGATCGTGTATGGCTGGGAAGCGCGCAGCGCCGGCCCGGCTCTGACCGAGGCGCTGGCGGCCTTGATGATGCTGACCGGTCGGGCCGGCACAGCGAACAATGGTATCATTGCCTTGTTGGCGGGCGGCAATAGCCGCGGTGCCATCGAGATGGGAGTGCGTCCTGATGCTGGGCCGGGTTATGCGTCGCGCAAACAGCGCGGCCTCGATGCCAACGGCATCTGGGCTGCGGCGCAGGCCGGCAAGGTGCGCGCCATCTGGCTGGCCGGCATCGATCCGGCGGCGAAGCTGCCCGCGGCTCGCGCGG
>NZ_DAOTWH010000271.1:0-20200 GCF_034435895.1 Chloroflexus sp.
CCGCCCCCGACGCGCCGAGAATCACCGCCTCTTGCCCGGCGGGTGACCATTCGGCGGCGGCCAGATCGGCCAACAATCCCGGCGCATCAGTATTGGTTCCCAGCAGCCGGCCATCAGGTTGGCGCACGATGGTATTGACCGCGCCGATGCGGGCCGCCAACGGGTCAAGCTCATCGAGCAGCGGCATCACCGCCTGCTTGTGCGGCAAAGTGACATTTGCGCCAAGGAACTGCGGTTGGCGCAGCTCGGCGATGCGGGCCGGCAGGTCAGCGGCAGTCGTTTGCACGGCGCGGTAGCGGGCAGCAATGCCGAGCGCCGCCAGCGCCGCGTTGTGCATCGCCGGCGAACGGGAATGGGCCACCGGATCGCCGATCAAAATAATTTCAGCCGTTAGGGTCGATTCTGTTGGCACGCCAGCCACTCCGCTTCATAAGCGCGAAACTCTTCGATCGTCGTCGCGAACTTATGCGAACCGTCGAGTTCGCAACTCGCGACAAAGAACAGATACGGCGATGACTCATCCGGTTGGGCTGCTGCAGTGAGGGCGGCAAGGCCGGGGGCGGCGATAGGCCCCGGCGGCAGGCCCGGCGTGATGCGCGTATTATACGGGCTTTGGATGGCCAAATCGGTCACGGTTAAGTTACGCTTCCACCATGTGCCTTCAGTGGCGTCGTAGCCGATCGCATACTGGACGGTGGCGTCAGCGCCGAGCAAGCCGCCGCCGAATGCCGGGGCGTACTGGGGCTTGAGCCGGTTCCAGAAGACGGCGCTGATCTGGGGCATCTCGCTGAGCAAGGCTGCTTCGCGTTGAATAATCGAAGCCATGGTCACAATCTGATGCACCGTCACCCCCGGCACGCGCACCGCTCGTTCGATGGTGCTGTACTGTTCAACAAAGCGATCGAGCAGCTTGCGCACGATCGTCTCGGCGTCAGCCGAGGGCGCAAAGCGATAAGTGTCGGGGAAGAGATAGCCTTCGAGTGTTGCGCCTGCCGGCAAGCTATTGAGCAAGAAATAATCGGCGCGGAAGCGGTCGCCATCGCGCGCCACGGCCAAAAATTCGCTCTCGCTGACCAGACCGGCGGCGGCAATGATGTTGGCAATCTCTTCGAGGCGCAGCCCTTCAGGGATCGTAATCTGAATATCGTTGACGACGCGCCCGCTTTGCAAGACGATCAGAATCTCGCTCATCGTCATGGTCGGGCTCAGCACATAGCGCCCGGCCTGTATCTGTTGATCAAGACCGCGCCAACGCACCAGCGCCCGAAAGAGGGCCGGTTGGCGGATCAGACCGGCCTCGCCGAGCCGGGTGGCGATGTCGTTGGCCGTTTCGCCGGGGGCGACGACAAACTCAACTGGCGTGCCGGATGTGGCTGGCGTTGCGCGCAATTCGCTGAGGAAGATATAGCCGGCGCAGGAAACTACCAACGCCAGCAGCGAAAGGCCGAGTAACAGTGCGCGGACATGCCGCATTGCGCTAACCTCCCTTGCGCCGCAGGGGGCGCAGCGTATGCAATGGTGCGGTACGGGCGGATGTTGCCCATCAGTTGCCATTGTACACTGACATGGGCAACGCTGCGCGATGATTATCTTGCAATAACGACCGGGCACGGCAGGCCGTGCCCGGCGGGAAGCGATGGTGCTGCTGCTTGATCTAGCGGATCAAGTTAATGGTGTAGGCGCCGCCTTCAAACGCGGTCGAACTAATGCCGCCGGTAAAGAGCCGCACACTCACAAAGCGGGCGCTGAGGTAGCTGCACTGGGGCGTCCCGTTTTGCCCGTTAGGCGGCGGCGGGGGAAATCCGGTGCGACACGCTTGGGAATTGCTGCCGTTGAGGTTGTAGGGCGGATCGTCAACCCGGCCATCGCCATTGGCATCGACGTGCGTATCGGGATGGAGCAGCTTAATCGTGACAAAGCCGATAATCCGGTACGAGATGTTGTTGCCGGTGCCTTGGGCTTGATCGAAGACTGGCACAAGCCCCACCGGACGGGTGCGCGCGCGATACTCAACCTCATCGGTGAGGGCGTCGCCCAGCGCACCGGTATTGACCGGTATTGACTGGCAAGAGATCGCCAATGTTGATTTGATGCCGGGTGCCTTGGCACCAGAAGTAGGTTGGGGTGTCGCGTGGCGTTGCACTGCCGCAGTCGTTGCTATTGCCGTTCGCCGGATTGCCGTTGGGCACCAGATCAACCGCCCCGAAGGCGCCGGGCAGATCTTTAAAGCTGCCGTTCTGCGGCCCAAAAATAATCACCTTGCCACCCTGTGTTTGCATCGCTTCGGCGGCCTGCCGCGACACGGCGAGCGGGATGAGTGCAGCGCCGGGGGTGCGCCAATCGGGCCGTAAGCGGCTGTTGCCTGCGCATTAGCCGGTAGCCAATCAAAGCCGAGCACTGGGATAAAGAAGGTAGCAAACCGGTACGAAATGGTGACTTGGATCCCGCGCGCTTCAGCGGGAATGGCCGCGCCTGCCACCACTGGGCCGATCACCGAGCCATTACGGCGGGTGTAATTCGCCGTCCAAGTCAAATCGGTAATACCGGTCAGATTTTGCGCTGCCAACGCTTGTTCGATGGCAGTACGCACCGCCGTGCTAGTCTGATTGGCCTGCCGGGCCAACAACAGGCCGCGCGTACCGGCGAGGGCCACGGCATCGGCAGCGGTTGAAGCGCGGCGACGGTGCTCGAAGACAAACGAACCGTCAACCGCCAAGCCGGTGAGGGCTAGTATCGCGACCAACGCGAGCGCAAAGACGACAATCGATTGGCCACGTTCGCGTCGTCGCCATTGGGTGCTTATGAAGCGCATTCCTCTCCCCCTCGTTCCCTTAACAACCGCCAATTAACGGCACGGTCGTTTCACTGTTGAGCGTCAGATTCCCTAACGGGCCGATGTTGAAGAAGAGCGGTTGAAACGGATAACGAATCTCGATGCGCGCTTGCGGCGTATTGGTGTTGCACTGGCTGCGCGCGATGGTAATCATTGCATCGGTAACCGGCGGTTGCAACCGATTCAATTCGGTGCGCACCCGGTTGCGGATGTCGGTGTCGTTGGCGGGATTTTGGGTGGCAACGTAGCCTGCTTCAGCGACCGCCGAACGCAGCGCCATGCGCACGTTAATCGCCATTGCGGCATCGAACATGCCCATCAGCAACACGATGAGCACCGTGACGATCAAGGCCGTCTCAACCAGCGCCTGTCCTTGGTTTTTCGGTCGTGATAGATGCATAGTTTGCCCCGCACATTAACAGCCGGTTGCGATAGTGCGTGATGAGGTGGCGGTAAACGTCGGATCGCCGATGATCGCACCGCTCAGCGGATCGAGCATCCGCACCTGATAGGTGAGGGTAACGGTGACGGGAGCGCCAAAATTGCGATTGCCGGTGTAGGTAATCACGAGATCATTCTGCACCCGATTGAGGTCAATCACCCCCGGCAGCCGGTCGATCACTTGGGCGCGAATGGCGGCGAGATCGGCATTGGTTGGGCAGGGCCGTACCATGGCCGCGCGCGCGCCTTCACACACCGCATACTCGACTTGGGTGTTGACAAAGAGCACGTAACCCCAAATCATCACCCCCAGCATCAGCAGCAAGAGCACTGGCGCCACCAGCGCAAATTCAACGAGACTCTGCCCGCGCCGAATAGATCGCCGCATCGTTCGCCTCCTCTACAGTTGCTAGGAGTTGCCCGTTACGCACCGTCACCGCCACGCGCAGGGTTTCACCGGCGACAATCGTGAGGGTTTGCAACGGCGTGCCTTGTTCATCACCCACCATCATGGTGTAACGTCCCGGCGTGACATCAACAATTGTGTCGAACGGCGCCCGGATCAGTTCGTTGCCGTGCTGGTCGTACAACCGGAAGACCGGCGTGATCGCGCGCGACATCGCGGCCACGAGTTGCTCGACGTTATCAGCCGTGTAGTAGGCACCCTCAGCCGCAGCGGCAATCGCTTGCAAGCTGCGTTCTTGCTCGTCATTCACCGCGAAGCCGATCGCGTGCAACTGAGCATACGGATGCGATGCGCGCATTTGCGTGGCCACCGCCACCGGATCGCCGTTGCAACTCTCTTCGCCATCGCTGAGGAGCACGATGCTGGCCGGTTGTTGCGGATCGAGCAGTTGCAGCGTTGCGGCGAGACTAGCGGCAATCGGCGTTCGTCCCCACGGCGCCGGCGTGATCGCAGCCACCTTCGCCTGCAATAACGCCGGATCGAGCGGTTCGGGGACGGCAACCAATTCGATGTCGCTGCAATCATGCGGACGATTGCGACCATAGGTATGCAGCCCAACCGGGATGCCGGCTGGCAAGCGGTCAATGAGCTGTTGCAAGGCCGTGCGGGCAATGGCAATCTTCGGTTTGCCGCGCAACCGCGCTAGCATGCTGCCGGAAGCGTCGAGGATGAGATGGATCTGGCTAACGGTCGGGAGCACGAGCGGCTCGTCGCCAGCGTTGAACACGACGATGCGGCCCATATCAGGCGCGAGCGGCGGCAGATTGCTGGCGGCGCCGGTGCGATCGGTGACCGTTCCGGCAATGACCGCTTGGCCGATCGGGGCGAGGGTCTGCGCCAACCCGCCTTGCCACAGCGTAGGCGACGCCATACGGCCAATCAGGCCGGCGAGCATCACGCAGACGGTGAGGAAGAGGACGGCGCCGGCGATGCGCGGCAGCGATGACCGGCGCCACTGCCATTGCCAGCGCCTCGACGCTGGCGCTGCACGGGGTGGTTCGCGCCGGCTGAGCGCCAATTGCAACCGGACGGTAGCGGCCAGCTCTTCAACCTCGTGGCGGTTATCACCGGCAGCAATGAGCGCTTCGAGCGTCTGGAGCGCGGTCTCCAGTTGACCGGCGCGGAGTTGGTTAAGGGCTTCTTCAAGTGAAGGCTGCGATGGCGTTTCCGCGATCATACAAGTACCCTGTCTGTGTTATAACCCAAGTTCGACAAAGCGCACCACGGCCGGTCCGAGCAGGACGGCGAAGATCGCGGGAAAGATCAGAAAGACGAGCGGAAACATCATCTTGACCGGCGCTTTATTGGCCTGTTCGTAGGCCCGTTGTCGCCGGCGGACGCGCATATCATCGGCCTGCGTGCGCAGCACACGGCCAATGCTGACGCCCAATTCTTCGGCCTGATTGATCGCAACCACAAAGCTGCGCACATCTTCGACTTGGGTGCGCTGCGCCAGCGCATTCAACGCTTCACGGCGCGGGCTGCCCATCGCCAAATCGCGCAGGGTGCGGCTGAACTCGCGCGCCAGCGGATGCGACCACTTCGTTACGATCTCTTGCATGCCGCTTTCAAAGCTGAGGCCGGCTTCGGTCGTCACCACCATCAGATCAAGCACATCAGGCAGCGCATTGATAATCTGCTGGCGGCGCTGGTTGATCCGGCGGCCAAGCCAGAAATCAGGGATGACAAAGGCGACGGCAACAAGCAGCAGTGCGATGCCTACAGTGTTGAAGGTGAGCGGCGGCTGCAATCCGACCCACCCGGCGCCAACGGCGCCGGCTGTAATCAAGGCCATCAGCAATTTCAAGCCGGCAAACTCGCTGGCTCCCATGCCGCCGGGATTGCCGGCCTGCAACAGCCGCTGGTGGAGCGTATCAAGCCAGTGTTGCGGCCAGAACCACAGCGCAAGCTGGGCGATGGAGGCGGCAATAGGCACAATCACGCGCTGGCTAAATGGGCGGGCCAGTTCTTGCTCGCGGATGACGACCGGATGCTCTTCACCATTGACCAGAAAGGTATCGAGCCGGCGGCGAATATCAGCGTGGCGGCGCACCTGTGTCAGGCCAAGCACCATCAACCAGACACTGGCCCCGGCAAGAGTGCTAATGGTGATCAGGATGGTCAGCGACATGGTTGCCTCTCAGATGCGAATGTTGGCAATGCGGCGAATGACGATAAAGCCGGAGATCCAACAGATGCCGGCGATAATCGGGATCAAGATCGGCCAGCCGGGCTTAAAGACGGTGAGAATGTAGCCGGGATTAATGGTGAAGATAAAGAGCGCCAAGCCAATCGGGATCAAGCCGACAATCCATGCTGAGAGGCGTTGCATCGAGGTCATCACCCGCACCTCTTGGCGCAGCTTGCTGCGTTCGCGGATGGTGCTGCTGATGTTTTGCAAAATCTCGGCGAGATTGCCGCCGACGCGGGCATTGATCTTGATTGCCGTAACCACCATGCCCATATCGTCCGATTCCATCCGCTGGGCAAGATTGTCGAGCGCGTCGGCTAGCGGCAAGCCGAGCGTGATTTCTTGGCGCGTGCGTTCAAACTCAAGGCGGGTCGGCTCGCGCGCTTCTTGGGTGACCAAGCGAAACGCCTGCACCAAGCTAAAGCCGCCGCGCAGGCCATTGACGATAATGGTGAGCGTTTCGGGCAACTGGGCATTAAATTCTTGGCGACGGCTGCTCTGCCGCAGCGCCATCCACCATGCCGGCAAGAGGAAGCCAAGGATGGCAGCCGGCAAGACCACCAACAGATTGTGCCAGATCCACCATGCCACGCCGGCCAGCAGCACCGGCACCGCGGCGCGCAGCAGCAAATACTCGGCAGTGGTGAGCGGCACATTGGCCTGCTCGAGCGAATGGGCAATGCGGCGGGCAAAGCTACGCCGGCTCATCAACTCATTCAGCCGTTCGGTGATTTGCGCGCCGGTGAGCTGACGTTCGGCGCTCTCACGGGCCAACTGTTCGAGTTCAGAGGTGTAATGATCGCGCAGCCGGTTGCGCAGCACTTCGCGATCGCTTTGGAAGGAGCGCCAACCGATGACTACGAACGCTAGGCTCAGCAAGAGGCCACCGCTCGCCGCCAGCGCAATCAAGATCGAAGGTTCCAACAGGTACCACATCGTGTTCACCTCGATGAGTTAGCGCTCGTGGCGCGAGGCGCCAAAACCGAAGATTTGCGGCGGCAGGTAGAGATCGTGGCTGGCCAGTTGCTCAAGGAAGCGCGGGCGAATGCCGGTCGGCGCCATCCGGCCTCCCACTTGCCCGTCGCGCATGCCTTGCTGCTGGAAGACGAACAAATCAGACATCGTAACCACGTCGCCTTCCATCCCGGTCACTTCACAAATCTTGGTAATCTTGCGCGAACCGTCCTTCAAGCGGTCGAGTTGGACGATCAGGTTGATCGCCGAGGCGATCTGCTCGCGGATAGCCCGTTGCGGCAGATCGAGACCGGCCATCAGCACCATCGTCTCGAGGCGGTGAATGGCGTCGCGCGGGCTATTGGCGTGCAGCGTAGTCATTGAACCATCGTGGCCGGTATTCATCGCCTGCAACATATCGAGCGCTTCGCCAGCGCGGCACTCGCCGACCACGATCCGGTCGGGGCGCATGCGGAGGGCGTTGACGACCAGATCGCGGATCGCTACCTCTCCCTTGCCTTCGATGTTTGGCGGCCGGGTCTCGAGCGTCACCACGTGGCGTTGTTGCAAACGCAGCTCGGCAGCGTTCTCGATCGTGACGATGCGCTCATCGGGGGGAATGAATGATGAGAGCACATTGAGGATCGTCGTTTTGCCGGTGCCGGTACCGCCCGAAACGATGATATTGAGCCGGCCTTGCACGCAGACCCGCAAAAACTCCATCATTTCGGGCGAAGCCGAACCGCGCGCGATCAGATCATGCACGGTCAACGGCTGCTTGAAGAACTTACGGATGGTCAAGGTCGGCCCATTGAGGCACAGCGGTGGGATGATGGCATTCAGGCGCGAGCCATCGGGCAAGCGGGCGTCCACCATCGGCGTGGTTTCATCGCAGCGGCGGCCAAGCGGGGCAATAATCCGGTCAATGATCCGGCGCACGTGTTCGTCGTCCATAAAGGTGGCGCCGGTTTCCTCGATCTTGCCATTGCGCTCGATCCAGATCTGATGGGGGCCGTTAACCATAATCTCGGTCACGGTGTCATCGTGCAAGAACGGTTCGAGCGGCCCTAACCCAAGCAATTCAGCTTGGGCGAACTTGATCAGCCGAACCCGTTCGCGTTCCGAGACGATGCGGCCGCTGCCATCGAGTTGTTCCGTCACCAACACCGCAATCCGGCGGGGAAAGTAGTCGGGGTCGCGGCGGGCGCTGGTTGGTTCGGGTTCCGCCAGCAACTTGGCCTGCACCGCCGCCACCAATTCGCGGTCTTCGCGGGCAGCGACGAGTGGCGCCGTCGTGCGGGGACCCAGTGATGGCGCTTCGGGTTGCGGCGCGGGCGCCGGCGCAACCGGTTCAGGCAGATTGGTCGATTCAGGGCGAGAGAAACGCAGCCGAGCCATAGAGAAACCTCGCTAGCAGATGATGTAAGCTGGAACGGATTGTTATCGCTTCCACGCCGGCAAGAAGCTCTTGCCGCCAAACCAACCGCGCTGCTCTTTGCCCTCGTTGGGGGCCAGCGAGAGCAGTTCAACCTGCTCGCCGGCGATATGGGCCGCCAACTTGCGCAGTCGCACCGCCGCCCAGCTCTGCGCATTCGACATCACCAGCGGAATGCCGCGATTAATGCTGTACGTCACCGTTTCACCGGCGCTGGGAATATTGGCGCTGACCGGTTGGCGCAGGTGCTGCTGCACATCTTCGAGCGCGATGCCATCGACGCTGGGGAAGCGATTGAGCACGATCGATACCGAACCCTTGAGGATATTGTGCTGGCGGAGATAATCAAGGAAATGGCGGGCATTCTTGAGTGCCGGCACTTCAGGGGTGGTGACCACCAGAATGTGGTCGGCCTGCGCCAGCAGGGTCAGCGTGATCTCGTCGAGGAAGCTCCACGTATCGACGATAACGTGATCGTACCGTTCGAGCAGCGCATCGAGCACGCGATCGATCTGGGCGCCGGTCACTTCGCCGGCGAGTTCGGGCGTGGTAGGGGCGAGCAGCACATCAACCCCCGAAGAGTGGCTTTGCATCACAGCGCCCATCAGCTCATCATCGATCTCGTCGCTGCGCAGCACCAGATCGGCCAGCGTATGGCGCGACCACAGATTCAGATGGGTGCCGACGTGACCAAACTGCAAGGCCAGATCGGCCAAGGCCACCCGGCTGCCACTGAGCTGGCGCAGGGCAACCGCCAAATTGGTGGCGATAAAGGTGGTGCCGGCGCCGCCCTTGGGCGAAATCACGGCAGTCAGTTTGCCGCGGCCGTGGCCACGCGCGGTGGGCGTGCTGCCGATCTGGCGGCGACGGTTGAGTTCAACATCGAGCGCGCGCCGTACACTCGCAACCAGCTCGCTGTAGCGCACCGGCTTGGCCAGCACATCGCGGGCGCCGGCCAGCATCAACCGGCGGAGACTCGCCATATCCTGCTGTTCGACAAGCGCAATGCACACGACCGAGGGCAAGCTGGCGTAGATTTGGCTGATCAGTTGTTCGGTCTGCGCCACCGGTCGATCAACAATCACCACATCGGGCCGGGTCTGCCACACCAATTCCAACCCGCTGGCGGCGACACCTACCCGTTCGAGCCGGTTGGTATCAGGTTCGGCAGCCAGTCGCCGGATCCAATCGGCATCCAGTTGATCGGCGCCGGTGAAGACCACAATCCGCATCGAACGCTCATTCACGATAGTCATAACGCAGTACTCCTTTGTGGGTAGGCGCCTAGCGCAGGCGGTAGCGGCTCATTAAGGCATCAGTGTCAATCGAGGGCGCAGTAAACGGTTCGCGATCGCGGATCGAGCGCAGAGTGAAGTCAACCACACCGCCAACGTCCTTCACTTGCTTGATCAAGACTGCCTCTGCCGGATCAACCAGCAGCAGCAACGAGACCGGAGCAGTTTCGCTGCCATCGGTGACGGTGGAATGGATCACGCGAAACACCTCGATGTTTTGCAGGGTCACCCCGGTGACAATAATCGGATCGCGGCCTAGGTCAACTTCAACCGGCACGCTCAGCAGCAGATCGAGCCGGTCGCCGGGGCGAATAATGTCGAGTTCAGCTAGCAGATCAAGCACGGGGAAGGCGAACAACACTTTACCAGCGGGGATTTGGCTGCTGATCGGCGCATCGGTGGCGCTGGCGAGACTGCGCGCAGTAAAGAATTCACCGGCGCCAATCGGCACGATCGTGATCTGGTTCTCGAGTTCTTGCGGCGAAGTAATCGCCGTGGGTGGCACTAAATCGACTGGAAACTCTTTTACCACCAGATCAGGGCTGCTGATCAATGCTCCCATTTCCAGCGAGCGCGCCGCGACTGGGATCGGGATGGTGGCTGCTGACCGTTGCGCAGCAAGCTGCACCTCTTGGCGGGCCTGCTCGATCGCGCGCAGCTCTTGTTGCCGGATGAGGTAAAATACGAGCAGTCCTGTGCTAATGGCGAGGATTGCGCCAAGACCGATGAAGAGCCAACCGTATCGCCGATTCACCGCTGTTCTCCTTGCCCAAGACTGATTGCCGATAGTGACACATGCCTGTTAATTGGCAACCGTATCATAGCGAGTGAAGGCATATTTGTGAAATAACAAATCATTTAATCAATATGTACAATCACCCTTCAAGATGAATATTTTTAGCGTGACGGCGGAATTATTTGTTGGTTGAACTTGTCAATATGAGAAAATTACAAATTCATGACAATAATTTTGGGTCATTAGAAAGCGAAGAATCGCCTATTTGCCTTTGATGTTGTGTGGAAAGACAGGGAAACGTGTAATAGCGACTTATCTGCGAGGGTGGAGCGTAGGCGTAATGCGTCGCAGATGGGATGCTTCTTTGATGAGAGAACTGATAACTGGTTGGAGCCATTGACCATCTTAGTCGCCAATCGCAAGCACTACAAGAGGAGCGCATGACAATGTATCACGCATGGTTTGCCGCCCAAGACGATCCCAACGAGCGGTACCCGCTGACGGAGGTGGTGTATTACAGCCGGTCAGGCGGTTTGCTCGAGGTGCAGCACGACATGGCTGCGCTGGCCCAGCGCAGTCCGGAAGAGTGGAAACGGATCTTCGATGAGCGCTGGATGCGAACTGCGTGGCCGTACGGCAGTGGCGTGTGGGGGAAGAAAGAGTGGGTCTGCCCGATCGTTGCTGACGACAACGTGGTTAGTATGTTTGAAGGCGGCACCAATCTCTTCTGGGCCGAGCGCTTTGGGCGCGAGATTGGGCTAGATGATCTCTGGATCAAGATGTGCGGCAATTCGCACACCGGCTCGTTTAAAGATCTCGGTATGACCGTGCTGGTCAGTGTCGTCAAGCAGATGATCAGCGAGGGCAAACCGATCCGGGCGATTGCCTGCGCTTCGACGGGAGACACATCGGCGGCGCTGGCGGCGTATGGCGCGGCGGCTGGCATTCCGACCATCGTCTTCTTGCCGAAAGGCAAGGTGAGCATTGCCCAGTTGGTGCAACCAGTCGCGCATGGCGCGCTGGTGCTGGCGCTCGACACCGATTTCGATGGCTGCATGCGGATCGTGCGCGAGATTACGGCCAACCCTGACAACGGCATCTACCTCGCCAATTCGCTCAACTCGCTGCGGATCGAGGGCCAGAAGACCGTCGGGATCGAGATTGTGCAGCAGTTTGATTGGGAAGTGCCGGATTGGATCATCATTCCCGGCGGCAATCTCGGCAACACCTTTGCGCTCGGCAAAGGTCTGTTGATGATGCACGAACTTGGGCTAATCAACCGGTTGCCGCGCATTGTGACCGCGCAAGCGGCGAATGCTAACCCGCTATACCGCTCATACCTCACCGGGTTTCGCGAGTATGAGCCGATCAAGGCGCAGCCGACCGCGGCGAGCGCCATCCAGATCGGCGATCCGGTGAGCATTAATCGCGCGATCAGCATATTGTGCCGGTTTCATGGGATTGTGGAACAGGCGACCGAGCAAGAGCTGGCCGATGCCGCGGCCCGCGCCGATCGCACCGGCGTGTATGCCTGCCCGCACACCGGGGTGGCGCTAGCCGCGTTGATTAAATTGGTGCAACGCGGCGAGATCAAGCGCAGTGATCGGGTCGTGGTGATCTCTACCGCGCATGGCCTTAAGTTCAGCCGCTTCAAAGTCGAGTATCATGAGGGCACATTGCGCGATGTGGTTGGGC
Organism: Chloroflexus sp.; assembly: GCF_034435895.1. Taxonomy (GTDB): domain Bacteria; phylum Chloroflexota; class Chloroflexia; order Chloroflexales; family Chloroflexaceae; genus Chloroflexus. Next base: position 12,047 of record NZ_DAOTWH010000271.1, read on the forward strand.
ACTATGCCAACCCGCCGATCGAACTACCGCCTGACGTCGATGCCGTGCGCCGCGCGATTGGGCAGCGGTTTGGGGAATGACGCCAAGCGAACGTTACCCGCCTATCAGCGAAGGAGGTCATGTGAGAATCGATCAACGCCAATTAGTTTTCGCCCTTCTCGGCGGCATGGCCGGCTACACATTGGTGCGCGGGTTGCTGAACATTATCTTTGGCGATCCGGTGGCCACGATCATCCCGACGTTTATCGTTGCGGCGATCTTTGCGCTGGCCACGTGGCTGTACTGGCGGGGTTGGGAGGAGGCGCGCTTTTTGGCTACGGCTGGCGTCGCGTTGGTAGTCGCGATTGCCTTGCCGCTCAGTCGAGAGTCAATCGTGCTCTTTACGCCGCTGGCGTTTGCGGTGGCGATCACCAATACGCAATGGGTGGCCGGGGTTGGGTTAGCAATGCTGGTCATTTTGCTCGGTCGCGATATTGCTGATGGCGCGTTCAATAGCGTCTACGCTAGTCTTGCCGTTGGGGCCAGCTATCTCGTCCAAGTGACCGCCTTTGCTGCGGCGCGCTTTGTGCTTGATATGGCCCGGATCGAAGCCGAGCGCAATGCCGCGCAAGCCCAAGCCGCCAAAGCTGAGATCGAGGAGCGGGCAACGGTGATCGAGCAACAGCAGCGCGAGCTGGTCGAGCAAAACCAGCGCCAGCAAGAGTTGATCGAGCTGGTCAGCCAGCTTGAGACGCCGGCGGTGCGGATTGCCGAGGGAGTGTTGCTAGCGCCGCTGGTGGGCGGGATCGATAGCCGGCGGGCGAGCCAGATCACTAGCCGGTTGCTCGAACTGGTCTATGAACGGCGGGCGAATCTGGTGATTCTCGATGTGGCCGGCGTGCCGGTGATCGATACCGCAGTCGCTAATGCGCTGACGCAGACGGTGCGAGCGTTGCGTTTGCTTGGTTGCCGGGTGACGTTGACTGGCATTTCGTCGCAGGTAGCGTTGACCTTGACGCACATTGGGATTGAGTTGACTGAGCTGGAAGTGGCGGCATCGCCGCAAGAGGCGTTGCAGCGTTGGCTGAGCGAGCAGAGCGTGCTGGCCCGCAATCAGCGTCATGGGTTGAATTGATGCGACCGAGACGGGAGGTAATGGTGAAACAGAGCGTCAGCAGCGCCGCTGGATGTGAGCATCTACTATGACATTGACCGGTAAGACGCTGCGCAAGGCGATCGTTGATCGGGCATTGGCCGGACAACCAACGTCACCCTTGTGCCCGCATGCGCGGGAATGTGGCGGGTGCGCGTTTCAAGATCGAGCGTATGCCGATCAAGTGGCGGCGAAAGCTGCCGTTTTACGTGAACTGTACGCGAGCGGCGGGATCAGCGTTAATGGGTTTGAGGTTATTCCCTCGCCGAACCCGTTTGCCTACCGCACCCGGATGGATTACGTCGCCACGAAGGGGCGCTTTGGCTTGCGAGCGCGCGGCAAATTTAATTACATTATCGAACTTACGACGTGCCATTTGATCCCGCCAGCAGCTTTTGCGGCGGCGCAAGCGGTGTGGCGGCGGGCCGGCGAGTTGGGCTTGCCCGATTACGATATTCGGGCCCATACCGGTTTTTTGCGCTACGTGGTGGTGCGACGTAGTCCAAACGACGAATGGCTGATCGCGGCGGTGACGGCTGGTGGCGGTGATGAAGCAACGATGGCTGCGCTGGCTGAGACGGCACTGGCCCAGCCGGGGGTAGTAGGCTTTCACTGGCTGGTTAACGACATGCTCACCGATCTATCGTTCGGCGAGCCGCGCCGGCATTGGGGTGCGGCCGAGCTGGTGATGCGCATTGGCGAGATGGTCTGTTTCGTTGGCCCCAATACCTTCTTTCAAAATAATGTCTATCTCGCGGATCGGTTGATTGGCGATGCGGTTGAGGCCGCGGCGGTTGCGCCAACCATGCGGGCAGCCGATCTCTACGGAGGCGTGGGCGCGATTGGATTGCATCTGGCCCGGTGGGCAGCCAGCGTTGATTGCGTTGAAGCGGTGGCGGAAAGCGTCACTTTGGCGCAGCGCAATGCGCTTGCCAATGGTGTTGCCAACTTCAACCCGATCTGTGCCGATACGCTGGAGTACTTGCGCGCGCAGCCAGCGGGCAGCTTGCCGGTGATCGTGGCCGACCCGCCGCGTACCGGCTTAGGGCCGCAGGTATGCCAAGAACTCCTTAGAATTGGGCCGCAGCGGATCGTCTACGTCTCGTGCAACCCGCTCACCCAAGTTGCCGATCTCCAGATGTTAACGACAGTGTATCGCGTGATCAGCCTGCGCGGGTACGATATGTTCCCGCACACGCCGCATGTCGAGGCGACTGCGGTATTAGAGCGGGCAGCATAAGCTGAGCGCAGCGGGATGCTTAGGGGTACAGCATCCGCGCCTGCGCTCTGCCAGAGCCGAGCTTGTCCGCCTTACGCTTACGGCGTCACCGTCAGGGTGCCCTTCATGCCAGCCAGATAGTGACCGGGGAAGGTGCAAATATAGAGATAGGTGCCGGGGGGCGGCGTGCGGAAGGTCACGCTGCCGGTTTGGCCAGCATTGAGCATTGCCGTCCATGCCAGAGCGCCGGGAGTGCTGGGAGGCGGAACGAAGAGACCATCGGCATTAGCTTGAGCCGCATTGTTGACAGCGGCGCCCACATCATCACCGCCGTTGACCAGCACCCAGTTGTGCTGGACGCCGAGATTGTTTTGATTCACGAACTCAAGCTTCACCACGGTGTTAGCAGGTAGGGTCAGAGAAGTTTGGGCAAAGGCCAAGCTGTTCGGATCGGCTAGGATCTGAATTGTTTGCGCGGGAGTTTCATTAACCACATTCTCACCACCGGGTTCATTCGCTGCTTGTACGGCTGGGGCTTTGGTAGGCTGGGCAGCCGCAGGAGCCGCAGTGGGGCGTGGGGTGGCGGTGGGGCGGGGGGTAGCGGTAGGACGCGGCCCGGAGGCGACAAACCCGCCCTGATTGGCATTGAAGGCGATTATGATCATCAGAGCAATGAACCCAAGACCAAACGCCAACCCGATCATCACGCTGAGGGGTGGCCCGCCGGCGCTGCCGCCTGAGAAGCTTGAGCCACCATTGCCGCTGCTGCGGCCACTACTCCCGCTGCTGCGCGAACGAAAACTACTTTGTCCGGAACCTCGCCAGCTCATCTGGAACCTCCTCGTCATTCGGCCTGATATCGTGATATTCGGCACAGACCATAGTTTAGCATAAAATGAGAACCTGATGAACGCGAGTATTATACTGAAAGAAAAAGAATCTGCATGAAAAGCCACATCGCTGTTTCATCCCGTCTCACAACTATTGCTCCGTTCCTGTTTGTGCTGCTCTGGAGCACCGGATTTATAGGGGCACGCTTCGGTTTGCCGTACATCGAACCATTCACTTTCCTCAGCATCCGCTTTGTCCTCGTGTTACTGATTCTGGGCGGCTTGACAGTGATGTTTCAGCAGCCATGGCTCTCGCAACCTCGTGCCTACGGGCACAGCGCAATCGTTGGGATCCTGCTCCACAGCGGCTATTTGGGCGGGGTCTTTTTTGCGATTGATGGCGGCATGCCGGCGGGTCTCACGGCGCTGATCGTCAGTTTGCAGCCGATCTTGACCGCACTGATCAGCCAGTGGGCGCTCGGCGAGCAGATCGCGTGGCGGCAATGGTTGGGGTTGGCGCTTGGGCTGATTGGCGTCGCGGCGGTCGTATGTGATAAACTGATGGTAGCCGGGCCGCCGCTGGTTACGCCGGTTACGCTGACAGCGGCGATCATCGCCTTGCTGGCCACTACTGCCGGCACTCTGTACCAAAAACGATTTGGCGCCGGATTGCCGCTGCTGAGCGGCACGTGGGCCCAATATCTGGGGGCGCTGCTGATGACAGCGCCGCTGGCGTTGGTGTTTGAAAGCCATACGATTGATTGGCAGCCGGCCCTGATCGGAGCGTTGCTATGGTTGACGCTCGTCTTATCAATTGGTGCGATTTTGCTCTTGATGCTCTTGATCCGCGCGCGTTCAGCAGCGCGAGTGTCCAGCCTGTTTTATCTGGTGCCGCCGGCAACCGCAGTTGAAGCATGGTTCTTGTTTGGCGAGCGGCTCGGTTGGCTGGCGGTTGGCGGGTTGGTCATCGCTTCGGTTGGGGTAGCGCTCGTGGTGATAGCGCCGCCGGAACCTAGCCGCCGATAGGGAAGGACGTCAACGAATGTTGTCAGGAATTTTTAATCCGAATTGCCCAATTCGCTACACCACGGTTCGTAAGAAAAACGTTCAATCGAGTATGATAATACTTAACCGATGGATCGTCTGAGGGCACGTGATGCGCCGGATCAGACGGCTGAGGGAGCGTAAGATGGTATGAAGGCAAATCCTAATGAGGCGCACTCCCTCTTCACAGATCTCCAACAGCAGTATCTTGCCCAGATCGAGACAAAGATCAGGCAGATCGAAGCAATTTGGGCGCGATGGCAAGACGGCGCCTTGCAACCAGATGATCTGTACGAGCTACAACGGATTGCGCACAATTTGGCCGGTTCAGGGGCGACCTTCGGGCTCGCAACGGTCAGTGATGCGGCGCGCGCGCTTGACGTTGCCCTGCAGCCGGTGATCCAGCGGGCCGCTGCAGATGAGGTAGCGGCGAGTCTGGCGTCACTGGTGGAAAGGCTGCTCGATGCGATGCGCAATCACAACGCACCAGCGCCGCAATCGCTCAGCCGTGGACAATCGGCGGTGGCCACGACGCTGATTTATTTGGCTGGGCGCAATCAGGACGAGACGGAGGAATTAGCGCGCCAAATCGCTTATTTTGGTTATACCACGACGCAGTTTCTCAGCAGCGCCGAACTGCTAGCGGCAGTCGAGCGTCAGATGCCGAATGTGCTCATTCTCGATCTTGATCTGCAAGAAGGGGAACAGAGCGGCATTGCTGCGGCTGCCTTCTTGCATGATCGATACGGCCAAACGCTGCCGATTTTCTTTACCGCCAGTTCATCAGATTTCACATTGCGCCTCGCTGCGGTGCGGGCCGGCGGGCGCGGCTATTTCACGCGCCCGATCGATATCGGCTTGCTGATCGATCAGATTGATCAAATGACGCAGCAGGTGAGTGCAGAGCCGTATACGGTGCTGATCGTTGACGATTCGCCGTTAATGGCAGAGGTGTATGCGTTGGCGTTACGGGCGGCTGGGATGCGGGTGGTGACCACAACCGATCCGCTGGAAGCGCCGATGTTATTGGCCGAACATCCGCCGGATCTCATCTTGCTCGATGTCTATATGCCCGGCTGTAACGGGCAGGAATTAGCCGCAGTCATTCGCCAGCAGCCGGAATACCACGGCATACCGATTGTCTTCTTATCGGGAGAAACCGATCGCTCGGCGCAGTTGGCGGTGTTGGCGCAAGGTGGCGACGATTTTCTGACGAAACCTATCAATTTAGAGCATCTGGTGGCCGCGATCAGTTCACGCATTCAGCGAGCGCGGGCGATGCGCAGCTTGATGGTGCGTGATAGCCTCACCGGGTTGTTTAATCACAGCGTCACCCAAGATTTACTGACCCGCGAGGTGGCGCGTGCGCGCCGGAGCAACCAGCCGTTGTCGGTGGTGTTGATCGATATTGACCATTTCAAGCAGGTCAATGATCGGTACGGCCATCAATCCGGCGATCGGGTTTTGAAGAGCTTGGCCCGATTGTTGCGGCAGCGGCTGCGCGCGACTGATTTGATCGGTCGTTATGGCGGGGAAGAGTTTTTGATCGTGATGCCGGAAACGCGGGCAGCGAGTGCGGCAATGGTCATTGACAGCTTACGCGAGCGGTTTGCCCATATCGAACATCAGCGCGAGGGAGCGCCGTTGCGAGTGACGTTTTCAGCCGGCATTGCTGAATGGGGGCAGGGGATTGATGCCAGCGGGTTGGTTGAAAAGGCTGATGCGGCGCTGTATCAGGCCAAGCGGCATGGCCGCAATCAGGTCTTGATCGCCGATGCGCAGATTGGGCAACCGCCGCAGCGCCGCGTCTTGTCTTTAGCCTCCAATCGGCTCCACAATGCGCCGGTCGTGTTGGTCGTTGATGATGATCCGGATATGGGCCGGTTGTTACAACTCTGGCTCGCTAATGCCGGCTATCGGGTCGAATTGACGCGTAACGGGTTTGAGGCATTGCAGCGGATTGCCCAAGGTGGGATTGACGTTGCGTTAATTGATATTCTGATGCCGGAAATCAGCGGGATCGACGTGTTGGATAACGTGCGCCAGATGGGACCGGAGCCGGCGGTGATTATGACGACCGCGTTCGGCTCAGAGCAGATTGCGGTGAATGCGATACGCCACGGCGCCGACGACTATCTACGCAAACCGATCGATCGGCAAGAGCTGGTGGTCGTCATCGAGCGCACGCTGGCGAAACTCCGGCTGCGACGCGAGAATGCCGCCTTGCAACGCCGGCTCGACGAGAAGCGGCGCGAATTGGAAGCTGAAATCAAACATGCCGCGCAGATTCAATCGGAAATGTTGCCGCAGCAAATGCCGCGTCTGCCGGGGTACACGATTGCGGCTCGCTGCATCCCGGCGCGTGAGGTTGGCGGTGACTTCTACGATTGGCACTTCCCGGCCCCGCATTTGTTAAATCTGACGTTTGGCGATGTGATGGGTAAGGGAATGTCGGCAGCGTTGTTGATGACGACGACGCGCGCGGTGATTCGTTCGGTAGCGCGCGATACATCGCCAGAAGTTAATATGCAGTATGCGGTGAACGCTTTGCATGCCGATCTTGATCGCACCAACAGCTTTGTGACGTTGTGCCATTTGCAATTAAACTTAACTGCCCATACCCTAGCCTTTGTTGATGCCGGCCATGGGTTAGGCTTCATCCGGCGCCATGGCGGGCAGTGTGATCGGCTCGAACCGCGGGGTGCGCCGCTGGGCATGTTCTCGCATGAACCGTACCGGCAAGGTGAAACGGCGCTGAACCCCGGTGATGCCTTGATCTTGTTCAGTGACGGGTTGCTTGATCCGTGGCCGGCATTAGCGCGCAATCCGCTCCAGATTAACGACCTGCTCGCCGATGGGATGTCGGCGACCGCGATCGTTGACCGGTTGTTGGCACTGCCGGCCTTGATCGGCCCATTGACCGATGACTTGACAGTGGTGGTGCTCGCGCGTGATAGATTGTCAGAGGAATCAGCATGATCCTGTGGATGCGGTGGTGGCTAGTCTTGCTCGTGATCTTGCTCACGGTCATTGCTCCGGAGCCAGTCCAAGGCCAAAGCGCGGCCAAACGCTTTGCCGACCTTGGCTACGGCGACCGCACTGCGCGCGGGATCGATGCGGTGCTCGACTATTATTTTCCGATCCCGACCGGGTTGCGTCCGGCGAGCGATGGCTTATTAACGTTACGGTTTAGCCACTCGCCATTGTTACGGCCTGATCGATCAACGATAACGGTTGCATTGAACGGACAGTCGCTGGCGAGCACCCGGCTGACGGCGGAAAACGCCGCCGATGGCGCGTTGGCCGTGCCATTGCCGGTGGCCGGTTTTACCGGGCCGGGGTTGTTTGTGCAGGTGCAGATTCACATGCGCTTGACCGATGACGCCTGCGAAGACGTGCAGAATCCGGCGTTATGGACGGTCGTGAGCGGTGATTCAACCCTCCGGCTGGATTTGCAACCGGTAACGGAAGGAACCTTGGCCGATCTGGCGGAATTGTTTGCGCCGTTGCCCCTCAGCGCACCTACCACTCGGTTGCCGCCGGCACTGGTCTTATCACCAGCCACCGATCCGGCGATTTTACGGGCAGGCGGTATTGCGGCCTTTGCGGTTGGGCAATGGTCAGCGCTGGCTAGGCAAGATCCGGTCTTGACGGTGGCAGACGCGCTTCCTGCCCAAGCTCCTACGATAGTGGTCGCCTTAGGGCCGTTGCCGGCGGGAGATTGGGGGACGGTGCGCTGGAATGGCACTGCCTATGAAGTGGATGGGCAGACGATTCCGGCGGATCACGGCATTTTGGCATTGGCGCCTACTGCGCCGCAACTGCTCGTGGCAGGTGCAACCCCCACTGCGCTAGAGTACGCCGCGCGGGCTTTAACGACCACGTTGCCGGCGGCGCCGGTCTTGGCGGCGCCGGCAGCGCCACCGGCG
>NZ_DAOTWH010000272.1:0-8734 GCF_034435895.1 Chloroflexus sp.
CCGCGCGCGGCTGGCACGCTGCCAACCCCGCCGCGTGGGACGCCGGCGACGCCGAGTTGACCGCTAAACTCACTGGCATTATCGCCCGCGCTGTCGCAGTGAAGGTTGAAGTCGTCTCGATCGACGAATTCGAGCGCGGCGAGCGGATTACACTCAACTACGGCCACACCATTGGCCATGCGATCGAGCAACTGCTCGGCTATCGCCTGCTGCACGGCGAATGCGTCGCGATCGGCATGGACGCCGCGGCGCGGATTGCGGTCGCGCTCGGTCTGTGTGCGCCAGAGCTAGTCGAGCGGCAGCGCACCCTACTCGCCGCTTACGGCCTCACCACCGCAATGCCGGCAGACCTTGACCGGGAAGCGATTTTGACGCTCATCACTCGCGACAAGAAGGTGCAGGCCGGCAAGGTGCGCTGGGTGTTGCCCACCGCCATCGGCCAAGTCACTGTGCGCAGCGACGTACCCATCGCCGTGATCGAAACGGTGTTAGCGTCGCCACCGGCGTTGTAGGGGCAGAGCGTGCTCTGCCCCTACGCCCCCGTTTTCGCCTGCACAATCTCGCGCACCATCGCAAAATTCTCGGCGGTGCAGGCCAGCAAAAACGGCGGCCCGCTGGGAGGGTAAAGGATCAGTTCGCACTGTTGTTCATCAACCTCTACCTTCCGCACCTGCCCCCAGCGGATCGCATAGTTCGTGCGCACCGCCATCCCCGATCCCGTCACAGTGGTCTGCCCGCTCAAGAGCGATCTGGCTCGCACCGCTTTCATAAAGATTCGGATCCCGTCCGCTGACCTGAGATCGCACACCTGTCTCGTCAAGCCGAATATGTTGCCGGTAGCCAAGCAACTTGAACAGCACCATCGTGACCAACAGCAAACCCAGTACAGCAGCAGCGACAATACCGATCACCTGCAAGGCGGTGAACCAGCGATCGTGTTCGGTTACAATGGCGATCAACAAGCCAAGCAACAGGATCGGGACGCCAAACACCAGCGCCATTTGCCGCCAAATGGCCGGGTTCCGAAACGGTGATGCATCAACCTGCCATTCGAGCGAAACCGCGGGGGAATTCATACGTGACACTTTCTAAGCAAAGCGTGTGTTAGCGTAAGAACAACATCTCTACGTCCTCGTTTTCGCCTGCACAATCTCGCGCACCGTCGCAAAATTGTCAGCGTTGCAAGCCAGCAGAAACGGCGGCCCGCCTTTGCGGTAGAGGGTCATCTGGCGCTGCCGTTCATTAACTTCCACCTTAGTCACATCGTGCCAGCGAATCGCATCGCCGGTGCGCATCACGAGCCCGGCCCCCATTGCCGAGGGCCGGCCACTGAACAGCAAGCCAATCCGCACTAGTTTCAAAAAGACGCTCGTGCGCCCGCTGACCTTCGCCTGCACACCCTCTTCGTCAAGCTGAAAATGCTGCTCGTATCCAACGAGAGTGAACACCAGCATTGCCAATAGAAACAATCCCAGAAGTATGCCACCGATCAGGCCCATCATCTGCAAGGCGACTTGCCACCGATCCTGCTCGGTAATCGCAGCTATCAACAGCCCGACCAACACTATCGGAATGCCGAGCACCAACCCCATCTGCTGGAGCACGACCCGATTCCGAAACGGTGACGCATCAACCTTCCATTCGAGCAACAATGTGGACGAATTCATGGATTTACGTTCCTTCCCCAGACGCAGCCGTTCAGTACGATGGAGCATCACCCAGACTGCTGTCACTGCCGGCGGTAGGTGAACGAGCGCGCCAATCATCGCTGCCGGCACGTTTTTGACCGCACCAATGAAGATACCCAGTCAAAATTGTCGGCGGTACCAGCGAACAGGAACGTCAGCCTGCCGCTGCGGTGCAACATCATTTGCCGCGACGGTTCATCTACCTCTGCATAATGCACATCACTCCAGCGCACAGCACCACCGATATTCGACAGCGATATCGGCTGGCGGCTCGCGCTCGCTTTCCACGCTGGCTGCAGCGAGGCGCTCACCGGCAAGCCAACCTGCGCCATCACGCCTTCATTGAACATACTAAACAAGTACCGGTATCCCATTCGATCGAACAACCACGCCGCTATCACCATCATCGTCAGCAACGTAGAGGTAGCCGTAGCAGCCTCCTTTCGCGATGCGCTTGATATCTTGTTTGCACAGTAGCCAGAGGCGATGTTGTTTGCAAGAGAAAGGAAGCTAACCTTCGGCGAATCTTTCGCGACGGCGCTCTCATTTACTAGCAAGAGCCGCTGCAACAGCGAGCGCCGCACGAACGTGCGGCGCTCAAGACAGACGGCGTTATCAACAGCATTCTCGATCAACCCATTTCCAACTCGCGCCGGCCCAACGCGCTCATCCGCCCCCATGCCACCGCGAGCGCCGCAATCGCAAATGGCAGAATTTCGACAGTAGCCATTAGCGCAATATCCTCGGCCAACGTCGTCTCTTCATCAAGGAAGCGCAGCACGCGCTGGATCGGGTTGTGGCGGAACAGATTGGCGAAGAAGCGATGGCCCGGCGTTCGTCCGGCATCGAGCACATTGAGCAACACGCTATCCATCCACGCATGGCGCTTAAAGCGCGACTGGGGGTAAAACGGATGCCCATCCCTGATCAGACTCTCAACGATCTGCCGTGTCTGCCACTGGATGCGCTGGAAGGTATAGCCGGTGGACGGCTTGCTCATCCCGCCAGCGGTGCCGATATTGAGCACACGCGGGCTAGGGCGCAGCGGCAACGGCACGTCGCTCATCGGAATAACGCCATATTCGACATGCGTGATCTCGTAGCGGTCGATGCCTAACTGTTCGGCGATATACCGCTGCAAACCGGCTTCGTATTCGGCTTGGCTAACGAGTTGCGGCGAGAAGATCGTGTACTCGACCAGCGCGGTATGGGCATCGAACGGCAAGACGTAGCCAAACCGCACATCACCCACCTGCGGGATGCGAAAATCCATGAAGGTGGCCGCTTCGGCATCAAACACTGGTCGCGGGGTTGTGATCACCCACCCCTTAAAATGCTGCAACCATGCATGATAGCCGGGCGGCGCCGGCGCCGGCCGGTAGACGCTGTTAAAGCCAAACTGCGCGGTGTAGGTCTTGCCGCCAACCGTCACTGCCACCCCATCAGGCAACTCGACAAACCGTTCGACATTGCCCTGTATGCGCGTAATCTGCGGGCGGAACGCCATCCAGTCGTCAACAAACCGGTAAAAGTCAATGCCCTGTATCAACTTATATTGGTAGGGCGCAATCGCCAACCGCGCCGACCAGCGATCATCGTACAACCAGAGATGATCCCAGCGCCGCGAGACGACCGCTTCAAACGGGCCGGCTCCCACTTCCCAAAAACACCACGTGCGATCGTTCCGCCGGGTTGGGTTCGGATCAATCAAGAGGATCGAGTGTTCAGCCAACGCGCTCTGTCCAAGGTGATAGGCCAGACTGAGACCGGCGGCGCCAGCGCCGGCAATAATGTAATTGTAGTCCATACGCCCTGTTCTCCCTGCGGCCATTTGGCCTGCCCTTTTTGCATTATAACCCGGAGTGTTATAATGGAAGCGACAAGATCGGCGGCAATACCGGTTTGCCGACCAAGTCGTCGCCTACCTTGAAAGGTTCTATATGGGAGCAGTCATTAATGCTAGCGTCCGCCTGCGCGAAGGTCTCCACTTTACCGCCGTGGCCAATTCGGGCCGCCCGATCGAACTCGATAGCCCGCACGAAGGCAATGCTGATCTTGCTGGCCCCTCGCCGATGGAGACAGTGCTGATGGCGTTAGGCGGCTGTTCAGGGATGGACGTGATTAGTATCTTGCGCAAGAAGCGCCAGCCAGTGACCGGCCTTGAAGTGCGCGTGCAAGGCGTGCGCGGCGACGAGTATCCCAAGCCGTACACCGAGATTGAGCTGGTCTACCGCTGCGCCGGCGACGTCGATCCGGCAGCGCTCGAACGCGCCATCGAGTTGTCACGCGACCGCTATTGCCCGGTCTGGTGTATGCTCGGCGCAACGGTAGATATTCGCTACCGCTACGAGATCGTGCCGTCGTTGGATGAGGCAAACTAGCGCGCACCAACCAGCAGCACCGAGACGGCCCGCTGGGCCGTCTCTCTCACCTCTCAAACCCTTTGCCCGTTGTTCACGCTCCTGTTGACGCTCTTGTTGACGCTCAGCCGTTATGCTGGGTTACGTGAACAAGATATGCTGAATCTCCTAGGAGCAACAACCGTATGACGTGGGTGATTGACGCTTCACACTCGATGATTACTTTCTCGGTCCGCCACATGATGATCTCGAAGGTGCGCGGTCGCTTTAGCCGATTTGACGGCACAGTCAATTTTGATGAGCAGAATCCGGTCAATTCGTCAGTGAATGTCACCATCGACGCGGCCAGCATCGACACCCGCGACGAGCGACGCGACGGCCACCTGATGTCACCCGACTTCCTCGATGTCGCCAACTACCCGACGATCACGTTTGCCAGCAAGCGGGTGGAGGTCATTGACGACAGCCATGGCCGCATCATTGGCGACTTGACGATCCGCGGCGTCACCCGTGAAGTGGCGCTGGAAGTCGAGTACAACGGCCAGTCGAAATCGCCGTGGGGCACGCTCAGCGCCGGCTTCAGCGCCAGCACCAAGATCAACCGCAAAGACTGGGGCCTGACGTGGAATGTTGCGCTCGAGACGGGCGGCGTGCTGGTTGGCGAAGAGGTGACGATCGACATCGAGATCGAAATCGTTAAGCAGGTGCCGCAAGAGGAGCCGGTCGCGGCGTAAACCGACAGCAGGAACGCAAAATACTGGTATACTTCATGATAAAGCTGCTTCACGCGGCTTCATTCGTGGAATACACTTGGTGAGGAGGCTATGTCGCTGCAACCTATCGTCGTCTACGGCACCAACTGGTGCCCCGATTGCCGCCGCGCTCAGCGGGTGCTTGACCAGCACGGCGCGCCGTACACCTACATCAACATCGAACACAATCCGGCCGCAGCCGAGTTTGTGGTGAAGGTCAACCACGGCAATCAGAGTGTGCCGACGATCGTCTTCCCCGATGGTTCGATTTTGGTGGAGCCGTCGAACCGGGCTTTGCAAGAGAAATTGAGCCAGATGGCGTAACCGGTAGGGGCAGAGCTTCGCTCTGCCCCTACCTGCTTAATGCTCCTCGGCGCGTTTGGCGGTTTGGGTGCTGTAGGTGCTCTCGAAGATCTTATCGGCGTTGCCGGCCTCAAATCCTTCGCGGCGATGCTCGCGGCGCAGCTCGTGCGGCGGCAGATGGGCAAACGCATCGAGCGGACGCCGTTCGGCAAACTCCACATACGACCCCGCAATCTGGTGGCGCTCGCCGCCGGCAAATTCGGCCCAGATCAGCTCGGCGACGGTGCTCGACTGCAACAGTTTGCCGTCGGGGCTAACCTTGATCTTGCCGCCGGCATCGTTGAGCTTGAAGCCGCGCCGTTCAAGGAAGGCGTTGAAATCGGCGATGGTGTTGTAGCTGGCGGGCAAGTTATGCACCGTGATCGTAAAGTGATTGAGGTAGTAGCGGTTGTAAATGACCCACGCGGCATACTCACTCTCGGCGGCCAAGCGTTGATAATCGGCCCACGTGGGCAAGCGCCAGAGCGGCCGGTGCAGGAAGTCATCCACTTGCGTAGCATCATCCAAATCGAGCGCATCAACCGGATCAGCGGTCACTTCATCGGTATAGCTGCGAATAATCGCTGCCGCTTCCGGCGATAGATCGCCGACGCGCAATTCAGAGATGAAGATGCGCGGCAAATCGGGACGCGGCGGGTGGTACCAGAAGGCAGCGAGCTTCTTGGCCGGGAAGTGATAGCGGTCGCGCCGTTCGTACCCGTAATGCAGAAAAATCTTCTCGAGCGAGCGAATGCCGAGCTGCGGCACGCCCATGGTGCGGAAGGCGATATGGTCATTCTCGATCTCTTCAGGGGAAGCAATAATCCCTTCGGCGACCATCGCCTGCGCGATAGCGGTCACATCCGGCACCCGCTCGCGGTAACGGCGCATTAGGCCGGCTAACACCTGCTCGAAGATGGGGAGACGGTCAGTGGTTGTCGTGGTCATAGCTCCTCGTCTACAATGATCACCACACCGGCGTGGCGGCATATTCTATGGTTGTATCTTACCTTACCACCAGCGCAATGCGGTATCGGTCAAAAGTTGCACTCAGCGGGGCCAAGCGCCGCTCTGCCCCCAGCCCGTATGGGCAGAGCGGTGCTCTGCCCCCTCGCTGCACGTCGTTCCATCAGTACGAGTAGCACGCCGCTCTGCTCCCAGCCTATACGGGCAGAGCGCCGCTCTACTCCCTACGACACCGCCACCGCCGAATAGATCAACGGCAACCACACCCGCACCTCAGTCCCATCGCCGGGACGCGAAATAATCGTCACCTGCCCATCGAGCGCCGCTGCCCGTTCGCGCATCTGGCGCAGGCCCAGATGGCCCGCCGGCGGCTCTTCGCCGGGATTAAAGCCAACCCCGTCATCACGCACGTGAATGATCAACCCTTGATCGCGCACGCCGAGCTTCACCCACACCCGCCGCGCTTGGGCGTGTTTGGCCGTGTTGTTCAACGTCTCTTGGACGAACCGGAACGCGGCTAATTCCAGCACCGGCGGCAGATCGGGCGGCAGGTCGGTGAGATCAATCTCAACATCCCAATCGTGTTGTTCGGCAAACTCGGTGACAAAGCGGCGCAACGCGCCGGCAAACCCAAGCTGGCCAATCTCAATCGGGCGCAGAGCGAAGATTGCGCGGCGCAACTCTTCGATCTGCGCGCGCAGATTCGCTTTGAAGGTCGCAAACTCTTCGCGCAAGCGCGCCGGATCCTGTTCCAGCCAATCTTCCCACAGATTGATCCGCATGCGCATGAAGGCCAGCGACTGGGCCACGCCATCGTGCAGATCGCGGGCAATTCGGGTCCGCTCGGCGCTAATCGCCCGCTCAACCGCCGCAACACTGGCGATCACACGATCGCGCCGCCGGCTATTAACCACCGCTTCGGCTAACTCGCTGGCAACCGTCGCCAACAGCGGCTGGCGCGCTTCGCGCAGCGCTGCTTCACCCTCTTTGAGGAACGCCTCAATCCAGCCGATCGGCGGCGCATCGCGCTCGGCTAGTGGCAACACAAAGCAAGCCGCCCAGCCGCAGGCCTGCTGGGGGCGCAACACCGCCGGCTGAGCCGGCGACGTAGGTAGGGCGCGCAAACCAAACGCAGCCCGCGCCCGTTCCAACATCACCGCATCGATCCCGGTCACCCGCGCCGTATACGGCTGGCCCTGCTCATCGGTCAGCACAATCGTCGCCGCCGCCGCATCAACCAAGCGAGCCGGCAGCGTGATCGCATAATCGAGCATCTCATCGAGGGTGGCGCTCGACGCGACCCGCTGGTTGATTTCATACAGCAATTCCAGCCGTTCATTGCTCTCACGCAGGGCTTCGAACATGCGCGCTTCGTTCGAGATGCGCTCCTGTTCTTGCCGGATCGCCCAACTGAGCACCAACCAAATCGCGGCAAATGCCAGCAACCCCCAAACAATCGGGTCAACCGCCCGCCCGGTTGGTGTCCCCATCGCTTCATCAAACAGAAGATCTTCAACCAGCCGGGTGAGCGCAAACAGCGACCCGACCACCGCCGCGAACGGCCAGCGCAGGCGGATAAGGAGTTCGATCGTATTGCGGGGAGGCGATTTCATAGCCGGTGCGCTAAGACCCGTTCAAACGCCCGATAGTGCAACGGCAAGGCCTGTTCGAGATGCCGGTCGGCCACGGCCCACGTATGCGCGCCGTCGGGCAGAGCTGCCACCGGAACCGCATTCGCGATGCCTAGCGTCGCCAGTGCGCGCAAGAGATACTCACCGCGATAAAAATTCGACCCCCACGGCTCAATATGCTCCGGCCCGTACTGGATCATCCACGTAATCCGCCGCAGCGCCGCCCGATTAGCTTGCATCAACAGACAGATCGGATTCTGCGCGCGCATCACTTCCGGGGTGCGCGGACGGCCCAGCGCCGGATCGAACATCGTCGCGTTGAGCAGCGTATCGTAACGCCGCGCCACCCGCCCGCCGTCGCCGGTATACGGAAACGAACCATCGTAGGCGCTGACGCTGACAAACAGATCGGGATGCAGCGCCACCGCTTTGACCGCCATATAGCCGCCGAGCGAGAACCCGGTCAAGGCCCGCGCCGCCGGGTGCGCGCCGAATTCACGTTCCATCAACGGCAACACCTCATCGAAAAAGAAAGTGGCGAAGCGACCACTGCCCACACCGGGAGCATCGGTAAGCTCCGGCGCGACGAAATCGGCCAGCAGGCCGGGAATGCGATTATCGGCGCTCGCCAAGCCGGGCATTGCCAGCAACAGCGGCCCCACTTCGCCGCGCGCCCGCACCCGTTCGTAGACATCGATCGCGCTCCCGAACCGGCTCTCGTCTTCGCGCCGGTTCACCCACTCGCGCTCGTGACCGCGCAGCAAATAGACCACCGGCAGCGGCAGCCCCTCTGGCTGGTAATCCGGCGGCGCATAGACATACATCCGCCCGGTAACACCTAACGCTGCGCTCGGCCACTCAATCAAGCGCGCGCGTGGATCGATCTCCATGCTCATTCTCCGGCGGCATACCCAACAACTGCGCCAACAGATCGTCCTCGGCCACCGGCGTTCGGCGCGGCAACGGCGGTGGCAGCTCGGCTGGCGCCACCGGCG
>NZ_DAOTWH010000273.1:0-10113 GCF_034435895.1 Chloroflexus sp.
CCTCCCCCCGCTGGGGGGAGGAGTGGTGTGTACCAATGGCGGGCGTCGGCCCGCACCCCCTTGCCGGTACGGAGCGCGGGCGGCTCGCCCGCTGCTAACAACCTTTACGCCCCCCGCCGGGGAAGGATCTGTCACGTATTTGCATTGTCGCATATTGCGGCGCTGATTACAACTCGCGCTCATCGGCTTCGCTCGTCTCGATCGGCGACTCGCCGCGCCCGATCAGAATTGGGCCGAACAGCGACTCCTGTTCAACCACAATTGCGCGTCGCTTGAGCAATTCCAACATTGCCCAGAACGACACGATCACCTCTTCGGGAGCCGGCTGCGCGGTGAGCAGATCGCTAAAATCGAACCACGCCGCGCGTTCGAGCCGGGCGCGAATGCGCGCCACAACTTCGGCTACGGTCAGGCGGGGCGCCAGCACCATCCGCTCTTCCGGTTCGAGCGGCAATTGCAACTGCGCACGGCGGGCCAGCGCCTGTAACAGATCAGCAACACGGTAGCTGGCCGGGGGCGGAGCGATCGTGAGCGGCGGCGACGCAACGCGGGCAAAGGTGCTACGCCCGCTCTCGTGCCAGACGCGCAGCAGCTCGGCGGCTTGCTTAAAGCGCCGGTACAACTCAAGCTGGGCCGCCAACTGCTCGGCATCCTCATCAACCGGCGCTGCCGGCACGATCGGCGAGCGGGGCAAGAGCGCGCGCGACTTGATTAGCACCAAACGAGCAGCCAAACTCACAAACTCGGCTAGCTCGTCCGGTTCGACTGCTTCCAGCGCGCGCACATAGGCCAGATACTGGTCGGCCACTTGGGCCAGCGCGATGGTAGTGATATCAAGTTCGGCCCGTTCGATCAGACGGAGCAACAGATCGAGCGGGCCAGTAAAAGCGGGCAAGGTGACTTCGTAAGGCATATTTGCTGCCACAAACGTGCGCCGAGTTAATTCTGCTCGTCGGCCCACTGCAATCGGGCGGCACGACCGGTTGGGTGCGGATCATGGTAATGGCGCAGCGTCTCGACAATTTCCGGCGGGCAACCGGCGGCAGCAGCCATGCGCGCGCCGCGGGCGGCGTGGTCGGCATAGATGGCAATCGCCGGCACGAGCCGGGCGGCCATCAGATAAAGGGCCGACCAGCGCTTGAGGATTGTCGCCAGCACATACCAGCCGAGCGCCAGCGGGCGGCCCGCGTCATCAACCTTGCCGCAATCATGGTAAAGTGCCGCGCGCAACAACAACTCATCACGCTCGCCGGCGGCGACCAGCGTCTGGTAGACATCGAGACAGTGCCGCTGGTCGTAGAGCGGCATCTGCCAAAACAATTGTTGTTCGGCTGGGGTCAGCACGTGCGCAACCAGCTCGTATTCGGCGGGTGAAACATTGGCGCGCAAGGCGTTGCGAAATTGGCGAATGCGGTATGATAGAGACATAAGACCATCGCTGGCGGTCGGACATGATTATCGGCGAAGCATTATACCGCTGGAAGCGACGCCAGCGCAATTGGCCCGTTTCGAGCATCGCAGAGTGGTCAGAGGAACGCAGCGCGAGCACGTGACCCGCTGCGCTCAACATGGCAACTGATTGTACCCATGGTAGAATGAGACTATGAGACACGCTATTATCTTCTTCAGCTTCATCTTTGTCCTTGTCGCCTGCACTGGCGCGCCGCAGGCCAGCCAGCCGCTGGTGGTTGGCGAGACGCCAATCGCCTCGGAAAGCACACTGATCGACACCAAACCGGATTGGGCCGCCATTCCCGGCGAGAAAGCGCCCGATTTCAGCTACAAACTGACCGATGGCACCTACAAATTGAGCGATTTACGCGGCAAGCCGGTGATCGTCAACTTTTGGGCCACGTGGTGCTTGCCCTGCGTCGAAGAGATGCCGGAACTAGAGGCAGCCCGCCGCGCTAACCCCGATCTAGTGATTCTGGCGGTCAACCGCAATGAGTCGCCCGAAGCGATCGCTGCCTTCGCGCCGAAAGTAGGGGTCAGCTTCCCGCTCATCACCGACCGCGACGGCGCGATTGGCGAGCGGTACGGCGTGATCAACCTGCCGACCACCTTCTTTATTAATCGCGATGGCACCATCGCCGCCCGCCATCTCGGCGCGTTAACCGCCGCGCGGCTGGCCGAGCGATTAGCGGAGGTACGATGAGCGAACGTTCTCCTGATGAGATTCTCCGCTTGGCGCAAGAGCGGATTGCGGCGCGGAAGGAGGCCGGGAAGCGGCCTATCCCATGGGGGCCGATCTTTCTTGGCAGCATCAGCGCGCTGCTGGTGGCCCTACTCTTCAGCCCCGGTATGCCGCTGGAATGGAAGATGTACGCGGTCGTGCATGGTATCTGCGCCCAACAGCACAACATCTTCGTCGGTGGGTTGCAATTTCCGCTCTGCGCGCGCAACAGCGGCATTTACCTGAGCTTTATGCTCACCTTCCTTTATCTGTACGCAATCGGGCGTGGGAGAGCCGGCACGATTCCGCCGTGGCCGATTTCGCTGACGCTGGTGGCTTTCGTGGGGATTATGGCAGTTGACGGCTTCAATTCGCTCTTCCTCGATCTAGGGCTGCCCAACTGGTACCCGCCTGATAACTTCTTGCGCACGCTGACCGGCATGGGTATGGGCATCACGATTGCCGCCGCGCTACACATTGTGCTCAACAACACCCTGCGCCAGAATGTCGATCCGCAGCAGCCGGTCTTCGCCAACTGGGGGCAGTTGCTCGGCATTATCGTCATTGACCTGCTGGCGCTCGCTGCCATCTACGGCAACCTCGGCGTCACCTTCTGGCCGCTGGCGTTTTTGGCCTTCTTCGGCATTCTCGGCGTGCTCTATTTGGTCTGTTTGTTGCTGACCAGCCTGTTTATGGGTTACGAAGGCAAAGTGACCAGCATCCGCCAACTGGCTGGCCCGGCGACGATTGCGCTCATTCCGACGTTAGTGATTGCAGGGGCGATGTCGTGGCTGCGGTTTTGGATGGAGAGCGTGGGGTTGATCCTGTAAAGGCGCAGAGGAAGCAAAGGCGCAGGGATGGTAAAACGCAAAGACGCGAAGATCGCCGATGACGCAAAGGTTTTTCTATGGTTGGCGCACGTGCGCTTGGGCACAGAACCATCATTCCATCCTTGGCGATCGTGGCAAACTTTGCGTTGAAGGCACTTTGCGTCTTAAGGTAAAACGCAAAAGGCGCGAAGGTTTTTCTCTGATGAGCATCCATGGGTCGCATCCGGCTGAAGCAGGACCCGCAGCGCGAAGGACGCAAAGGGCGCGAAGGTTTTTCTCTGGTTTGGATCACGTGCGCGTGGGCATAAACCATCATATATCTTTGCGATCGTGGCGAACTTTGCGTCTTTGCGTTTAGATATAATACATTACCGCCCCATCGCGGCTGCGTTTGCGCTGGCAGAGATCATCGAGCGTGATTGAAGCCAGCCGGCGTTCGATCGTTGCGCGCAGCTCGCTCCACACCTCATCGATCAGCGCCCGATCGAGCGGTTCGGTGGGTTGCAAATCGTCGCGCCCGCCTTCCGCCGGCAAGATCGACCCTTCCAGCACCGTCAGCGCCTCGAGCAACGTGATCGTTTCGGGTGAGCGGGCCAGCAGATGGCCGCCTTGCGGCCCGCGCAAGCTCTCAACCAAACCGGCCCGGCGCAGCGTGATCAGCAGTTGGTTGAGGTAATTGACCGGAATCCCCTGCCGGCCAGCGATAGCCTCGCTCTGGATCGGCCCCTCGCCATAGCGCTGCGCCAAATCAAATAGCGCGCGCAACCCGTAGTCGCCTTTGCTCGAGATGCGCATCGTTGCCTCCATAGTCAAGTAGATCACTTAACATTGTAGCAATAAGGGTAACGGGCGTCAAACGGGGCACCGATCGCCAACGCTCGGCTCACCGGGCAGACGCATCGGGCAAACGACGAATCCCCTTCCCCAATTCGCGCAACTTGTGGTATGATATGCTTATCCCATGACGCAGTGCGTCTAAACACACGGTTATGAATATACAACCGCGTGACAAGCGCACGAGAGTCCGCAACGGAGAGACATGGTCAAGGAGGACCCAATGACTTATCAGATCAAGCGGGTTGGCGTGATCGGCGCCGGAACGATGGGGGCCGCGATCGCCGCGCTGGTGGCCGGTACTGGCATTCCGGTGTTGTTGCTCGATGTGCCGCCGGACTCTCTCACCGCCGAGGAGGAGGCCAAAGGCTTGACCCTCAGCCATCCGCAGGTGCGCAACCGGATTGTGCAGCAGGGGTTTGAACGCATGCGCAAGGCGCGCCCATCCAATCTCTACAGCGAGCGCAGCGCCGAACTGATTACGCTGGGTAATACCGAAGACGATTTTCCCCGGCTGGCTGAATGCGATTGGATCGTTGAGGCGATTGTCGAGCAGATTGGCCCCAAGCAGGCGTTGATGGCGCGGCTGGAGGAGGTGCGGAAGCCGAACGCGATCGTCACCACCAACACCTCCGGCATCCCGATCCGGATCATCGCCGAAGGCCGCAGCGAAGCCTTTCGCCGCCACTTCTTCGGCAGCCACTTCTTCAATCCGCCCCGTTATCTGCGCCTGCTCGAAATCATTCCCGGTGACGAGGCCGATCCGGCGGTGGTCGCTGCCTTCCGCCGCTTCGCCGAAGAGCGGCTGGGCAAGGGGGTGGTGATCTGCAAAGACCGGCCCAACTTTATTGGCAACCGCATCTTTGTGTATGCGGGGCAGGTGCTGCTCAATTTCGCGCTCGAACATGGCTATCAGGTGGAAGAGGTCGATGCGCTGACCGGCCCGCTGATTGGGAGGCCTAATACAGCCAGCTTCCGCTTGCTCGATCAGGTCGGGATCGACGTGATGGCATACGTGGCCGGGAATCTGTACGACGCGATTCCCGATGATGAGAGCCGCGAGGTCTACCGGCACAACGATCTATTGCAGCGGCTGGTCGCCGCCGGCAAACTGGGCAAGAAGGTTGGCCAAGGCTTCTACAAAGAGGGCAAGCGCGACGGCAAGCGCGAGTTTTGGCCGCTCGATTTGCAGACGCTCGAGTATGTGCCGCCGCAAGGCGCCGCTGCGGTTGATGAACTTATCGCCTCGACGCGCAGGATCAAACCGCTGCCCGACCGGCTGCGTTTTATCCTTGACCGGGCCGAAACCGGTGATCGCGGCGCGAAGCTGGTAGCGGCAGCGATCTACCCGATGATGGCGTATGCCGCCCGCCGCCTGCCCGAAATTGCCGATAGCGTGGCCGATGTTGATAACGCGATGCGCTGGGGATTTGCCCACGACATGGGGCCATTCCAGCTTTGGCAGGCGATGGGCATCGCTGAAACGGCGGCGCGTATGCGCGCTTTTGGCGAGAGTCTGCCGGCGTGGGTCGATCAGCTTATCGCGGCTGAAGGCCATTTCTACGGCGAGCTGGATGGCGTGCCGGCAGCATACAATGTCGCGACCGGCCAACTCGAACCCATCGCGCGCGATCCGCGCGCCATCGATCTGGCTGCGCTCAAGGCTGCTGGACGCGAGCTGTTTGGCAATGAGAGCGCTAGCGTGATCGATCTCGGCGATGGCGTGCTCTGCTACGAGCTGCACTCGAAGGCCAACACCATCGGCGGGCAAGCGGTTGAGATGCTGATCAAGGCGCTCGATGAACTTGAGCAGGGGCCGTGGATCGGCATAGTCGTCGGCAATCAAGGCCCGCGCTTCTCGGCGGGCCTCGATCTGAACGACGTAGGTGCGGCGGTGATGGCCGGCGCGTGGGACGACATCGACGAGTATGCGGCGCTGGTGCAACAGACCTTCCGCCGTATGCGCGACAGCGCCAAGCCGATTGTCAGCGCGCCGTTCGGCCAGACGCTGGGAGGCGGGGTTGAGTTGTCGATGCACAGCGCGGCGTCAGTGGCTGCCGCCGAGACCTACATGGGATTCGTTGAGTTTGGCGTTGGGGTGATCCCGGCGTGGGGCGGCTGCACCGAGATGAACCGGCGAATTATCGCTGCGGCGGCGCGGAGCGGCAACGACACGCTGAAAGCCTTCCAGCAGGTGTTCGAGACGATTGCGTTGGCGAAGGTCGCCACCAGCGCCCACGAAGCGAAGGAGTTGGGTCTGCTGCGCCCGACTGACCGGATCGTCTTCAACCCTGACTATCTGATCGGCGAGGCTAAGCGCGAAGTGCTGCGGCTGGTGGCCGATGGGTATACGCCGCAGATCACTGCCAAACCGTGCTATGCCCTTGGCCGCGACGTGTTGGCAGCGGCGCGCATTGCAATCTACCAGATGCGCGAAGGCGGCTTTGCCACCCCCTACGATGCGGTGCTGGCCGAGAAGCTGGCGTATGTCTTGTGCGGCGGCGAACTGAGCAGCGCGCAGTGGGTTGACGACGGGTATATGCACAACCTTGAACGGACGACGGTGATCGAGCTGTTGAAGGACGAGCGCACCCAAGCCCGCGCCCGCCATATGCTCGAACATGGCAAGCCGCTCCGGAACTAAAGGCGCAGAGGGGGCAAAGACGCAGAGGATGGGAAACGCAAAGGCGCAAGTAGAGCTGGACGGCTGTCCGGCTCCGCAGAGGACGCAAAGGTGTTTCCTATGGTTTGGCATCAGCGCGCTGGGGAGCAGACCCATCAGATATCTTTGCGTTCTTAGCGAACTTTGCGGCTTGGCGTTGAACACACGTTGCGCCTTGGCGTTACTCGTATAACAAAGGAGTTATCGCGATGCGAGAAGCAGTGATTGTTTCCGGGGTTCGCACGGCAGTCGGCAAAGCCGGACGCGGCGCATTGCGCACGGTGCGCCCCGATGACTTAGCGGCGATTGTGATTAAAGCGGCGATTGAGCGGGCCGGGATCGAGCCGGGGTTGGTCGAGGACGTGATTATGGGTTGCGCGATGCCCGAAGGCGAGCAGGGGTTGAATGTGGCCCGCGTCGCCGCGCAGCGCGCCGGTCTGCCCGATAGCGTCTGCGGGGTGACGGTCAATCGCTTCTGTTCGTCGGGCTTGCAGACGATTGCGATGGCCGCCTACCAGATTATGGCCGGCCAGAACGAGATAGTGGTCGCCGGCGGTACCGAAAGTATGAGCATGGTGCCGATGAGCGGCAATAAATTCTCGCCCAACCCCTATTTAGCCCAGCACGATCCGGCGGTCTACTTAGGCATGGGCTTGACTGCCGAGAACGTTGCCCGCCGGTTCGAGATCAGCCGGGCCGATCAAGACGCCTTCGCGCTGCGTTCACACCAGCGCGCGTTGGCGGCGCAGGCCGCCGGTCTGTTCGACCGCAGCATCGTGCCGGTTGAGGTTGAGCTGGTTGAGCCGGGGCCGGATGGCCAACCCCGGCGGCGGGTGCAAATCTTCGACCGCGACGAAGGCCCGCGCGCCGACACCTCAGCAGAGGCGTTGGCGAAGTTGAAGCCAGTCTTCGCCGCCGAAGGGACGGTCACTGCCGGCAATTCGTCGCAGACGAGCGATGGCGCAGCGGCGGTGGTGGTGATGAGCGCCGAGAAAGCGGCTGAACTGGGGCTGAAGCCGCGAGCGCGCTTTGTGAGCTTTGCAGTGGGTGGCGTCGAGCCAGAGGTGATGGGGATCGGGCCGGTAGTGGCAATTCCCAAGGCGCTGAAGCAAGCTGGGTTGACACTGGCCGACATTGATCTGATCGAGCTGAACGAGGCGTTTGCCGCGCAAGCCATTGCCGTCATCCGCCAGCTCGGTCTCGACGAAGAGCGAGTCAACGTGAACGGCGGCGCGATTGCGCTCGGCCACCCGCTCGGCTGCACCGGCGCGAAATTGACCGTGCAGATTCTCGATGAACTGGAGCGGCGCAGTGGCCGGTACGGGATGGTGACGATGTGTATCGGCGGCGGGATGGGTGCGGCAGGGATTTTTGAACGGTTGGATTGATACGGCAACGGCGGTGTAGAGACGCACGGCCGTGCGTCTCTACACCACCGTAAAAAACCCGGCCCCCGCCGCCACCGCAATCGCCCGTCGCGGATCGATCACCCGCGGGCCGGCAGGATTCAGGCGCAATACCGCCCAATCGCCGGCCCGCAATTCCAATTCGCGTTCGCCATCGAAGGCCAAAACCGCCGGACGTTCGCGCCGCACCCGCACCACATCGCCGGGAGCCAGCACCCGGTGCGCCGCAACATACACCGTCTGCATCAACCCCGGCGCGACCGGCGCCCGCACCGGTTGGCCGCTCGCCGCCAGATGCAGGCACAAGCCGTGACCCGGCGGATAGTTGCCGGCCAGAAAATTGGCCCCAATTGACGACAACCCGATATTGCCCGGCTCGGCGCGCGTGAGGACGAGATCGCTAATCCGCGTGCTGTCCCAGATCGCGCGCGAGGCGACAAACCGCTCGTCGTACACTGCGACATCAACTAAGGCAATGTCGTCAGGTGACGAGCCATCAGGCAGACCCTCCCCGGTTTGATCGGCGCTTAGGCGGTAGACATCAATCCGCGGCGCGCGCGTCACCGCCGCCTCGGCGCAGCCGCGCGCCACCAAGCCGGCGGCGAGGCCGGCAGTGGTGGCTTCGATCATCATCGGAAAGACGTTGTTGGTGCCGGTTGAGATCGGCATCAGCGGCGCCTCACCGCACCCCTTCGCCACCAAGCGGTTGGTGCCGTCGCCGCCAAGCGTCACAATGCAGCCAACGCCACGCTCGGCCAGCAGTTGCGCTGCCCGCCGCGAGTCGTCGGGAGTGAACCACGCCGGCATATCGAGCAAGGTGGCCTCGATCTGCAACGGCAAGTTGTCGAGCGCCTTGAGGCCAATCCCGAAGCGATCGGGCATGATCCAGACCCGCTGCACACCGGTCGCTTCGAGACCCAGCAACACTCGTTTGACGATACTGACCTTCTCTTCGTTATCGAAGACCGACCCGTGGGCAACGAGACGCCGGATGTCTTTGCCTGAGGCTGGGTTGGCGATGATGCCGGCTGTGATCATAACAACATTATCGCAGGATCGATCGATTCCGCGCTCCACAATGATTGGGCCGCACGGAGCCGCACGGCTGTGCGGCTCTACGGTTCTGCGGCTTCGCACAAACGCACGGCCGTGCGGCTCTACGTCACACCGTAACCGGCATCGTCTCACGCAAAAACGCAACTATGCTATCGGTCACGCGGGTAAATCCGGGACTGCCCGGCAATACCCAGTTGAAATGGGTCATCCCGGGTACCACCTCTAACCGGCAAGTATCACCGGCGTTGTCGGCGATCGCCTGCGCTTCCGCCAATGGCACCAACTGGTCGCGGTCGCCGTGGATGATCAGCAGCGGGCGCGGGGCAATCTGATCGGCGACCTCTTCGGGCGCATACTCGATCAACGCCTCGGCGCTTTCCAGCGGCACCGACACCTTCATCTGCGGGAACTCGGCGCTGACCTGATCGAGAAACGCCTGCGAATCAGGATCAGGCAGCACAATCTCCAACGGATCGACGGTGGCCGAGACGCCAGTGCGCACGCGCTGGCGACGGTCTTCGTCCAAACGGGCAAGAAATTGCGTCCATTCCCAATGGCGGCGCAAGCTGCGCAGCCAGCGCGCACCGTTGCCCGGCGGTTCGAGCGCCACCGCCGCTTTGACCCGCTCATCAACCGCGGCAGTAGTGATCGCATGCGCGCCGCCGAGGCTGATTCCCACTACTGCCAAGCGATCAGGATCAACGGCAGGCTGCTCGCTGAGGAAGGTCAGCGCGGCCCGCGCATCGGCCACCTGTTCGAGCGGCAACAAGCGACCGCGCGGGCCTTCGCTCTCGCCAAAGCCGCGATAGTCAAAGACCAGCGCCACATAGCCGGCGGCGTTCAAGACCTTGGCAATATCGGGCATGACCATCGTCTTGAGGTAGGTGTAGCCAACCAGCAAAACCACGCCGGGCCGCCGCTCACCTGCCGGCAGACCGCGCGGCGTGTAGAGCAAGCCGTCGAGACGATAGCCAGCGCTATAGAATTGCACCCGCTGCAACGGCTGCGCCGGCGCAGCGCGCGCAGCAATCGCGCGCTCGACGTCCTCTTTGATGATCGCGCCGCCGGGGCCGCTGCCGGTCAGCGTATGAAGATCAATCCCGTGCTCTTGGGCGAGCTTGCGCGCCGCCGGCATCGCACGCACCCCGCCTG
>NZ_DAOTWH010000274.1:0-2861 GCF_034435895.1 Chloroflexus sp.
AGCGGTGCGCATACTGCTGAGGAGGGGACCGAGCGTAGCGATCAAGGCGATGATTGCGGTTCGGATGCGCATATGACAGATCTCTATCTTACAACATTATTACAACACGATGACAGGGGCAAAGGCTAGTAGTTGTTGCGTTGCTAGATAAAGTCTTGCCGATTTGCATACATGGCATCGTAGATTGTTTCGCTATAGTGAAGATCCCTCCTTCGCTGTGAAAAAAATAACGTATTGCATCCAAATCATACTATGGCAAAGCTAGGCATGTCAGTAGCCTGAGCGGGTGGTGTCGCACGCCGAGAGCGCGCCTTGCGTTGGCTTGGTGGGTGCGTGGGTGATGGACGATGCTCGTGTTCGCAACGAGTACGGTGGGCGTTAAATGGTGGGGGCGGGTTGCGATTCCGTAAGGGAGGGACATTGCGCCGCAATAGGACATTGCAGCGCAATGTCCCTACCGTTACGATGGCGACGATACCGCGCCGGAGGCGTCGTTGAACCGGTAGCCGACGTGTGGTTCGGTGATGATGTAGCGCGGGTGGGCGGGATCGAGTTCGAGCTTGACCCGCAGCCGCCGGATGACGCCTTTGACGTAATCGGTCGCATCGGCGTACTGCGGCCCCCACACCCGCTGCACAATTTGGCGGGCCGTGACCACGCCGTTGCGGTGCGCTACCAGTTCGGCCAGCACGGCGTACTCGATCGGGGTTAAGCTCACCGGTTGGCCTTGCCGCAAGACGATCCGCCGGGTGGTGTCGATCACCAGATCGGCGCATTCGATCAGCGGCTGCGGGGTGCGGCCGCGCCGCAACACGGCCCGAATCCGGGCCAGCAATTCGCTCAGCCGGAAGGGTTTGACCAGATAATCATCGGCCCCGTTGTCGAGCGCAGTGACAATATCGGCTTCCGCGCCTTTGACGCTCACTACAATGATCGGTGTCGCGCTCTGCTGGCGAATCTGCTGGCAGACGCCAATCCCGCCTAGTTTCGGCATCACCAAATCAAGCAGCACCAGATGCGGCTCCACCTGCCGGAACGCCGCCAGCGCCGTTTCGCCGTCGTGAGCGGCGACCACCTCGTAGCCTTGCGCCCGCAGCGCCGGTGTGATCGCGGCGACAATCCCCGGATCGTCATCGACAATCAGAATGCGCTGTTTCATGCTGACCCGTCCTCATCCAGCCACGCTGGCGGTTCGTCGCTCGCCAGCGGTAACACGATCCGGAACACGCTCCCGCCCCCCGGCCGGTCGTCAACCCAAATCTTGCCGCCATGGGCGGTGACAATACCGTGGCAGATGGCTAGCCCTAGCCCGCTGCCGCTGCGATGGCTGCGCCGGTCGCGTTCGAGCCGGTAGAACCGGTCAAAGATGCGCTGCCGTTCGGCTGGCGGAATCCCCGGCCCGCGATCGCCGACGCTGATCACTAACTGGGTGCCGGTGCAGAAGGCTTCAACCGTGACCGGCCCCGTTGGCGGGCCATAGTTGTGCGCATTTTCGATCAGATTCCACAGCACCTGCGCCAGCAAGATCGGATCAATGTAGAGCAGCGGCAAGGTTGGCGAGATGAAGGTTTCGATGCGGCACGCCGGATCGTGCTGGCCAAAACTCGTCACCACATCCTTCACCAGTACCGCCAGCTCAACCCACTCGCGGTCGATTGGCAAGGCGCCGGCTTCGATCCGCGACAGATCGAGCAGTTGATCGACAAACCGGCTGAGACGGGCGGTTTCGTGGGCGATATTGCACAGCAAGGCCCGGTTTTCCGTTACTGACACAGCGTGCTGGCGGTCGAGCAGATCCTCAACCGAGGCGCGGATGGCGGTTAGCGGCGAGCGTAGATCGTGCGAGACGCTAGCGAGAAAGGCGCTCTTGAGCTGGTTGGCTTGCCGCAAGGCTTCGTTCTCGCTTGCCATTTGCCGCAGACGCGCATTGCTCAGCGCCAACCCCAATTGTTGCGCGATGGTGAGCAACAGGCTCAAATCTTCGCCGCTGATATGGCGGTGAGCGCGGCTGCCGATCACCAGCACGCCGGCGCTGGTGGCATTCACCACCAGCGGCAGCGCAACCAGATCGCAAAAATCGGCTAACGGCCACGGCAGCGGTTCGGGTGCGGCGTGGCGCCGGCAGAGCCACACTGGCTGGCCAGTAGCAAAGACGGTCTCGATTAGGGTTGCCATCTGCGCCTGATCGATGGCGCTCTGCGGCGGGCCGGCAACGGTGAGGCGCTGGTCTTCTTTCAGCGCGATCAAGCCGGCATCGAGCCGGGTGAGAGCAAGGATGTGCTGGATAACCGCGTCAAGTTGCCGCACCGGATCGAGCAGGGTGCTGAGGAAAAAGACCAGCGAGTTCATGATCTCGGTTTGGGCGGCATAGGCTTGCAAGTCGGTGTAGAGCCGGGCGTAGCGCAGCATCGCCGCGCCGTGCGCCGCTAACGTCGCGCCGCATTGCTGCTCAGTCGCCGGCCATGCTTGGGATTGGCGCGTCACCAGTATGATGCCGCCAATATCAGGCAGCGGAAATCCGGCCAGTTGTGGCAGCAGATGCGGCATGTGAACAAACGGTTCAGGGCACGAACGCCATGCTAACGCGACCGGATCACGCACCGCCGTTTGCAAGAGCGCCAGCGCCTGCTCACCCGCTTCTCCCGGCGCAGTCCAGAAATAGGCGTGCGGGCGATCAATCGATGCGCCTTCAACCAGCGCCACCCCAATGGCGTCGAGCAGGCGGCCCATCTGTTCGGTGATCACCGCCGGCGTGTACAGCGGATCAAAGGCGTTGCTGATGGCGCGCATTGCTGTGGCAAGCCGGGCGGCCCGATCGGGCCGGGCAGCCGCCGTCTGCGCGAGGGTCTCGCTCGCGCTGG
>NZ_DAOTWH010000275.1:0-18544 GCF_034435895.1 Chloroflexus sp.
CTGCCGCCGCTTGCGGGTTCAGCGGGGAGAAGAGCGCGCAATCACGCGCTGCCAGATCCGCCGCCGGCACCCACGTGAAGGCAAACCCGGCGGCAGCAGTGACGAGCGGCGGCAGCGCCGGATCAGCCGGCAACCAGACTAACGACTCACTATCGGCAAAGCGCACCAACGCGCCCTGCCCCTGCCGATCCCACAAGACCAGCACCGGTTCGTCAAATTGTTCTGGGCGCAGCGGTGTGATCACGCCATCATCACTGACCTGCACCATCTGCGGGCGGAAGGGGTAGTCCCAGCTATACTTGCTGGCCGTCGCCATCTCTACAAACGCATAGATCACGCCATCGGCCAGCCGTTGCGGCGCGCGCACCAACGGGATCGCTGTTTCGCTGCTCTCTAGAACTGCGAATTCCTCACCGCTAATAGCGTCGATCCGGTAGAGGCCAAACCGGATATCAGGGCCGGGGCCGCCGCCGGCCACCGTTATCTCGCGGCTATCAACGCTCCACAGCTCCTCTTCGCAACAACTAAAGGCGCGCACTGGCTCGTCTGCCGGCCCGATAATCACCACTTCACCGCCGGGTATACCCATTTCCGGGAGCATCACTGCGAACAGCAAGAGCTGCACGCCGTCAGGCGACCACGCAACCGGTAGATAGCGCCACGCCGGATTGGCGAAATCTGGTTCCGCCGGCTCAGGATCATCGGCAAGCCCCAAGCTAGGCCGCCCGCCAGTGATATCACTGAAGTATACACCGCTCGGCGAATCATCCTGCCCGATGATCAAACCGGGGGCCGGATCGGTGAGATGGTAGACGACATATTGACCATCCGGCGAAATGCGGGGATGGCTGATAGCCCGTTCACTCACGAGCATCCGCCGGCCAGCGCCATCAAGGACAACCAGTTCATCGCCGGTGAGGTAGGCCAGCGTCCCGTTCTCGGCGACGCTCAGCTCACGCACCGGCTGCGGTTCGTAGGTGATTTGGACGAGGCGGTTGCCATCGGGTTCGAGACGCATGACCTGACCGTTTTGGATCACATAGACCGGGGCGGGGAGGGTAACGGCAGGGACAGGCGTAGGTGATGCTACTGCTACTGTTGCCGTGGCCAGCGGCAGCGTGGGGATAGCAGTCGGCAGCTCTGGCGAGGGCAAGTTGGTGACAGCGGTTGGCAACTCTGCCGCAGGCGTGGTCGTGGGCGAAGGCACTGGCGTGGGTGGCGCAGGAGCGCAGGACGCGAGCAATAGGAAGGCTATCCACCAAATCAACCAGCGTTTGTTCACGAACGCGCTCCTATAGGTGAATGAAACTGGCGCCCCACGCGCCACAGGTTGCCTTGCGCCAATGAGTTCGAGTATCATCATACGGCACGCCAGCGCAGTTGGCTAGGAGGAAGAGGAGGTTTTGTGACGGCGACGCAGTTCCCAATCGAGCAGGTGTTAGAGACGCTGGAACGCGAACTGGCCAAGTTTACGCTCCCGCTGATTGACCAGATGGGGGAAGTGAGCCAGACGCCATTCCGCATTTTGATTGCCACCATCCTCAGCCTGCGCACCAAAGACACGCTGACCGCCGTGGTGGCGCCGCGCTTGTTTGCGGTTGCCGATACGCCAGCCGCGATGCTGGAGATCGGTGAAGAGCGCATTGCTGAACTGATCTATCCGGTCGGCTTTTACCGGGTCAAAGCGCGCCAGATTGTCGCTATCTGCCGGATTCTGCTGGAAAAGTACAATGGCGAAGTGCCGTCTGACCTTGATGAACTGCTCAAGCTGCCCGGCGTGGGCCGCAAGACGGCCAATCTGGTGGTGACCGCCGGCTTTGGCCTACCCGGCATCTGCGTTGACATTCACGTCCACCGCATCTGCAACCGGTGGGGGTACGTGCAGACCCGCACCCCGGAAGAGACCGAAATGGCGCTGCGGGCCACACTGCCGCAACAGTATTGGATCCCGATCAACCGGCTGTTAGTGACGTTGGGCCAAAACATCTGCCACCCCACGTCGCCGAAGTGCAGTATTTGCCCGATCCGCGACGTGTGCCCACGAATTGGGGTGACGCGCAGCCGGTGACGCAAAGGCGCTGTAGAGCCGGACGGATGTCCGGCTCCGTAAAGGCGCCAAGAACGCTAAGAACGCAGAGAACGCTTAACGCAAAGGCGCAGAGAGCGCAAAGGACGCAGAGGTTTTGGAGGGTGGACAAGAGAGAAGTTGGTCGTTTTACCGGGATCTGCGGGCGGCGTGATAGATGCAGGCGGACTAGCCGCACCAATAGAGCCACCCACGCCACTGCCGCTCCCCTTATCATCCCTTTGCGATCTTCGCGCCCTTTGCGTCTTTGCTCGCTTTGCGCCTTAGCCTCGGTTGTGGCGCTCCGCCAGCCGCGCCAGCGTCTCAGCATGGCTAGCTTTGGTGATCGGATAGAACGCGGTCAAGATCATGCCGCAGATCAAGATCACCGTCGGCAGTGGGCCAATCAGCAGGCGGATCGCCAACAACGCACTTTCCGGCTGCTGGCCGGGCGGCAGATTTTCGTTGAAGCCGGCAACTTGCAGGGCCAGACCGACCAAAAATAGACCCAGCGCCAACCCCATCTTTTGCAGCAGCACCATAAACCCGTAAAACATCCCCTCGCGACGCTGGCCGGTCTCTAATTCATCGAGCTCGATCACATCGGGCATCATGCTCCACGGAATGAGGTAAGCAGTGGCCACGCCGGCCCCAGCCACTACGCCAAGCACCATCGCTAACGCAATCTGTTCGGGTTGGAGAAAAAAGAGAAACGCTTGCACGCCAATCCAGATCAGACTGCCGATCATATAGACCGCCTTCTTGCCGATCCGGCGGCTGACGGCGCTCCACACAAACAGAAAGACTAGCGCCGAGCCTTGCACGGCAAAGAGCATAATCGGGATCAGATCGTTGGCGCTGGCAAACGTGAGGCCAAAGGCAGAAGCCGGGAATTGCGGCACGCTGCCCAGCCAAAAGACGATAAAGAAGGTCAACACGCTCGACGTGACCTGCACCGCCAGCCACGAAAACATATAGATGCCAACCACGAAGAGAAACGGGCGATTCTTGAACACATAGCGAATTTGATCGGGCAGGCTAAGTTCTTCGGCGCCGGGTTCCGGCTCGTAGCGTTCGCGGGTGCCAAGGAAGCACCAGAGAAAGGGCACTGCGATCAATAAGCCTACAACCGCGCCAGATACCAGATAACCGATCTGCTGATCAGCAAACTGGCCAACGATAATCTGGTGCAAAATCCCGCCGAGCAAGCTACCGCCAATGCTAAAGGCGAACCGGTAGGAATTGAGCGCAGTGCGTTCATCGTAATCACGGGTCAATTCGGGTGTAAGCGCCGTATAGGGGACATTGACCACCGTAAAGGCCGTATCGAAGAGCAGCGCAATAATCAGATAGTAAATAAACTTGCCGGTGACTTCAAACGGCGGCACCACCCACTGCAAAAAGAAGAGGATACCAAACGGCGCGGCGCCGAAGAGCAACCATGGCCGCCGCCGGCCCCAACGGGTCTGGGTCTTGTCGGTCAACCAACCGATAATCGGATCGTTGACGGCATCCCAAATCTTGACGATCAACAGAACGGCGCCGGCCAAACCGGGCGGCAATCCGGCAATGGTGGTCAAGAAATAAAGTTGGAAGAACGAAGCCACAATCGTGGCGATCGCCGGGCCGAGATCGCCGGCGCCGAAGGCAAGACGAGTAGCAAGCGGCAGACGCTCTGATAATGCCGGCGTCGTAGCGGCCATAGGGTGCAACTCCTTGTGTGCAGAACAACGAACGATGGCAGATATTGTATCATTGTCAACGCCATTACGCGAAATGATAGAATATACACTATAGGCAAAAGCGCGCTTGCACAAGGGAAGGGTATGGCTATTCTTGAACTGATGCAGATCAATCTGCTCTCGCCGATGGTGTTGGCATTCGCGTTGGGAGTCATTGCTACGTTGGTGCATAGTGACCTGAAGCTGCCCGATGAACTGTACACAACCTTGTCAATCTACCTCTTGTTTGCGATCGGCCTCAAAGGCGGCATAGCGCTGGCTGAAACAAGTCTAGCCGCCTTTTGGGCGCCAGCGTTGGCCACATTGATCTTAGGCGTGGTCATCCCGCTGATTGCTTATGCTGTTGCCCGCCGGATCGGAAAGTTGAGCATCGCCGATTCGGCAGCGCTAGCAGCGCACTACGGCTCGGTGTCGGCGGTGACGTTCGCCGCATCACAGACATTTCTTGACACAATTGGGGTCCAGTACGAAGGATTTATGCCGGCGCTGGTAGCGATTCTCGAGGTGCCGGCGATCGTGATTGCGCTGCTGATTGCGCAAATGGCGGGCGGGCAGCAAGGCAGCGACTGGAAGGCTGCCGTGCGCGAATTGCTCACCAGCAAGAGCATCTTGCTCCTCGTCGGCGGCATGGTGATTGGCTGGCTGGCCGGCCCACGCGGCGGCAAAGAGGTGGCGCCGCTGTTTGTCGGTCTTTTCAAAGGGGCATTGACCTTCTTTCTGTTGGAATTGGGCATGGTCGCGGCGCGCCGGTTCCGCGATTTGCCGACGGCGGGCTTGTTTCTGCTCGGCTTTGCGATTATCATGCCAATTATCAACGGGGCACTTGGAGTCTGGCTCGGACATCTCGCCGGTCTCTCGCTCGGCGGTAGTACGATTTTGGGAGTCTTAGCCGCCAGCGCCTCGTATATTGCGGCGCCGGCGGCGGTGCGCATCGCTTTGCCGCAAGCCAACCCTGGCTTCTATCTGACTGCGGCGCTCGGTATCACCTTCCCATTTAACCTTGCGATTGGGCTACCCCTCTACTATACGCTGGCAACATGGATCACCGGCGGAGCATGAGGAAGGATGAGCATTATGGAGTTAACCACCATCAAACTTGTCACTATCATCTCCGAAGCAATTCTGGAAGAGCGCATCTTGCACGACCTGCAGCAGCTCGGCGCGCGCGGCTACTCCGTCGGCGAGGTACGCGGCGAGGGGACGCGAGGCGTGCATGCTAGCGAGTGGGAAGGGAAAAGCCTGCGGATCGAAACGCTGGTCGCGCCGGAAGTAGCCGATAAAATTCTGCAACATCTGGCCGCGGCCTATTTCCCGCACTTCGCCGTGATCGCGTATACGACTGATGTCCAAGTAGTGCGCGGCGAAAAGTTTCGTGGGCAGCGATGAAGGTTCAGATACGCGAGCTGTCAGCGAGCGATTACGCGCGCGTTCTCTACATTGGCGCAGCGGAGCCTGAGCGATCCCGTTGATGACCGGCTGATCAGACGGTTGTTGAACACTGAACCCAATGCGCGGCCTGACTTGCATTTGGCAGCGTGGAACGGTCAGCGCCTGATCAGTGTGGCGCTAGGCAGTGTGCGCTGGTATGACGAACTACTGGCAGGCGGGTCGCGCTTGTTAGTCGTTGATCCAGCTATGCAGCGCCGGGGGATCGGCGCTCACTTGCTAAATGAGCTAGAACAGCGGCTGCAAGCCATCGGCGTACACGAGCTGCGGGTGGGCAATCTCGCGCCTAACTATCTGTGGCCGGGAGTGCCGAAGGCAAATCAAGCGATGCATGCGCTGCTGTCACACCAAGGGTACGAGCTGGCTGGGGAAACCCTCAATATGACTGGTTAGCCGGCATCGATCTCATCCGCTGGAGCATCCGGCGCGCCCGCTTCGGGGAAACAGAACTCGCGGCGTGAGCCGGTGAGCGTTGGGGCGCAGCATGGCAGTAGGAAGCCATGCAAGCTGTGAGCGCCGATCCGCCGACCGCACTTGTCGCCGAACGTGATGGGGAGTACGGCGGCTTTGCGTGCTGGGATGGGAGCGGGTTCTGAGGCGCCTTTGGGCCAACCGGTGTTGATGAAGCGTTGCAAGGCCACGGTCTTGGCCGCGCGCTGCTCTGCGCCACTTTGGCCGCCATGGCGAGCACCGGCTATCGCCAGATCGAAATTAGTTGGGTTGGACCGCAAGCATTCTACACCCGCATCGCCGGCGCGCGTCCCGGACGGATCTGTTTGTTGTATCGCAAGCCTGTCAGCTTAGCCAGCCCGATCGAGCGCGATCTTCCACAGCGCCAGCCCTAACGTCTGGGGATCATGGCGGATAGTATCGGCCTTATTCCACACCTCACGCGGGCCGGGGTCGGACTCAGCCAGCTCGCGCACCAGCGGCTCAACCCCCAGCGCGCGGATCGCTTGCCGGTCGGCATCGGTCACCAGCAGCGGGTGCAGACCGGCGGCGCTGTAGCGGGCCGCCACCGCCGGATGCAGCGCCGTCGCATCGTTGATTAGAGCCACATCGAGCACACCGGGGCCGAGCACTTCAACCAACCGCGCCACGTGATCGGCGATCGTCATGCCATCGGTCTGGCCGGGTTGGGTCGTGGTATTGCAAACAAAGACAACGGTAGCAGGGGTGGCCCGCAGCGCCTCAACCACCCCATCAAAGCAGAGGGTGGCCAAAAGCGACGTGTAAAAGCTGCCCGGCCCGATCACAACCAGATCGGTGGCAGTGATAGCATCCAGCGCCGGCAGGTACGCAGCAGCCGGCGGATCGAGAAACAACCGGCGGATCGGCGGCTTGCCCAGCGCGCGCACCGCCGCCTCTTCAACCACGATCCGGCCATCGGCCAACTCAGCGCACAGACGGGTGTTCGCCGTCGAAACGGGCAGCACCTGCTCAGGGCAGGCCAACATCTGGCGGGCCATGGCGACCGCTGCCGCAAAATCCCCCTCCATCTGGGCCAAGCCAGCCAACATGAGATTGCCCACCGCCATGCCATCAAGGAAAGGCAAAGCAGCACTGCGCAACCGGTACTGCATCAACCGCGCCAATGGGCTCTGCGGATCAGCGGCGAGCGTCGCCAACAGATTGCGCAGATCGCCGGGAGCAGGAATATCGGCGATCATCCGGGCAGCGCCGGTGCTGCGACCCGAATCAGTCACCGCGATGATGGCCGTCCGTCCGGCAAAAAAAGACCGCGCACCGAGCAACACCTGCGCACTGCCGCCGCCGCCGCCGAGCGCGACCAAGCGGAGGGGAAGGAGATCGAGTTGGGACATGGGAGGCTCCTTATTATGAACTTGACAGCCATTAGAACATACTGTATACATCAACTACGTTCAAACGCAACCAATTCGGACATGCTCCTTATGGATAAGACAATCACCTTCATTGATCTATTCGCCGGCATTGGCGGCATCCGGCTAGCCTTGGAACGAGCGGGCGCAACCTGCGTCTTTTCGTCTGAATGGGATAAGATGGCCTGTCGCACCTACGAAGCTAATTTTGGTGAAAGACCTGCTGGCGATATTACGCAAATACCGGCAGATGATATTCCCGATCACGATATCTTAACTGCCGGTTTTCCCTGCCAACCTTTCAGCATCGCTGGCGTGACAAAACATAATGCGCTCGGCAAGGCGCATGGATTTGCCCATACCACCCAAGGAACCCTCTTTTTCGATGTAGCGCGTATCATCGATCGCAAAAGACCGCGCGCATTTTTGTTAGAAAATGTCAAAAACCTTGTCAGCCATGATCGTGGAAAAACCTTCCGAATTATTTATGAAACACTTACAGAAGAACTAGGATATTTTGTTTACTATAAAGTTATTGATGCTCGTTTCCTTGTACCACAACACCGTGAACGAATCTATATTGTTGGCTTCTCGGAACCTATTGCGTTTGAATTTCCAACTATTCCTGATCGAAAACCAAAATTACGAGATATTCTTGAATCTGACGTCGATCCAAAATACACACTTACCGATCATTTATGGAATTATTTGCAACAATATGCTGAAAAACACCGATCTAAAGGCAATGGCTTCGGCTTTGGCCTAGCAGATCTCGATCAAGTAACCCGTACATTAAGCGCCCGCTATTATAAAGACGGTTCTGAGATCTTGATTCCACAGGAAGGTAAAAATCCGCGCCGTCTCACCCCACGCGAATGTGCCCGCCTGATGGGTTTTCCAGAGAGTTTTAAGATTGTCTGTAGCGATACAAGCGCCTATCGGCAATTTGGCAATTCTGTGGTTGTGCCGGTAGTTGAACGTATTGCAAAAGAGATGATGAAGTCTCTGCACAATCCTATCCCAAAGCGCGAGCGAGCTTATAATTTACGCTTGTTTGAACTCTGCGAAACAAGATAGCTTGACAATACAAGCAAGGATGCCAACCACATGCCAAGCTATTTTTCTACCGATGCAGCAATTGCATATTTGCAAAGCGTGATAGTAAATAATAAAGCGCGAGGGATGATTGCCGAGATTGAATTAAAAAAAATTCGTACATCCATCACAAAAATTTCTTTCAGGAGCTTGGATTATCTCGCCCAAAACACCACAGTTTTATCAGTACCGCTATGCAGTTTTTGTTCTCCCTGAGCTTTATCACGATGATTCAGAAATAGCGCAAGCGGTTGATAGTTGGAATAAGAACAGAGGTTTTCAAGCCATCGCCACATTTCTTAACGAGAGTGGAATTGGCGTAATCATTTCAGGAGCGATAGGCTCACCATCAAACATCAATCAACTATCTTGGCAAAACTACTTGTACGCCAATGAACAACTCACTCCTTCCCATCATCTGTTTGCCCGTTGGCCAGAGCGTGGGCGCAGTGCGCGCGGCAACAGTTGGCATGAAGATATCAAAAACCGCTTCTCGCAAGCAAGTGCAGATCAACTTACGGCCCTTGCGCTAAAACAAGCCTTCTATTACAATTATCTCAAGCAGCATCTACACAAATCATTAGCCGATCCCTATGATGTCGATCTATTCATCGCCGGTTTTCGCGGTACTGTATTACCGGTCGAGGTTAAGGAGAAAAGCTCAACTGAACGCGGCGATTTTGGGCTGGATGCTGGCCGGATATTAATGATGTTACGTCTATGTCTTGCGACCCAAAGCAATAGTATGTATGTGATCCGCCAAGTTGATGCTAATGAACAACGAAGTTTTGTCGCATGGCGCTATACTCTTTTATCCGATATTGTCATGGGTTGTAGCTGGAACTTGCAGGCTGGCGGGAAAGGTATGCTCGGCGGTATGACCCAAACGGTGATGCTATCAGGTGAACTGTTCAAACCATTTCAACCAGATCTGCTGACTGAAGATTGGCTGCAACACTACGGCGATTTAACCAATTCAGTTCGTGAGTTGGCCAGCGCTTTTGCTAAGCAATTAGCAGCGTTTCTGCCGTAGCGAACCGGGTTTAGCATTTATCCCTTACCCTTATTCAGGACGAACAGCTTATGATCCTGTTTAACTACAGCGCGCCTTTTTGGATATTGAGAAAGGGGGTAGAGGGTTAGCTATTTCAAACATACCACGATACCGTACAGATAGCCCCCATCCTCATATTCCGCCGCGAGGTACAACCGATGAATACTCCTCAAACTGATTACCAACGGATCGACCGCTCGGTCTCATTTGCACAGGCCAACCTTGGCGCGCTGCTGTTTGGCCTGCCGCTGGCCCTGTTGCTCATCATTGCGCACCTCCTCATTCATCAAACGATGTTACTGACCGCATCATGGGAACTATTACTAGCCTTCGTGATTGGCGTTCTCGTTCACGAAGGGTTGCATGCCGCGGGGTGGACAATCGCCGGACGCCTGCCGCCCAGCGCGATCACGTTCGGCTTCAGCATCGAAGGTCTCGCCCCATTTGCCTATGCCAAGCAGCCGCTGCCGATCAACACCTACCGCTTCGGCGCAGCCCTGCCGTGCGTGGCGCTCGGCATCATCCCCGGCGTAATCGGCATTGCCGGCAATTGGCCGATGGTCACCAGTTTTGGCGCGATCATGACCCTCGGTGCCGGGGGTGATCTGCTGATTTTGTGGACGCTCCGGCGCGATCCGGCCACGGCGCTGGTGGTTGATCACCCCGATCGGGCGGGGTGTGAGGTATGGTTGCCGGCCAGCAACTCGTGATAGAGGGCCAGCGTCTGCCGGGCCACGACCGGCCAATCGAAGGTTGAGCGCACAATGCGCTCGCTCTCCGCACCCCATTCCGGCCAGCGCGCGCGGGCCGCCAACGCGACACGCAGTTGGGCCGTCAGATCATCGACATCACCCGGCTGCACCAGCAAGCCGTTGCGGCCCGGAAAGACCTTATCGGGAATGCCGCCGATTGCGCTGGCGACCACTGGCCGGCGGTGGATCATTGCTTCAAGCGTGACCAGCGAACTGCCTTCGTAGCGGGTAGGGTGAATGAAGAGATCAATCTCTTCGTAGAGACTGTGAAGTTCTTCGTCGCTCAGCCGTCCGACAAAGAGGGTATGATCGGCAATCCCGGCTGCGCGCGCCTGCTGTTCGAGCGCCTCGTACGCCGAGCCGCTGCCGACCAGCAACCAGCGCCAATTGGCCGGCAATTCATCGCGCAGGCGAGCCAGCGCTGCGATCAAGACATCAAAACCCTTGTTGGGTTCGAGCCGGCCCACGCTGAGCAACATCGGGCCGCCACTCGTCAACCCCAAGCGGAACCGCAGCGCCGCGCGCAGATCGCTGCGCACTTGACCGAGACACTCTTCAACATCGATTGCCGAAGGAATCACCACGACCTTGGCCGGCTCAACGCCGAGGTAGCGAGGCAGGTCGTCTTTGGTGCAGGCGTCGGTCGCAATCGCGCGATCAGCTTGGCGATGGCCATAGGCGTAGAGCAGCCGGAACGGCGCGTATGCCAGCCATTTGGCCCGATCAGGCGCGCGAAACTCTTCCATGCCGTGCGGGTTAGCAACAAACGGTGTGCTATGCAGACGCGGATCGCGCCGGCGGGCCATAGCGTAGCCAAAGGCGCACAACCCTTGTGTATGCACCACATCAAACGCGCCGGCCAGCACGCGCTGCGCAGCAAGATGACCAATTCGCCAACTGTACACCGGAAAATTGATCTGGCGGCCAACCACACCGTTCGGCGGCAGCAAGGGCGTGGTGTAGTCGTAGCGAAGGGTCTCGATCGCGTGGGGACGCAGATCGCCGCACTCAGCATTGGCCGGCGGCGTCTGCACATAGAGCGTCACTTCTACCCCTAACTTCGTCAGATACTTGGTAAGATGGTAGACATGCCGCTCAATGCCGCCAAAGCCGTGCAGCGGGAAGACCGCGCGCGCCAGCATCGCCGCCCGGATCGGGCGGGGATGAAGCGGATGGGTAGCGTCCATGGCTGCGCAATCCTTCCTCAGAATGAGTATCACTTCGTTGGGGTGATGATACCACAAGTTGAGAGAGAACGGTATGCACAGCACATTGGGGCCACCTGCTACTAGCCGTTTCTGTGCGGCAGTGTGACTGCCGCACGCCATAATCCGCCGCTACTCACATCTGGCGGAAGAGCGAGCCGCGCTGCGCCCATGCCCACGCATGAGCGGCAGTTACCTTGCCGCACGCCACAGCACTCCTACTCACATTTGGCGGAAGAGCGAGCCGCGCTGCGCCCATGCCCACGCATTGTTGGGATCGATCTCGACGGCGCGGGTCAGGTCAATGAACGCTTCTTCGTAAATCTTCAGCGCCTGATAGGTGGCGCCGCGCCGGCTCAGCACCCACGAGTCATCGGGGTTGAGTTCAAGCGCGCGGTTGAAATCTTCGATCGCCTCATTGTAATGGCGCATGAGGCGATAGGTTTCGCCACGCTCAGCGAGCACCCACACCACATCGGGTTTCAGTTCGAGCGCGCGGTTAAAATCGGCCAGCGCCTCTTCATAGCGGCTCAACACCCGGTACACCTGACCGCGGCTGCCCAGCGCCCACGCATGATCGGGTTGCAATTCGATCGCGCGGCTAAAATCGGCCAACGCTTCGTTGTAGCGGCGGCGCAGGCGAAAAATCTCGCCCCGTTCGGCCAATGCGCCCACGTGATTAGGTTCAAGCTCGATCACGCGACTGAAATCGGCCAGCGCCTCATCAACCCGATCGGCGGCGCGATGCAAGAGGCCACGCTGCATATAGACCCATGCATAACCGGGATCGAGTTCGAGCGCGCGATTGAAATCGGCCAGCGCCTCTTCGGCAGCACCGAGCGCGCGGAAGGTCGCGCCGCGGCTGCCTAACGCCCAAGCGTAGTCGGGATCAAGCTCGATAGCACGGCTGAGGTCAAGCAACGCGCCATCGTAGTCGTCGGCTAAGCGACGCGCTTCACCGCGCTCGGCATAGAGCCATGCCAGATTGTCTTGCAAGGCGATGGCGGCGTCAAAATCGGCGATGGCCGCTGGATAATCGCGCAATTCGCGGTAAGTAATGCCGCGATGGCCCAGCGCCCATGGGTAATTGGGGTCAATGGCCAACGCTTGCGTAAACGCCTCGATCGCTTCCGGGTAGCGACGCAGCGCGCGCAGCGCCTCGCCGCGCTCGGCATGCACCCATGCCAGCGCCGGATTCAGCGCCAACGCCGCGTCAAAGTCGGCGATCGCCTCGTGATGGCGGCGCATTGCCCGCCATACTTGACCGCGACTCCCCAATGCCCATGGATATTCAGGTCGCAACTCGATCGCGCGCGAAAAGGCTGCACTAGCCTCTTCATAGCGGCGCAGCATACGCAACGTCTCGCCGCGCTCAGCATGATACGCTGCATCTTCAGGATCAAGTTCACACGCTCGCGTCAGATCAGCCAACGATTCGGCCATCCTTCCCAATTCACGCAGCACTTGCCCACGCTGAAAGTAGGCCCACGCATAGTTCTCATCGAGCGCAATAGCCCGGTTGAAATCGGCCAACGCCGCTTCGCGCCGGTCGTGGTAGAGACTTTCAAGATTCATCATTCCCCCCTTTTAGCGTGTTCAGGCGTGCTGGCAACTATATTACCATTACGCAAACGGCTGCGGCGAAGTTGCCCTAGCGATCATCGCGTATCACCGTAACACGTGCGGCAGTTTTACTGCCGCAATCCATAACGAGGCCGGTTTGTACTTTATCCGCGCCGAGAGACGCCAAGCAAGCCGCCGAGGCCGAGGGCAGCAATCTCGCGCCGGCCCAGCCGTTCATTCGCCATCAGGCGCGGCAGAATCAGATCAACAATGTTCTGGTCTCGCGAACGCACACAGCCGGGAGCGCCGATCAGCGGGACAGCATCACCGGCGTGGTGAAGATAGGCCAGCAACAACAGATTCCCCGGCTCAACCGGCGCGCCGTAATGAGCAATCTCGCCACCCAACCGCCGCACAGCACGCGGGATGACATCATCGCGATCGACCACTGATGTTTCGCCGGCAGTGATGAGCAGATCGGCCCCCGCCGCTATCAATGCTGCGAGTCCGGCGGCCACGTCATGTTCATCCGGCGGCAAATCCCGGCACGCCACCATCGTCGCCCCTAGATCAGCAATCCGTCCGGCAATCGCCGGCAACATGCCACGTTCCACCCGCGCCCGCGCTGCCGGACTGCTCACCAGTGCAACCCCAATGCGCCGCCGCACCAATGGCGCCACCCGTAACACGCCGGCTTCGCCAGTCGCAGCGGCGGCTTGGGCGAGATCGGCTTCTGGTACAGCGAATGGGATGATCTTGATCGTTGCCAGCATCTGCCCATCCGTTACT
Source organism: Chloroflexus sp. (assembly GCF_034435895.1). Taxonomy (GTDB): domain Bacteria; phylum Chloroflexota; class Chloroflexia; order Chloroflexales; family Chloroflexaceae; genus Chloroflexus. Next base: position 13,553 of record NZ_DAOTWH010000275.1, read on the forward strand.
TGGGTATAGGGCGGCAGTGTCGCCACAGTCAGGCCGTCGATCAGGTTGATTGACAATAAGGCTTCAGCATCGATCAGCAATGGGCCGGCAATAGTTGCCCTCAGATTCACCCGGCCTGCATACGGCTCACCAATCACGACTCCCGGCCCGGCCACGATCTGCGCCAAGCGAATGGCCGCTTCGTCTTCGTGGATGTCATCGGGCGCCAGCACCGCCACCCGCACCGCCGGCGCCCCCAGTTCGATCAGACGAGGCACATCCTCGGCGCGCAACCGCCGGCCTTTACTAAAGGCTTTTCGTCCTTGCGCATCGGCCAGATTGTGACAGAGAATATGCCCAACCGCCGCTGCCGGCGGCAAGGTTTCGATCCGCATAGAGGCCCGCCTATCATGAGGATGCCCAGAACCGTTGGCGCCACTGCTGTGCAGGGAGCCAAGCCACATCTGTAAATTATGGTACCATAGCTAAGAGTGGAATAAACCGTTATTTGATAAGACTATGATCAAAACATCAACGATGCCCCGCGAACGCGGGCTTGGCTACGCTTTCATCGGCGGGCTTGCCATCACCCTGATCGCCGCCCTGCTTGGCGCGCTCTTCATCTATTGGTTCACAACCGTCCAACGCGGCCCGGCGCCGGCTGAATTACTGCCGGCAGATGTGCAGCTCTATGCGAGTTTATCGCCAACCCTCAGTGATATACCCGAACAACCGCGAATCGAACGGGCACTCAGCGAGGTATTTGGCCTCACTATGCCGGCAGATGCGGCGACCAACGTGGCCGCCGTGCTCGGCGTGAAACTCAATAGCGATGTGATCACGTGGATCGGGAGCGATATTGCGGTCGTGGTGCGTGACTTTACCCCAGTCACAAGAGATGTGGCCGCCGATCTGGTCGAGAATGGCGAGGTACTGGTCTTTCTGGCGTCGCGCAACGATCCGCTCGCCAAGATCTTTTTAGACAAATATCTGGAAGTGCGCCGCAACCGGGGTGAAACGTTTACCGAGCAACGGGTCGGTGACACAACGATCTATGTTGGCGAGATTGCCAGCCCGCTACGCGCGGTCGGCTTGATCGAGCACTACCTTGTCTTTTCCAACCGGCCAGAAGCCTTACTTGATCTGGCAGCCGGCCCGGATCGACCGGACCGGCTCGCCAGCGTGCCTGCCTTTCAGCAATTCCGTGAGACGATAGCGACCGTGCGTTCCGGCGCGCTCTACACCGATGGTTCGCCCGCCGCCGAGGCCGCGCGGGCGGCGGTGCGAACATGGTTGGTGAAGGTGTTGGGGGAAGGAACGGCTATTCACCGTTCTTCTCAATGATCGGCTCTTTGTTGCTCGCCGGCGGCGGAGTAGGGCGACGGTTCCAATTCAACGCCTGCCCTAGCAATGCCCACATCCGCTGTTCGATGGCTGCCTCGCGGCCAATCAGCAGCAGGCTCACGCCGCCAAGCACCAGAATGCCCGGCCACACCAAATTGATCAGCGAGAGCAGCGCCAAGCCCACACCCCACAACAAGGCCTGCACTGCTTCGTTGGTGCGGCCAAGGCTGCGCTGGCGGCGGTAGATGGCGATGCCGCCGCCGGCCAGCAACGCAATCGGCGCCAGCCACCACAACTTGAAGATCGCGACAATGCCCAACGCAACCAGCAACAGACCGAACAGGCGAGTCTGATCATGCTGCGACGACATACGTTTCCTCCTTCAGTGCGCCTATCCTTCATTCACTGCCAGTATGACGCCGGTGCAGTCGCAAAAGTTGCACCGGTCTGTGGTACCATACAGCCAGCCGGTTCTTCTGCCAGACACCAGAGGTTCACCGATGACCACAGCCCCCAGCGCCGAGCGCATTCGCCAGTTTGGCACTACGATTTTTGCCGAAATCAGCGCCCTTGCCATGCAATGCGGCGCGGTCAATTTAGGGCAAGGCTTCCCTGATTTCGCCGGGCCGGAATGGGTCAAGCAAGCGGCTGCCAGCGCCATCGCCGCTGACGCCAACCAGTACGCGCCTTACATTGGCGTGCCCCGGCTACGCGAAGCGATCGCTGCCACATGGCAGGCCCACGGCTGGCGCACGATCGATCCACAGACCGAAGTGACTGTCACCAGCGGCGCGACCGAAGCGCTCTTTGCGGCGGTGCAGGCGTTGGTCAACCCCGGCGACGAGGTGATTCTGTTCGAGCCGTTTTACGATGCGTATTTGCCGGATGTAACGATGGCCGGCGGTGTGCCGCGCTTCATCCGCCTCCACCCACCGGCTGACGGCCAGCTAGGGTGGTGGTTTGATCCGGCGGAATTGCAAGCTGCCTTTTCGCCGCGCACGCGCCTGTTGATGCTGAATACCCCGCACAACCCGACCGGCAAGGTCTTTCGCCGGGCCGAACTCGAGCAGATCGCCGAGTTATGCCAGACGTACGATGTGATGGTGGTATCGGATGAGGTCTATGACCAGTTGGTGTTTGCCGGCGCCGAACATATTCCGATCGCTACCCTGCCGGGAATGTGGGAGCGCACCCTGACAATCAACAGTCTTGGCAAGACCTTTAGCCTCACTGGTTGGAAGATCGGGTACGCAGTCGGCCCGGCCCACCTCAACGCTGCGCTGCGCGCGGCCCACCAGTGGATCACTTTCGCCACCGCCACCCCGTTGCAATTTGCGGCGGCGGCGGCGCTCGAAGAGGCGCTGCGCAACGGCTATTACGCCCAGTTTCGGGCTGAGTATACCGCCCGCTACCAGCTCTTGGCCGAGATACTGGCGAGTGTTGATCTGCCAGTGTTGCCAACCGAAGGCAGCTACTTCTTGATGGCCGATATTTCCTCAACCGGGTTTCGCGACGATGTCGTCTTTTGCCGCTTCCTCACCAAAGAAGTTGGCGTCGCCGCGATCCCGCCCTCGGCCTTTTACGCCCGCCAGCACGATTTGCCGCTGCTGGCCCGGTTTTGTTTTGCCAAACGCGACGAGACCTTCCGCGCCGCCCAGCAACGGCTGCTGGCGTGGCGGCAACGCCAAAACGCAAAAGACGGGTAGTGCCTGAGATCCATCTTGGCACTTACTAGAAAGCGAGTTATACCCATGGAAGCCCGTTTGCACGAACTCCGCGCCCGTTTGCAGGAAATTGACGACATCAACAGCGCAGCCGCGGTGCTGGGGTGGGATCAGAGCACCTATATGCCGCCCGGTGGCGCTCCTGCCCGCGCCCGCCAACTGGCCACTCTCTCGCGGCTGGCCCACGCACGCAGCACCGACCCCGCCTTGGGGCGCTTACTGGCTGAGCTGATGCCCTATAGCGAACAGTTGCCATACGATCACCCTGACGCGGCGCTAATCCGGGTAGCGCAACGCAATTACGAGCGGATGATCCGGATTCCGGTCGATCTCGCGAGTGACATTGCGGCGCACACAGCGGCCAGCTATCACGCATGGACGCAAGCCCGCCCGGCGAATGATTTCGCCACCATGTTGCCGTATCTCGAACGCACACTCGAACTGAGCCGGCGAGTGGCCGACTGCTTCCCCGGCTACGAGCATCCCGCCGACCCGCTGATCGATTTCAGCGACTATGGCATGCGCGCTGCGGTGATTCGCGATCTCTTTGCCCGCCTGCGCGCCGGTCTCACCCCAATCATCCGGGCCATTGCCGCCCAGCCGCCAATTGACGACTCGTGTCTGCGCAAATACTATCCGCGCAATGATCAACTGGCCTTTGGCGAGCAGATCATTTGCCAATTCGGGTATGACTTCGAGCGCGGGCGGCAAGACCTTACCCACCATCCGTTTGCCACCAAGTTCTCGATCGGCGATGTGCGCATCACCACCCGCATTAACGAACATGATTTAGGCGATGGCCTGTTTAGCACCCTGCACGAATCAGGCCACGCCATGTACGAACAGGGTATCGATCCAGCGTTTGAGGGCACCCCGCTCTGCATCGGCGTATCGGCAGGTGTGCATGAAAGCCAATCGCGACTGTGGGAAAATCTGATCGGTCGCTCACGGCCATTCTGGGAGCATTTCTACCCAGAGTTGCAGCAGACCTTCCCGCAGCAGCTCGGCAACGTCCCGCTCGACGAATTCTACCGCGCGATCAACCGGGTGCAGCCGTCGCTCATCCGCACCGATTCCGATGAAGTCACTTACAATCTGCACGTGATGATCCGGTTTGATCTGGAATTGGCGCTGCTCGAGGGCAGCTTAAAGCTGCGTGACCTGCCCGAAGCATGGAATGCGCGCTACGCCGAGGATTTAGGGGTGACGGTGCCCGACTACCGCGATGGCGTGCTGCAAGACATGCATTGGTTTGGCGGCCTGATCGGCGGCGCGTTCCAAGGTTATACGATAGGAAACATCCTCAGCGCGCAGATCCTTGCCACCGCACGCGCGGCGCACCCCGAAATTGATGACGAGATTGGCCGGGGTGAATTCGCCACCCTGCACGGCTGGCTGCGTGAGCATATCTACCGCCACGGCAGCGTCTATACGCCAAACGAACTGATCGAGCGCGCGACCGGCAAGCCGATGGAGATTGAGCCGTATCTGACCTATCTGCGTCAGAAGTATGCCGCGATCTACGGGATCGCGTTGGAGGGGTGAGGATGCCACTAGCCCCGCTGTGCTGCATAGCGTGCGGGTTCAACTCCCATCGTCCGTGAGGATGCCCCCCTCCCTCGCTGGGGGAGGGGGGTGTGGCTCCCTCCGCCGGAGGGTTGAGGGGTGAACAGAATATTCCAAAACCCCTTCGCGCCTTTGCGTGTTCATTCCTCTGCGTCTTTGCTCACTTGGCGGCTTGCGCATGGCCCTCACCCCCCGGCCCCCTCTCCCACCTTTCGGCGGGAGAGGGGGAGTCGCTGAATGGCGGGCAAGACAGAGCGGGAGCGGAATATAGTAGCTCCCCTCTCCCGCAATGCGGGAGAGGGGCTAGGGGTGAGGGTAGCATCGCTCCCTCCCCCGGAGGGGGAGGGCTGGGGTGGGGGCCGTCCTTGCAAAGGCCACC
>NZ_DAOTWH010000276.1:0-8932 GCF_034435895.1 Chloroflexus sp.
GGCGGTGCCGACGGCGGCGGGGAACTACCGGCTGCGGTACGGGTCGCCAGCAATTGACTACGGGACGGCGAGCGGGGTGACGCTGCCAGCGACGGACGCGGACAGGCAGCCGCGGGTGACGAACGCGGCAGTGGACGCGGGGGCGTATGAGTTTCAGGCGTATACGTTGACCGTGAATCGCATTGGTGAGGGATCGGTACAACGTGTGCCGGATCAAGGCGCCTACACCTACCTTGATCAAGTGCGCCTGACCGCGGAACCGGCTGAAGGTTGGGTCTCTACTGGCTGGAGTGGTGATGTGGTCACAACCACCAATCCGTTAACGATAACTCTCAGCAGGACTACCGTTATTACGCCACCTTCAGCCGGCTCAACCGTGCTCCCGCCTTTACCAGCACTCCGGTCACAACCGCAGAGCAAGGCGCTGTCTACACCTATACCGTTCTTGCTAGCGATCCCGATACTGGCGATGTGTTGACGATCATTGCGCCGGCCAAGCCGGCATGGCTGACCCTCACCGATCACGGCAATGGCACGGCCACCTTGACTGGCACTCCCGCAATGCCGGGCGCTTATGGGGTGGTGTTGCGTGTAACCGAATCGTAGTGGTTTGAGCGCTGAGCAACACTTTACCATCACCGTAACCCGCACGCGCTGGGAGGTCTTCGTGCCCCTGATCACGAAATAGGAGCCGCAACCGGGAGTGGGGAATGAGCAATTCCCCACTCTCCATCACTACGGCTCAATACTCAACAGCAACGTCCCTCGCACTGCGCCGCGATCGTCGATCCCCACGGTGCCGCTGCTGGTAATGGCGTGGAAGGGCGCTAGCCGCCGTTCGGTATCGGGATCAACCAGATCGTTGCCGAGCCGGTTAGCTAGATCACGCGTCGCGCTGAGATTAACATAAAAGACTCCGCTATTTGGTGACGGCAACGCTTTTAGCGCATTGGTATAGGTGGCAAAACCTGATAGCTTCTGTTCTGCGCCGAAGGCGGCTTCCATGGCTTGCCGGCCCACTGCGATCACCAGATCGTTGCCGCTGAAGCCATAGCCAAAGAAGAGATCGCCCGCTTCAAACGCTTGCACCTGCGTGCGTCCGAGCGAAGTTGCTTGGAAGCGAATCCCGGCGAGGTCTTCGGCGAGTTCGCTCAACCGTTGCATACCTTGCTCGGCGGCAGCCTGATCTGACACACGCAGCGCGAAATACCCTCCTACCGGCGCCTCGGCACTCTCGTTGGGCAACACGGCGATCACCCCCTCGCCGTGAAACCAGCGAAACAGGTCACGGTCGAGATCGATGCCGAGATTGCCTTCGAGATCGCGGAGCGAATTGGCGGTTTCCGGCGCCGACTCGAGTTGGTCGCGCAGCCTTTGGCCCCAATCGGCGGGGATGGCAAAGCTAAACACGCCGATCGCTGCGCTGCTGACCTCGCCGGCCCGTTCGGGCGAGACGGTCGGGCGAAAGCCGCTGAGCTGTTCGCGCAGATCGCTGCTCAGCCGGGTTTGATCAAAAACAGTGACCGCATCGAAGCGCAACCCACTGTCGATCACTGCCATCGTGAAACCGATGCCTTGCATAGCCTGTGCTGCGACACGGGCATCGGCGATAAATGGGTTGCTCTCATCAAGTGAGTCTGCCTCGAATGAGCTGTCAACAAAGCGCGCCAGCGCTTCTCCTGCAATGTAGATCGTGCCGATCCGGTCATTCGGCAAACTTTGGAGCACGGCTTGGAATTGCGCGTTGCGGGCCAGCGCGCTCTCGCTGCGCTGTTCGATCAGTTTCGTGATGCTGGCCGCGTTGCTGGCAAAAACCACCATGTTGCGCGCCAGCGCGAAAGCGGCAAACGGCGTTTCATCGCTCTCGCTGGCGTAAATCGTCACCCCATTGGCGGTGTTGCGGGTGAAACGCTCGCCTTCCCCTTCCCGAAAAGCGCGTTGTTTGTCAAGGAAGGCTTGCGCGGCGCGTTGATCGCGGGCCGCTACGATCAGCAGCACATTGGCATTGCGTAGATTAGCATCCTCAAGCGGGTCGAGTGTTGACGGCGGGTTGAATGGATCGGTCGATTCGCTCAGTGCGCCGCCAAGCTGATCGATCGGCAATCCGTAGATCGCCACTGCCGCTTCAGCGCCGATCCATGGCGCGATGTCGTCAGCGAACGTTACGCCAAAGCGTTCTTGCAGAAAGTCCGCTGTTTCGGCGGTGTTCTGGTAATCGAACGTTTCGGGGAAGGCCCGCCGCAGCCGGTCAATGTTGGGCAGATCGCTCAGATTGGGCGTGATCGCAGCGTAGATCTGGGTTTCCGCCGGCAGCAGTTCCGGGATAGCGCTGGCCCGCTGGCTGAGCAGGGTGAACGCCAGTGCGCTGGCGCCGATCACAATTAAGAGCAACCCAACAATCCCGCCACCGATGATCAATGGCAATGGGCTGCGGCGTTCGGTAGGCGGCGCTGGTGGCAACGAAAACGGGTCGGGTGCGGTCATGAAGCTTCTCCTTTGTTGGCATAATATTTGTCTGTGTGTGGGAAGCAGACTTCTTACCCGCTATACCTTACGCATCTGCTGCGGAAAAGTTTCATCATTCGACCGGGAACCAAATCCCGCTCTGCGCCGTTTCTCTAGTCAAACACCGGTTATCAGCAGATTCTCAGGTTCGAGGAGGTCATCGGATGGCACGGCTGGTGATGATCATAATGGTAGCAGCGGCGTTTGGGCTGGCGGCATGTGGCGCGCAAGCGCCGGTAGCGTCGCCGCCGCAGTATGTTACTTCGGTTGAAGGCGCTGCGGCGCCCTCAGCGCCGCCGCAGGGCGCGATGATGAGTGGTGCGCCGGGAGAGGCGTTGCGAGCGGAAGCGGTTATGCCAGCGCCAAATGCGGCTGTCGAGGCGGGTGGCGATAGCGCCAATGCGCCGGCTGGCGCTCCGGCGGAAGGCAACCAATTGCAGTACGGTCTGCGGATGGTTATTTTGAATGCCAATCTGGTGATCGAGGTTGATTCGGTTGATCAAGCTGAGGCTAAGCTGCGGGATGCGGTTGATCGAGTGGGTGGCTACATCCTGCGCGCGCGCACGGTTGGCGAAGGCGATCAAAAGAAGTCGTCTGTCTCTTTCCGGGTGCCGTTCGAGCAGTTCGAGCGGGTGTTAGCCGAGGTTGAAGGGATTGCTCATCGTGTGCTCAGCCGCACCGTCGATGGAGAAGACATCACAGAACAATATGTAGATCTGACATCGCGGCTGCGTAATCTCGAATCGACCCATGCGCGCTTGACGGCGCTGTTGGAACGCGCCGGCACGTTAGATGAGATACTGCGTCTCAATCAAGAGATTAGCTCAGTGCAGGGGCAAATCGAGCAGGTGAAGGGTCGCATGCGCTATCTCGAACAGAACACTAATTACTCTACCATTACCGTCGAGTTGCGCCCGATCCCGCTCGCATCTACCTCTGCACCTGAACCGCAGAAAGAAGGTTGGGATCCGGGCAAAATCTTGCGTGAGCAAGTGAGATTACTCTTAACCTTCATCCAAAATATTCTTAACTTCCTTATCGTCCTCGGCGTTTGGTTGCCGGTCTGGATTATTCCCGTGCTGTTGGTCGTTTGGTTGATCCGGATGCAACCAAAGGCTGAGGAGCGCAAATCAGCCTATCGTCCAGCAGGCGCCGAAACCAAACGGGTTGATTGATAAGCGGCTGGCGGCGGGGGAAGAGATGGCGGGTCGTTTCTTCCTCAGCCGCCGTCGCATCAAATATCCAGCTCCACTACCTCATTGGCGTGAGTCTGGATGAACCGGCGGCGGGGCGGCACCAGATCACCCATCAACATCGTGAATGTCTCATCGGCGCGGGCCGCATCTTCCAGCGTCACCTGTAAGATCACCCGGTTCTGCGGGTTCATCGTCGTCTCCCAGAGCTGCTCGGCGTTCATTTCACCCAGCCCTTTGTAGCGCTGGATTTCGACCTTGGTGCCGGGTGGCAGCTTGCTCAGATAAGCGTCGCGCTCGGCGTCGGAATAGGTATAGACCTGCTCGCGCCCGTGCTTGATCCGGTAGAGCGGCGGTTGGGCGATGAAGAGGTGGCCGTTGGTGATGAGTGGCCGCATGTGGCGGAAGAAAAAGGTGAGCAAGAGCGTGCGGATGTGGCTGCCGTCCACATCGGCGTCGGTCATCAGGAAGATGCGGTGATAGCGCAGCTTGCTCAGATCAAACTGATCGCCGATCGAAGCGCCGATGGCCGTGATCAGCGCCCGCACCTCAGCATTCGAGAGCATGCGGTCAAGCCGGCTCTTCTCGACGTTCAGAATCTTGCCGCGCAGCGGTAGGATGGCCTGAAAGCGGCGATCGCGCCCCTGCTTGGCTGTGCCGCCGGCGCTGTCACCCTCAACGATATACAACTCGCAACGGGCCGGATTGGGGTCTGAACAGTCGGCCAGCTTGCCGGGCAGCGAAAAGCCCTCCATCGCGCTCTTGCGCGCCGTCTCGCGCACCTTCTGCACCGCGAGGCGGGTGCGGGCCGCCGAAATCGCCTTCTCGATAATCCGCCGCGCCTCGGTGGGGTTCTCGTCGAGCCATGCGCTGAAGGCGTCGCCGAACACCGTTGCCACCGCGCTGGCCGCTTCCGGGCTGACCAGCTTTTCTTTCGTCTGCGACGAAAACTGCGGGTCTTTCAGCTTGACGCTGATCACTGCCGTTAAGCCCTCGCGCACGTCGTCGCCGGTCAGGTTGCTCTCGTTCTCTTTCAGCAACCCTTTGGCGCGGGCATAGTTGTTAATCACGCGGGTCAGCGCAGTGCGGAAACCTGACAGGTGCGCGCCGCCATCCGAGTTGTTAATGTTGTTGGCGAAGGTGTAGACGTTATCAGTATCGAACGAGTCGGTGTACTGCAACGCCACCTCAACCATCACCTCATCAATCATGCGCTCGACGTAAAACGGCTGGCGGTGCAATACCACCTTATCTTTGTTGAGGTGGCGGACATACGAGACAATCCCGCCCTCGAAATAGAAGTTGAGCTCGCGGTTGGTGCGTTCATCGACAAACTTGAACCGCAGCCCCTTATTGAGATAGCTCATCTCGCGGAAGCGTTGGGCGAGCGTATCAAAGTTATAGTCGAGAGTTTGAATGATCGACGTATCGGGCAAAAAGCGGGTCGTGGTGCCGTGGCGGTCGGTCGGTTCGAGATCGATCACATCGGTCACCGGCACCCCGGCGCGGTACTCTTGGTAATAGTGGTGGCCATTGCGGTAGACATCCACCCGCATATACGCCGAAAGGGCATTAACTGCCGACACGCCGACGCCGTGCAAGCCGGACGAGACCTTATAGCCGCCGCTGCCAAACTTACCGCCGGCGTGCAAGCGGGTCATGACCAGCGTGAGAGTGCTAATCCCCTCTTTGGGGTGAATCCCGACCGGAATGCCAGAGCCGTCATCGCTGACCGTCACCGAGCCGTCACGGTGAATGGTGACGCTGACGCTGGTTGCGCGCCCGGCCATCACTTCATCCACCGAGTTGTCAACCACTTCGCGCACCATGGTGTGCAGGCCGTTGATGTCGGTGGGGCCGATGTACATGCCGGGGCGCTTTCGGACGGCTTCCATGCCTTCCAGCACCTGAATCTGGCTTTCGTCGTAGGTTGCCGGAGTCTCGTTCGTCATCGTTTGTGTTCCTTAAGCAAGACATGGCGGAGCGCTCAGCGCGCCTCGGTTCGTAAAGAACGGTATTGGCGTTACATCTTGGCGTAATACCGGTAAAACTGCAAGCGTGCGGCGCGCAAACCGCTGCCGATATAGGCATTGCCGACGATCGCCGGCGCTAACCATCCCGGCTGCATTGCTAGCGCTCGCCATAGATTGGCGAACCCAAACTCGATCACCGTACAGATGGCCAAGAAGGTTGCGATCGAAAACCAGCGCTGGCGGGCGAAGTGCCAGCTTGCCCGCAATGCAGCGAGCGGCCCGTATCGCTGGAACGTGATAATTTCAGGCGTGAAGCCAAAGATGACTAGCCCGATCAGGCTGAGCGCAATCCAGCCGGTGAAGAAAAATGGCGTTGTTTCCGGCATGAGCAATACTGTCACGATGCTGAGCACGAGCGGCAGCGCCACGATGCTCAGCGCAATGCCAACTGCACCGGCGAGCCGGATGCCGATCGCGACGCTGTGCGCCAACGTTGTTTGCAGCCATGGCCATTCTGGGCGCATCAGTTGGCGGAGCGACGCCAGAAAAAGGCTGCTGAGCGCGAGCGCAACGGCGTTTAACCCAATCACCGCCAACCCAAACTGCCCGGTTGTGAGCACGAGCGGCGGTGGGGTGACGGCCTCCGCTCCCGGCGTGAGGAGCGGGATCAGATTCGTGATCACCAGTAAGGTGCGCGCATCAATCGCGTGTAAGGTGCCGATCCACTGCGCGATGATGCTTTGATCGCTCGTTGAGGGGAGCGCCAACGTGATCGCGTTGCCGAGCCAGAGGTATGCGCTCAACCCGATCGAGAAGAGCAAGATGAACGGCTGGCGGTGAACGGTGGCGTAACCGGCAGCCAAGGCGTCAATCACATAGAATGGTTGGCGCATGCGTTTCGCTCGCATAGGTGCTCACATCATCACGCTCTATTATACCACAGATCGCCCGCCGGCGTCGTAGATTTTCGTACACATGTTCGGAATGCGGGGCGAAAATCCGTTCAAAAACGGTTTGCAAAAGCCGATCGGTGGTGATATACTTGATGTGCGGAGTCAGGTTGCCCCAACCGTGAGCATGGGCAGCCGCCTGCTTGACACTCGCTGCTGTCGAAATGGGCGACAGTCTCATCAGGCCGTTCAGGGAAGCGCGATGAACCGTCTGTGAGTACCGCTAGAAAGCCGCTTCCGCTGCTGTTGCAGCGGTCTGGCGCAGCAGTCTGCGTTGTTCGAGTGGAAAGTGGGTCATACCCACTTTTCTTATTGTCAGACGAGTTACAGCGATGAAAAGCGATTTTTACGCGGCGATTACTCAGATTGCATCCGAACGCGGTATTCCGAAAGAGGCCATCATTGATGTGATGGAACGGGCGCTGGTCAGCGCGTATAAGCGCCTGCTCGGTCCCAACCCGCCAACCGTCGAGGTGACGGTGAGGCTCGATCCGGTGAGCGGGATGGCGCGGGTCTACGCCGAAAAACAGGTGGTTGACGAGGTGTACGACGAGCGGTTTGAGATCGATCTCGCCGCGGCGCGCCGGATCAAACCTGATGCTCAGATCGGCGAGACGGTGCTGGTTGAGAGTACGCCGCGCGATTTTGGCCGGATCGCGGCCCAAACCGCTAAGCAGGTGGTGTTGCAGGGGATTAAAGAGATCGAACGCAACTACGTCTATAGCGAGTTCGAGAATCGTGAGGGCGAGTTGCTGACCGCTACTGTGCAGCGCAATAATGGCCCGCGCGGCAATGTCATCCTCGAACTGGGTAAGGCAGAGGTCGTTATTCCGCCTAAAGAGCAGGTTGCGAACGATCGCTACTACCATGGCCAGCGCCTGAAAGTGCTGTTGACCGAGGTAAAAAAGGATGATCGCGGCCCGCGTCTGATCGCCTCGCGCGCGCATAAGAATCTGATCAACCGCCTGTTTGAGATGGAAGTGCCGGAGATTTACAACGGCGCGGTTGAGATTAAGTCGGTGGCGCGCGAACCCGGTCTGCGCACTAAGGTTGCTGTCGCTGCTCGCCAAGAAGGGATCGACCCGGTTGGTTCGTGTGTGGGGATGCGCGGCATCCGCATTCAGAATATCGTGAACGAGCTGAATGGCGAGAAGATCGACGTCGTGCAGTGGTCGTCCGATCCGCGCGAGTATATTGCTAATGCGCTCTCGCCAGCGCAGGTGGTGGAGGTGCATCTGAATGATCACGACCATACCGCGCTGGTGATTGTGCCCGATAAGCAATTGTCGCTGGCGATCGGCAAGGAGGGCCAGAATGTGCGGTTGGCGGCGAAGTTGACCGGTTGGCGGATCGATATCAAGAGCGCGTCGGCGTTGCTTGAGGAGGAGCGGGCCGCTGCCGAGGCGCGCGCCGAAGCTGAGGCCGAACAGATGGCAATCGAGGCCGAATTAGCGAGTGCGCCGGTTGAGCAGCGGGTAGTGCAGGCCGATGGCACGATCCGCTATCGCGGTCATCGCTATGGCCCGCTGGGCAATGATCTGGTTGGCCAGACGGTACAGGTGCGGGCTACCTCGCAGAAGATCTTTATCTACTACAACAATCGCCTGTTCGCTTCTTATATCTTGCTGGAAGGCGGGCAGGCCTCGCCCGATGAGGAGTGAGACGATGGCGGCTCAAGCCAAGTCAGGGGTGGCGCGTCCGCGCCATGTGCCGCAACGCACATGTATTGTGTGCCGGCAAAGCGATGCCAAGCGCGCGTTGATTCGCTTGGCGCGCGATGCAAGCGGGCGGGTGGCGATCGATCCGACCGGTAAACGGCCCGGACGCGGGGCGTACCTTTGCCATAACCCTGAGTGCTGGTCACAGGCTTTGCGCCGCCACGCGGTGGAACGCGCGTTGAAGGTTGCTGCGCTGCATCCCGATGATCGGGCGACAATTGAACAGATGGGGCGGCAATTACTTCAGGAGACGATGTCAACGGCGTCTTCTTGAGACGTGTTCGGCTGCATTGGCGCCTGTGTGAAAGTTTGCTGCCGCCGGCGCCGTTGATGTCCGTGCGCCTAAGCTTAATGGGAGAACGTCAACTTGAGCGATGCTCTCCCCAGAAAGGGAGTTGATAATGAGTGATAAACCACGACGCGATACAGGCGGTACGGGAACGGGCAGTGGCCGCGGCGCCGGGCAGCCGGGTGGTAGCCGGACGACGAATGGCGCGCCGGCGAGTGGCGCTGGCCGTAACCCGAACCCGCTGGCAGGAGGGAACCGGCCACCGGCGAATCAGCCATCTGGTCGTCCGGCGCCGTATGGGCGT
>NZ_DAOTWH010000277.1:0-2837 GCF_034435895.1 Chloroflexus sp.
ATCGCGGTCGGGGCCGGCGCCGGCAATAATCGCGCGCACCGGCGTGGCGGTACGGGCTAGCGCCGCCAGCAGCAGATCGATCCGTTTGGCCCGGTCGAGGCGGGCCGGCAAGAGGATGTAGTCGTGGTATGGCCCGGACCACAACTGCCCGGCGTAACGGCTCGGCGGATAGAGCGGCGTGCTACTGAGGCCGTTAAACCGTTCGATCCGGCGGCTGACGTTGCGCGAGATGGTATAGCGGGCTTGGCATTCGCTGAGCGCGCGACCGTCGATGCGAAAGATCTGTTCACGCACGGCGCGATGGGCGGGTGAGCCGTCGAAATCACTGAGCGGGGTGCCGTACCAATCGTAGGCTTGGCGGTGCTGATGCACCAGCCAGAGCACTTTGCGCGGATGGCGAATGAGGTATGACGGGAACTTGGTGGCGATCACGAGATCGACCGGTTCGCCGTTGACGTGGCTGATATCGAGCAGCCGCCACGCTAGCGCACTGTCGATGATCCGTTCGACTGGGTGCCACTGAAACGGCAACGCCACTACATCGACGGTATGGCCGCGGCGGCGAAGTTCGTCGCGCAGACTCTCGACCAGATATTCAGCGCCGCCGCGCACGAAAGGCACTTGGGTGGCGCAGATCAGAATGCGGCTCATGATGATGGTGGCGATTGTTGCAATTGAGCGCGCAGCTCGGCTAATTCGGCGCGCAAGGCGGCATTCTCAGCAACTAGCAGGCGAATAGCGAGGGTAGCAGTGTCGTTAAAAGCATTCTGCTGCTCGACAATCGGGTTGATGTACCAGCGCAAGTAGCGGCGTACCACCTTGTTGACCAAGGCAATCGCTTGCTCAAGCAGATTGCGCCCTTCAAGCGGCCAGTGCGCACTAACCACGCGGGTATATTCGAGTTCTTCCACCAACCGCTGCAACTCGCGCTCGGCAGGAGTTGGCTCAGCCGCCGGCAACGCCGCTCGTTGCGCGCGCACCTCGGCCCGCAACGCAGCTAACGTCGCCGCAACATCAATCTCGCTGCTCATGGCACACCCACGCTCGCCCGTTTCAACAACTCGTTCAGCCGCTGCCCGCGCACCTGCACGATGTCGTCTTGATACTTCAAAATCGCGCCTAGTGTATCCTCGACTGCCTGCGGCGTCAACTCGGTCTGATCGAGCGCGACCAGCGCCGTCACCCAATCGAGCGTCTCAGCAACGCCGGGCAGCTTGTAGAGATCCATCCGGCGCAACTCTTGCACAACCAACACCACTTGCCGGGCCAGCCGCTCGCCCGCGCCGGGCACACGGGCCTTAACGATCTGAATCTCTTTGTCGAGGGTGGGATAATCAACCCAGTAAAACAGACAGCGCCGCTTGAGCGCATCATGCACTTCACGGGTGCGGTTCGAGGTGATGATCACGGTTGGCGGCGTTTCGGCGCGGATGGTGCCGATTTCAGGAATCGAAATCTGCCAATCCGAGAGCAGCTCAAGCAGGAAGGCTTCAAACTCCTCGTCGGCGCGGTCGAGTTCATCGATCAGCAAGATCGGCGGCTGGTCGCCACGGGCCTCAATCGCCTGCAACAGCGGGCGCTTGATCAAAAACTCCGGGCCGAAAATGCTCTGCTGGGCGGCGGTGTTTTGGGCGGCGCCTTGGGCTTCGAGCAGGCGGATCTGCAACATCTGGCGGGCGTAGTTCCATTCGTAGATCGTCGTATTGACATCAAGCCCTTCATAGCATTGCAGCCGGATTAACTCGCGCCCCTGCATCCGGGCGAGCGTCTTGGCGATCTCGGTCTTGCCGACGCCGGCCTCGCCTTCAAGCAGCAATGGCTTGTTGAGTTTGAGGGCTAGAAAGATGGCGGTGGTGAGCGCACGATCGGCAATGTAGGCATATTCAGCAAGAGCTGCCTGCAATTCGTCGATCGATGCGAAGGAGGTGTACGTCATACATGGGCGCTCCACGGCATGAGGTGTCTCCTTCTATTATACACCGACTCGCGGGAATGCGGGTTGCCGTCGTGGAATGCGGCAGTTGGACTACCGCACGCCATAGGGTAAATGGCTGACCGGTACTGGTTCAAGGGCGGACAGACCCTATGAGCGCACATGTCATTGATGGCTGTAAACGCGCCGGTTCACCCTCACCCCTAGCCCCTCCCCCGCGTGGCGGGAGAGGGGAGCGCAGTGCTGGACTTTGAGGCATCGCACAGCGATCAACTGTTGTGCTCGTTCAAACGTTCTTTCTGCGCCTCAACCAATATTGGCAAGCGATGCGAAACGCTGCTGAGGGGCATAGAATGCGGCAGTTATCCTGCCGCACTCCATAAGATGCACGCCTTACCGGTACTGGCGGGCGATTTCGGAGGGCGAAACGCCGCCGAGGTATTGCAGCCACAACCAGAAATCGTGCAGCAATTGGCGCAGAATGCCGTTGGCGCGGAAGCGGCGGGCAGAGGTGACAACCTGCGCCGGCACGACATGCACGCGGGTGCGCGCGCGGGCGCGCCGGAAGAGTTCGACATCTTCAAACAGCGGCCAGTCGGGAAAGCCGCCGAGGGCGTGAAAGAGATCGCGCCGCATCACCATGCATTGGTCACCGTAACTGGTGAGGAGCGAGTCGAACCACATCAGGCGAGCGGCCAGCGCCAACAGCCAGTCGGGATCATCGAACGAGAGGCGAAATTTGGCGACCTGCACCTGCGGATCGGCGAACATGCTGCGCAGTAACGGGCAGGCATTGGCCGGCAGGCGCGTATCGGCGTGCAAAAAGACGAAGATATCGCCGGTGGCGCTGGCTGCGCCGGCGTTGAGTTGGGGGCCGCGACCGCGCGGCGCCAGCACCACCCGC
>NZ_DAOTWH010000278.1:0-4764 GCF_034435895.1 Chloroflexus sp.
CCGCCGCCCTCGCCGCCGCCACAGCCATCACCTTTGATCCGGTACGCGCCCGCGCGCTGGCCGCCCTCGCCCCGCAGCTCGCGAGCGCACACGGCAATAACCCCGCTCTCTTCGCTACGACACTGCGTGATCTTGCCCGCCGCGGTCGTCCGGCGCTGCTCGGCGATCTGGCGGCGCTGGCGCCGTGGATCGTGGCGCTGGCCGGGCAGTTGCGGCAGCCGGAGCTGCCCGCAACGCTAGCGCAGCATATCGTGGAGACGGCGCGGTGCTGGCCGTGATGGATGGTGGGATCATTTGGGGGCATCGGACACGGATGCCCACGGCTCTTTTGGGGCATGGGCCGCAAATCCGTGTCAATCCGTTCCACCCGTGTCGATCCGTGTCCGCTTTCTATGCCCGCCCCAACGCCGGCAGGTGCAAATCGCGACGGACGGCCAGCAGGCGGAGGATCACGACCACCAGCATGCCAACCCCTAGCGCGATGGGTTGCGCGACCCCGACCGCTCCCAGTCCGAGGTAGACGGCAATCCCGGCGACGGCGGCGGTGGCGTAGATTTCGCGGCGCAGGATCAGTGGCACCTGCGCGGTGAGCACATCGCGCAAGGCGCCGCCGGTGACGCCGGTCATGGTGCCGAGAAGGATCACGATCAGCGGCGGACATTGGGCGGCTTCGGCCACTTGCGCGCCAGAGAGGGCGAACAAGCCTAAGCCTAACGCATCGGCCACCAGCAGCGGCGTGCGCGGCGCCGGCCAGAAGCGCAGGTAGACAACGGTCAGCGCTGCCGCTGCGATGATCACGATGACGTACCACGAATCGCTGATCCAGAAGATCGGGTGCCGGTCGAGCAGCAGATCGCGCAGGGTGCCGCCGCCGATCGCGGTCACTGCTGCGACGACTAGCAGGCCAAAGACATCAAGCCCGCGGTCGCGGGCAGCAATCACGCCACTGGCGGCAAACACCGCAACGCCGGCAAGGTCGAGGTAGTAGAGGAGCACGGGTGGTTCCTTTCTGGCTAAGCAATACCGGCTAAATGTGAGGAGTGCGGCAGGGTGACTGCCGCACTCCATCGCTAGAGCTGCGTCGATCCAGAGTGTAGCACACGCGCTGCCCAACTGCCTATCCACCGTTCGTCCGATCCGGCAGATGCATCGCCATAGACACAAAGACGCAGAGCAAGCAAAGGCGCAGAGGGCGCAAAGGTTTTTTGAGATGGGTATAAGCACGCTTAAACCTCCTACATAACATCCTTATGCGTCTTTGCGCCTTTGCGTGTTAACACTTTGCGATCTTTGCGGAGCCGGACAGCCGTCCAGCTCTACAGCGCCTTTGCGTCCTTCGCGGCGTTGTGATAGCCCCCACCCCCGGCCCCTCCCCCGCTGGGGGAGGGGAGTTGCCCTCACCCCCCGGCCCCCTCTCCCCCCTTGACGGTGGGAGAGGGGGAGCCACGCGCTAGCGGGCCCGGCAGTACGGAAGCGGAATGCAGCAGCGCCCCTCGCCCACTGGCGTGGGGGAGGGGTTGGGGGTG
Source organism: Chloroflexus sp. (assembly GCF_034435895.1). Taxonomy (GTDB): domain Bacteria; phylum Chloroflexota; class Chloroflexia; order Chloroflexales; family Chloroflexaceae; genus Chloroflexus. The sequence continues at coordinate 1,527 of NZ_DAOTWH010000278.1, forward strand.
AGGATGAAATAGCCCATCGCAACGCTATCAATCGCCTCTTTGTTCATACGTGCTGTCTGCCATTGAACGTTTTTACGTCGGGGCTGCATGGCTGTGCGTCCTTACATTGGAGCCGCACGGCCGTGCGGCTCTACTAGTGGCGTCGGATCTGGTAGACGCATCGCCGGGGCTGCACGGCCGTGCGGCCCTACAGGCGATACGCGCGCCGCGCCAACCCAACCGCCAGTTCGCTAGCCAGCTCGACCGCGTCGTCTTCGGTGAGCAGTCCTTCGACTACCTGCCCGGCCAGCCAGTCGCAGCTCACCCGCCGCCAGACCTCGTGGCGGGCCGGGATTGAGCAGAAGGCACGGGTGTCGTCGTTGAAGCCGGCGGTGTTGGCGAAGCCAGCCGTTTCGATCACCAGATCGAAATAGCGGCGCATGCCTTGCACGCTGTCAAAGAACCACCACGGCGGGCCGAGCAGCACGGCGGAATAGTAGCCGGCTAACGGCGCCAGCTCGCGGCTGTAGGTACTTTCGTCGAGGGTGAAGAGGATGAGACGGAAGCGCGGGTCGTCGCCGTAGGCGTTGAGCAGCGGGTGCAGGTTGCGCGTCCATTCGGTGGCGAGCGGAATGTCGGCGCCCTTGTCGGGACCGAAGCGGGCCAGCAGCGCCGCGTGATGGTTGCGTAAACTGCCGGCATGGAGCTGCATGACCAAGCCGTCTTCGCAGCTCATGCGGGCAAACTCGATCAGCATGTGGGCGGTGAAACGGGCCACATCGCTCGCCGTGGCCGCGCCGCGCAAAGCGCGAGCGAAGATTGTCTCGGCGTCCACCGTGCTTAGCCGTGCGGTGTACGGCGTCTCGACGCCGTGATCGGTTGCGAGCACGCCGAGCGCTTTGAAGGCGGCCCGCCGCTGTTCGATGGCCATCATGTAAGGTGTGGTAATCCACCACGTCAATCCCGGCCAAACTACTTAGCCGGCTAACAGTCTCGCGCCAGCCGGGGTTGGTGAGCGCGAGCAGGGCGTCGGGGCGGAAGGTGGGGCGCACTTGTGGGAAGCCGTCAGCGTGCAGGCGGCGGTGGTGGTCGAGCGAATCGGTCGCGGCGGCGGTGGTGGCGAGCAGTTCGTTCTGAAAGCGGCGGAAGAGCGCGCGCGGGGAGAAATCGGGTTCGGCTAGCCGGGCCGCGATCTGATCGTAGATGCGTTGGGCGCTAGCGGCGGTGATCCGTTCCGTGACCCCGAACAGCTCAACCAGCACCGTCGCCAGCCAGAGACCGGTGGGGGTGGCGCGAAACAGGTGCATGTGCTCGGCGAAGCGTTGCCAAATCGCGCGGTGATCGGTCTCGTACCATCCGCCATCGCGCGGCGCAATGCCCATCTGTGCGAGCGAAACCCCTTGGCTGACCAGCATGCGCAGAATGTAGTGATCGGGCAGGATGAAGAGTTCGGTCGGGGAACCAAAACGCGCGGCTGGATCAGCCAGTAACTGCGGCGGCACGTGGCCGTGCGGGCAGACGAGCGGCAACGTGTTGACCTGTTCGTAGAGCGCGCGGGCGAAGGTGCGGCGGGCCGGGTCGCTGCTGAAACAACGGTCAGGCGAAAGCGGCCATAGCATACGACCGCCATATCTAAAGGCGCAAAGCAAGCAAAGGCGCGAAGGACGCAGAGAGCGCGAAGGTTTTGTGGGGCGGGGTATAAGTACGCTTGAACCGTCCTACCCAACATCCTTTGCGTCTTTGCGCCTTTGCGTGTTAAAACTTTGCGATCTTTGCGCCGGCGCAGAGGGCGCGAAGGTTTTGTGGGGCGGGGCAGAAGCACGCTTGAACCACTCCACCAAACCCTTTGCGATCTTTGCGTCTTTGCGTGTTAAACCCTTTGCGCCCTTTGCGTCCTATGTGTAAACAGATCTTTGCGTTAGGTGAGCAATCTCTCTCGCGCAACCCACCGCGCTTGCGCTACAGTATACCTATCCTTGCGATAGGTGCGCATGCGTGGCAATTGGCCCGTTCCCAACAAAGGAGGCAGCACAATGAAGTGCCGCGAACGGCTCGAACAGTATCTGCACGACAATGGCGTCGCCTACCATCTCTACCATCACGCGCCGGCCTACACCGCGCAGGCGGTGGCCGAACGCGAGCACGTGCCGAACCAGATGGTGGCGAAGGTGGTGATCGCAGTGGCCGATGGCGAGCTGGTGATGCTGGTGGCGCCGGCTTCGCGCCGGGTTGATCTGGCCAAGGTGCGCGAGTTGCTCAATACTAGCGAGGTACGGCTGGCGACTGAGGTGGAATTGGCCGAAGCCTTCCCGGATTGCGAGATCGGCGCAATTCCGCCGTTCGGTAATCTCTACCAGATGCCGGTGTACGTTGATGAGACGTTGACAGCCGATCCGATTATCTTCATCCAACCGGGAGAGCATACCACGGCGCTGAGCCTGTCCTACAGCGAATTTGCCCGGCTGGCGCAGCCAACCATCGCCTCGTTCGTCGCCGAGCACCGGCGCGAAGTGGCAGCGCCGCACAACGACATCAAAGAGATGGGTGCGTGGTAGGGGTAAGGGGCAGAGAGGGCAAAGGCGCGGAGATTCTAAACGCAAAGGCGCCAAGAACGCAGAGGACGCAGAGGTTTTTTGGGAGGGGTACCAGCACACTTACACCATCCTACCCAATATCCTTTGCGTCTTCGCGCCTTTGCGTGTAAAACCCTTTGCATCTTTGCGCCTTTATGTTAAAGGGGTGAGCGATGGAACTACATCTCGTGCCAATCAAGAAACCGGCTGAGCTGAATATCATTCTCGGCCAGAGCCACTTTATCAAGACGGTCGAAGATCTGCACGAGGCGTTGGTCAACGCCGTGCCGGGGATTCGCTTCGGCCTCGCTTTCTGCGAAGCGTCGGGCGAACGGCTGGTGCGCTGGAGCGGCAATGACGAGGCGCTGATCGCGCTGGCACGCGAGAATGCGCTGGCGATCGGCGCCGGGCACAGCTTTCTCATCGTGCTTGGCAACGGGTTCTACCCGGTTAACGTGTTGAACGCAATCAAACAGGTACCGGAGGTCTGCCGCATCTTTTGCGCCACCGCCAACCCGGTCGAGGTGGTAATCGCCGAGAGCAGCCAAGGGCGGGGCATCCTCGGCGTGATCGATGGTTCGCCGCCGCTGGGTGTTGAGGACGAGGCGGGTATCGCGTGGCGGAAAGAGTTCTTGCGCCGGATTGGGTATAAGTTGTAGGAACTGTGGCGTGCGGCAGTTTGACTG
>NZ_DAOTWH010000279.1:0-10358 GCF_034435895.1 Chloroflexus sp.
CTCGCGGCGCCCGGCCTGCCCTTGGCGCGCTCGCTGTAGTGGCCAGTCTCTGGCTGTTATTGCGCCGGCGACGGTAAGGTGGTTGCGGGCCGGCGCAACGTTTTCATGGAAGCCTTCGTCGTATCGCTGATGGCTGTCAGTGATCACATCATTAAGGAGGAAGACGATGAGCCAGCCCGACCAGAAGCCCGATCAGACCCCTGATTTGGGCGCCGAGTTGCGCGAATTGGGGCAGCAGATCGAGGCAGCGCTCCGTACCGCGCTGGAAAGCGAACGCGCTCGTCAGTTGCAGCAGGAATTGCTGAACGGTCTGCGTACGATCGGTGAGCAGGTGCAGACGGCGGTCAAGGCGATCGCCGATGATCCCCGGGTGCAAGAGTTGGCCGAGCGTGGCCAGCAGACGCTGCACCAGTTCCAGCAGTCGCAAGCGGCCCACGATCTCCAACAAACCTTGGCGCAGGGGATTGCCCAACTCAACGAGCAGTTGGCTGAGTTTATCAAACGGATGCAGTCGCCTGCCGGCGGTGAACCGGCGACCGGCGAGACGACCCGCCTCGATCCAGACAAAGATGATTTCTAAGCCGGTCGTGACGGGTTGGCGCTAGTGATTATCACTCCTCTCCGGCCCACGCCTCAACGGCGGCTAGAATCTAGGCGGGTAGCTGCAGGTGATGGCTTTAGATATCTCTGCACCTCGCCAATAACGTTCAAGGTCGGACAGAACCTACGAGCGTAGATGGAGTTGATGGCTGGGCGATGCACTGGTGTTCCCTCTCCCCCAGCCCCTCTCCCACTAGCGGGGGGGGCAAGGGCGGATAGAACATCTGTCTGGAATCCGGCCCTAAAGGGCCGGGCTCGGGTTACGAAGCCCGCTGCGCGGGTTGATGTCCCCACTCCTTACCCCTCCCCCAGCGGGGGAGGGGTGATGGGGAAGCGCAGCACGGGGCTTTACGGCATCGCACAGCGATCGACAGTTTTACTCGATCAAACGTTCTGTCCGCTCCTTAACTGGCGCGGGAGAGGGGGTGCAGAGCCTAGCTTTGCGGCATTGCACAGCGATCAACGGGTTGTACTCAGTCAAATGGTCTCTCCGGCCCTCAACCGATAACGTGGGCGAGAGAAGTACTGCGCCAAGAGTTGGGGGTGCGGCGGTGCTGGCGTAAGTGCGCTGTCAATCCTTATGCAAGGCGTGGGGCCAGTGGTCGCAAGCCGTCGATGTCGGCACTTCCTGCCGATGTCCGGTTGTGCTCCTGTTACTCTGTAACGCGGTGCTTGCGGCGGCAAATCATCTCTATACATCATTACTCAATGCTATGTGCGGTCGTTATACGTTAGCCGTTTCACCTGCTCAACTCGCTGCCCGGTTTGGGGTGGCGCCGCTCGAACTCCAGCCCCGTTACAACATTGCGCCTACCCAGCCGGCGCCGGTTGTGCGCCTAAGCAATGGCGCGCGCGAATTGGCGTTGCTGCGCTGGGGTTTGATCCCGTCATGGGCGAATGATGCTGCCATCGGCGCGCGCCTGATCAATGCCCGCAACGAGACGGTGCTCGAAAAGCCGGCCTTCCGCACTGCGTTTCGCCGCCGGCGTTGCCTGATCCCAGCCTCTGGCTTTTACGAATGGCAGCCCGCTGCTGCCGGCAAGCAGCCGTTTTATTTTACGCCGGTTGATGGCGATCTGATGGCCTTCGCCGGTCTGTGGGAGCAGTGGCGCGCGCCTGATGGCGCATTGCTCGAAAGCTATACCATTCTGACGACTGCCGCTAACGAGGTGGTTGCCCCGATCCACGATCGAATGCCGGTGATCCTGCCGCCTGATTTCGACGCGCTGTGGCTTGATCCGGCGGCTGATGCAGCCCGTTTGCACGCACTTTGCCTGACCCCGCCGCCGGTGGCCTTGCGCGTCTATCCGGTGAGCAAAGCGGTTAATCAGGTGCGCAACGATGGCGAGGAGTTGATCCAACCCGCTGCCCCGTAGGTTCACGAGATGTTCCCACAGCGTTCGTTCGCGCCAAAGCGGGAGATTGCTTCGGGCGCTGCGCGCCCTCGCAATGACAACAGGGCACTACACCGCCGCTCTCCGGTTGTCATTGCGAGCCGCCGGAGGCGGCGAAGCAATCCCCCGCGAGCGCGGAAGCGGCCCTTTCCGCCTCGCTGTGACTTTTTCCCCCGGAGGTAGTCAAGGGTGGCCAGAACCGCTGATCCTGTACTTGGCCCTTCAGGCCGGGCTAGGGGGTACGAAGCTCGCTGCGCGGGCTGCTGTCCCTCACCCCCAGCCCCGCTCCTGCTATCGCGGGAGGGGGAGCGTAGCGCCGAGCGTTGTGGCATCGCACAACAGTTGTGATCAACCAAAGATTCTGTCCACCTCTCAAACCTCGTAGGGTGGTCGTGTTTCGATCCTGCTACGGGGTGGAGGCCGCCTCCATTCCATCATCCGCCGCGCACCCGTTCGATCCGGGCGCCGAGTGCGGCCAGCCGCTCGTCGATCCGTTCGTAGCCGCGGTCGATTTGGCCGATGTTGTAAATGACGCTGCGCCCCTTCGCGCACAGCGCCGCCGTGACCAGCGCCATGCCGGCGCGGATGTCGGGGCTCGGCAGGCCGTCGGGTTCGCCATAGAGTTGTGATGGCCCGACGACCACTGCCCGGTGCGGGTCGCAGAGCACGATGCGCGCTCCCATGCCGATCAGCCGGTCAACGAAGAACAGCCGGCTCTCAAACATCTTCTCGTAGATGAGCACGGTACCGCGGGCTTGGGTCGCGACCACGATCGCGGTGCTGATCAGATCGGGGTTAAAACCGGGCCATGGCGCCGAGTCGATCTTCGGAATGGCGCCGTGCAGATCGTGGCGCACCACTAGCTCTTGATCGGGCGGCACAATAATATCGTCACCCTCTTCATGCCACGTGACTCCGAGCCGCCCAAACATTATCTTGGTCATGCGATGCTCACGCGGTCGCGCGCCAACAATGCGCAGTTCGCTGCGCGTGACGGCAGCCAAGCCGATCAGTGAGCCAACTTCCATAAAATCGGGGCCGATGGTGTAGTCAGCGCCATGCAGCCGGCTTACTCCCTCGATTTCGAGCAGGTTGGTGCCGATGCCGCTGATCTTCGCTCCCATCCGGTTGAGCAGGTGGCACAAGTCTTGCACGTGCGGCTCTGAGGCGGCGTTGCCGATCGTGGTATGGCCTTCGGCAGTCACTGCCGCGATAATCGCCTGTTCGGTGCCGGTGACGCTCATCTCGTCGAGGAAGATATCAGCGCCGCGCAAGCCATCGGTCGTCAGAATGTAGCTGGCCGGGGTGACTTCAATCTGCACCCCCAAGGCTTGCAACGCCAGCAAGTGCGTGTCGAGCCGGCGCCGGCCAATCGCGTCGCCGCCGGGGCGCGGCAAGGTGACATACCCGCGCCGGGCGAGCAGCGGGCCGGCCAAGAGCGGCGAGGTGCGGATGCGGCGTGCCAACGCAGTATCTGGTTCAACCGGCGCTAATCGCGCCGCGTGTAGGCGCACCACATTCGGTTCTGGTTGCTCAACCTGCACGCTGAGCTGCGATAGGAGCGCCAGTTTGGTGCGCACATCGCCAATGTCGGGGATATTGTGCAGCGTGACCGGTTCATCGGTCAAGAGGCTGGCCGCGAGTAAGGGCAGGGCAGCATTCTTGTTGCCGGCGGGCCGGATCGATCCCGATAACCGGTGGCCGCCTTCGATGACGAAGTGATCCATAAGTGTTCTTTCCTAGTGGTGTAATCTGGTCGTATCCATAGTGAAACGGCCCAGCGGGCCGTCTCTACAAGCATTCGGCAGCCGAGGCGCGATGGGGTGTCCTCAATCGAGTGGTTTGCGTGGGCGCCGGAAGCGAGCTTTGATCCCTTCCCACAACCGGCGCCAACGATTCATGTGCTGGCTGCTGCCAGATCGAGCTGCGGCAAGCAACTCGGCAGCTCGTGCGCGGCCCAATGCCAAAGCTTCGGATCCTAACTCTTTTAAACGAGCTTGATCGACAATTTTGCCTTCGGCAAACCAACGACACGCCGCCATACCGGTGGTATATGTGCCGGCATAGGCGATCGCCACTTTGGGTGCCACCCCCCAGATTGGGATCAACCCAACTAATGCGCGGGCCAGTTGCCGCCAGATAAACGCGCCACCGATGACCGGCAACACTTCGCGCAAGCGTTCGCGGATATCAGGTGGCGCGCCATAAGCAAGGCTGAGGCGATACACCAGAATCGCCTGATTTTTGGTCAGCACTAGAGTATCGGCGGCGGCAAAGGGCACATTAAAGATTGGGATTTGCAATGGCAGGGCGGTGGCTAACACATACGTCGCATTGGTAAACGAGACACTGTTGATCAGTTGGCGCGCCACCGCAGCGCGCAGACCGGGCAACCGGCGCGCTGCCGCCAGATGCAGCTCGTTGGGCAGCCGGTCAAGCACGGCTTCAGCCAATTGCGCATCAACTTCAGGCACATCCGGATCGGGCACGACCAACAGACGGGCATGGGCCACCCGCGGGTGGAGCGGGCCGGCATCGGCAGGCAAGGCCGTCCCCCACACGACCACCACGGTGGGCAAGGCCAGTGCCGCCAACCGATCGATGGTCGCTAATTCACGCGCCGAGAGGCGCGTGTTCTGGTCGAGCCCAAGCACGATCAGATCGACGCCGCGCAGTTCGTCGGGAATAATTGTCGTCAGGCTAGCGAGCTGAATCGGTGACGGCCCGGTCGTGCCATACCGCTGCGGACCGCGTTCGAGCCGGGCAGCGATCGTTTGGCAGACCCGCGGCGATCCTACGCACACGATCGCCAGCGGGCGTTCGGCTTCGGCGCGGATGGCGGCGACATCAATTTCGCGCAAGGTATTGAAGGCAACGCTGAGATCGTTCCAATTTGCCATAGCCGCTCCTCGGTGGGCGTTCGCGGCGTCATTATAGCATGGGCAGCAACACATTCCGTTCAAGCGGCAACAGTGTGTTATAATACCCGGCAGTTATGCGTGACGCGCCACCAGCGCCTGCACAAGGAGGGACGGAATGGAACTGAATCACCGCCGGCTCAACCGGGTTGACCTTATTGAGGTCGTCGGGCGCGTTGACGCTGCCACTGCGCCGCAACTCAAGCAATTGATTGAGTCGATCTTTGCCGACGGACGGTATCGCATTGTGTTGGATTTCAGCCGGCTCGAATATATTAGCAGCCCCGGTTTGCGGGTGTTGATCGAAGCGCGCAAGAAGGCGCGTGAGTGGAAGCTGACCGATCTTGAGGGTGGCGATGTGCGGATCGCCAATCTGCCGCCCCGGATCAAAGAGGTGTTCGATCTCACCGGCTTTAGCTCATTGTTCGAGATCTATGGCGACACCGTCGAAGCCGTCGGATCATTTTAACGCTGCCACCACGCCGGGCGCGCCAGCGTCCGGCTCCACGATCGCCATGGATAGTATCACCCTTACCGCCGATCTCGATGCGCTTGCCAAGATTAGTGCGTTTATCACCGCCGCTGCCGAACGGTGCGGTCTCGATGAACGGGCGACGTGGCAGGTGCAGCTTGCCGTTGATGAAGCCGTTACCAACGTCATCCAGCATGCCTACGACCCTGACCAACCTGGCGATCTAACCTTAAGCTGGCAGTGCCGCGATCACCGGTTTATCATTACCGTGCGCGATCATGGCCGCCAGTTCGATCCAGCGGCGGTGCCGGAGCCCGATATTACTTCGCCGCTAGAAGAACGGCAGGTCGGTGGTTTGGGGATCTATCTCATCACCCGCCTGATGGATGAAGTCCGGTTTGAGTTTTCGCCCCAAGGCGGCAATCTGTTGACGATGGTCAAATATCTGCCGCACGATCAGCCTGATCCGCCTGATGAAGTAGTGGTCATTCCCATTGCTGACCGGATCGATGCGCAGACGGCGCCCCGGCTGGCCAAGCAAGCGAGTGAACAGATCGCGAAGGGTGCTCGCCAGATTGTGCTTGATCTGAGCAATGTTCCGTTCTTGTCGAGTAGTGGCTTGCGCGCGCTTCTCCTCGTCCGCAAAGAGCTGATGACCCTCGGCGGCGAGTTGCGGCTGGCGGCGCTGCAACCGCAGGTGCATGAGCTCTTTGCGATCACCGGCTTTACGCAGGTGTTTAATATCCATCCTTCGGTGGCGGAAGCTCGGGCAGCGTTTTCGCAGAGGCGTTGAGTGGCGCGTGAACACCTGCTGACATGGTATGGTCTGCTCGTCGGCGGGGTTGCGTTGGGCTGGTTGCTCATGCTGCCGGTCGCGCCGGTCGCGCCGGCGCTGGTTGCGCTGTTTGCCGTCATCGCCTTTGCGGCTGATCTGCTCGCCTTTCGCATTCCTCCCGCCGATGTCCATAGCCTTGCCCCGCTGGTGATTGTCAGCGCCGGTCTGGCGTTGGGGCCGGTGGCTGGCGCGTGGCTGGCAGCCATCGAGGGCGTCATTTCCGGGGTTGTGATCCTCCTGCTAACCAATCGCCCGCGCACGTTATTTTGGTTGCTGGGCCGGCCTGTCTTGCGCGGCGGTCTGCGCGCGCTTGGTTTGCTGGCGGGCGCTTGGTTCGCCGCGCTGTTCAGCGGCCAACCGTTCACCAATCTGCCCGCCGAGGCGTTATTTGGCTGGACATTGCTCATGTTTCCGGTGGTGACACAGGCCGGGCGGGTGTTGCGCGAGCTGTTGCAGGGCGGGCGCAGTGGGTTGGCGACGTGGTGGCGTTCGGCGTGGCGCGCTATTCTCGGCGCTGAGCTGGCACCATTGCCGCTGGCATGGCTTGGCGCGGCGATTGCTCGCGATCTCGGTTTGCTGCATCTGGCGCTGGCCGGCTTGGCCCTGATTGCGTCGGCGGCCATTTTACGCCGTTCATCCCTCAATCTCCAACGCCAACGCCGCTCGGTGCGCGAATTGGCCCGGCTTAACGAGGTGAGCCGGGCGATTATCCGCAGCGAACTCGATGTTGATGCCCTCTGTGAGTTGATCTACCGCGAGGCGAGTCGGATTGTTGATACCTCGTCGTTTCACCTCGGCCTGTTCAACGGCAATCACTATACCCTGATGGTACGGGTGCAGGATCGGGTGCGCTTACCGCGTTTGACGGTCGATCTGTCGGAAAATAGCGGCCTGATTGGCTGGATCCGCGAGACTGGCCGAGCGATTCTGGTCGAGGATTTTACCCGCGAGATGGATCGGCTGCCGGCCCGGCCCCGTTATCAGAGCGAACGCCCGCCCCGATCGGGGATTTACGTGCCGTTGATCACCGGCGAGACCGTGATCGGTTCGATCTCGGTGCAGAGTTATGAGCCGGCGGCGTTTGACGCCAACGATCTGCGCTTGATCTCGCTGATCGCCGATCAGGCGGCGGTGGCGATTGCCCGTGCCCGCGCCTTTCACGAAGCGCGCCAGCGCGCCAACCAGTTGCAAGCGATTCGCGAGGTGAGCCAGCAGATTACCGCGATTCTCAATCTCGACCTGTTGTTGCCCTCGATTGTGCGGCTCATTCGCGAGCGGTTCGGCTACCATCCCGTCCATATCTTTACCGTTTCGCCCGATGATGGCCGGATCTACTTCCGCGCTTCGACCGCCGATGGCGCTGATCTCGAACGGTTGCGCGCGCTCTCGCTGCGGGTGGGGCAGGGGCTGGTCGGCGAGGCGGTGCAGCGCGGTGAGCCGTTGTTGGCCGGCGATGTGCTCAGCGATCGGCGCGTGATCCGCGATACGCTGCAAACCCGTTCGGAGCTGGCGGTGCCGTTGCGCGTCGGCGCGACCGTGATCGGTGTGCTCGATGTGCAGAGTGATGAGCCGGATGACTTCAATGAAGACGATCTGTTCGTGATGCGCACGCTGGCCGATCAGATCGCGATTGCGATCGAGAGTGCCAATGCCTATACGGCCCAACAAGAAGAAGCGTGGACACTCAATGCGTTGTTGCAGATCGCCGAAAATATTGGCCGGGCCACGACCTTGCCCGATCTGCTGGCGACGGTGGTGCGGTTGCCGCCGTTATTGCTGGGTTGCCCGCGCTGCTACGTTGCGCTGTGGGATCGCGAACAAGGTGATTTTGTGGTGCGCGCTGTCTATGGGTTGCCGGTGGCTGCCCGCGCGGCGATCATTGACGCACCGGCACGGTCGCCCTTTCTGTGGCGGTTGCGCGAACGCGCTGCCGACGCTGATCAACCGCGGCTGGCGATGCTCTGGCAAGCGCACGATAACCCTGATCAGTGGCCGGGCTTACTTGCCGTCGCGCAGAGCGGGTCGTTGGTCGGGTTGCCGATTAGCGCGCGCAATGCCTTGCTAGGGGTGTTGGTGCTCGATTACAATGACCCGTTTATCTCGCTGAGCGCCCGCCAGCAGAATTTATGCACCGGCGCAGCGGCCCAAATTGCCGGCGCGTTGGAAAGCTTGCTGCTAGCCGCCGAAGCCGCCGAAGCGGCCCGGCTCGAACAAGAGCTGCGCGTGGCCCGCGAGATTCAGCAATCGTTGCTGCCGACCCGTCTGCCGATAGCGCAGGGGTGGCAGATCGACGCGGCATGGCAATCGGCCCGCTTGGTCGGCGGCGATTTCTACGATTTCTGGCCTCTGCCCGCCGGCGCCGATCCACCGCGCGAATTGGGCTTTGTGATCGCCGATGTCAGCGATAAAGGCGTTCCGGCGGCGATGTTTATGACCATGGCCCGTTCGTTGGTGCGCGCCGCCGCCCTCGATGGATCGCCGCCGGCCCGTGCTATGGAACGGGCTAATCGCTGGCTCGCCCGCGATTCCGAGTCGGGGATGTTTGTCACCCTCTTCTATGCCCGGCTCGATCTGGCCAGTGGTCGTCTGTGCTATACCTGCGCCGGCCATAATCCGCCGCTGGTTTATCGCGCAGCGACCGGCGCGATCGAAGAGCTGCGCACTCCCGGAATCGCCCTCGGCGTGCTGGCTGAAGTAACCTTGCACGAAGCTGAAACCGCGATCGCGCCGGGTGATGTCTTGGTCTGCTACACCGATGGCGTGACCGAGACGGTGAACGAGGTGCTGGCACCGCTTGATGTGGAAGGGTTGCGCGCTGTCATCAAGACCTACGCTGCTGCACCAGCAGGCGCGATCGTGCAAGCGATTTTGGCCGCGATTGCCCGCCATAGCCACGGCCAGCCGCCGTTCGACGACATTACCCTCATTGTCATCAGACGCGCCCCGTAACAGGGCGACTCAAAAACCGCTCAATCCGGCGAAAAATCGCTTCGCGGTACGGCCCGTCCACCAGCAATTGATGGCCGGTTGCCGGCCAGTAGACGAGTTCGCAGTGCGCGCTGCCGATCCGGGCCGCAATTGTCGCTGCGCTCGCCGGGTCAGCGGTCGTGTCGCTCTGGCCGTGCATCAGCAGTACCGGCGTTCGCACCCGCGGCAACGCTTGCCCAGCAGCGGCCAGCGCCAAGCGCAGCTCATCAGCAGCAGCGACCGATACCTTCACCGATTGGCGCAACATCTGTTGGATGGCCGGATCATCGAGATCGAGGCCGGGCTGGCGGCGCCAGATCGAGGCGCGCAGTTCGGGGTCTGAGAAATCGGCTTGAGCTAGTAAGTAGAACCATGGCGTCACGTGGCGGGCAAGGCCTAATACATTGACCCGCCAATCACCTCCCAACCGGTAGGGGGTCGCCAGCATCACTAGCCGGTGCGCCGGTCGTTCGGCGGCAAGCAGGGCGGCGAGCGCGCCACCGAGTGAAAATCCGATCACCGAGACGGTGGCATAGCTGGTTGAGAGGCGATCAAACGCATGCATCGCCGCGGCCAGCCAGTCAGACCAGCGCACCGGCATCAGGTCTTCGGGTTGGCCGGTATGGCCGGGCAGGCGCATGCCCAACACCGTATAACCGGCGCTGGCGAGATGCTCGGCAAGGCCGCGCATCTCGCCGGGATCGCCAACGAAGCCGTGAATCAGGAGACAGGCGTGCTCGCCGCGCCGCAACAAGTACGGTTCAATCATGCGCCACGTAGACCAGTTTGCGGAGGGTGTTGATATTGCGTTCACCGATGCCGGGAATAGCGATCAGATCATCAACACTCTTGAATGGGCCGTTCGCTTCGCGGTAGGCAATGATCCGATCGGCCAGCACCGGCCCGATGCCGGGCAGCGCGATCAACGCCTCGCGGCCGGCGCGATTGATGTCGATCGGTTCGATGCCGGTCGTCGCGGCGGTGGCCAGCGCAGCGGCGACCGACTCTTCCTCGTGGCTCGGCGCTGGCTCGGCAGCGACGGCAGGCGTCTCAGCAGGCGCTGGCGCGGCAGTTTCGGCTACGGTGACGGTTGCTGCGGCCTCACTGGCAGGCGCGGCGGCGACTGGCGTTACGGGTGTGGCCGGGGCCGGCTCTGGCGTAGCAACCGCCGG
>NZ_DAOTWH010000280.1:0-7657 GCF_034435895.1 Chloroflexus sp.
GTCGCGGCGAGCACGGCGCGTTGGGCGGCCAATTTGGCCGCCACGATGCCGCGCGCCAGTTCGAGCGCCCACGCCGGATCCACAACCAGTTGGCTTTGGCGCAGGCGCAACGCGCCAAACCGCAAGGGGCCGGCGGTGAGGGTGGCGTAATGGCGGCTGCCGTGCTGGTTAGTCAGCATGACCGGTATCCCGCGTCCGAGCAGTTCGACTAAGAGCGCGGTCGAGATCTGCACGCCGCGCCCCATGAGCACGATCTGGTTGATCTTGTTAAGTGGAATTTCTTGCAGCACTTCACCGGCGCGGGTGATGATGATCTGGTTGTCGCGTTTGCGCACAGTGACGCCTTGTTCTTGGACGTACAGCGTAGCCATAGCATTGCTCCTTGTTGAGGTTGTTTACCGCAGAGGGTGCAGAGGGTGTAAGCGAGCGCGGTGCGCCTTCTCCCCGCTCCCTTTCAATGGGGTACAGAACATTTGGTCCAGCACCCGGCCCTTCAGGGCCGGGCTACGATGACGAAGCCCGCTGCGCGGGCTGTTGCCCCCACCCCTTACCCCTCCTCCACTGGGGGCGGGGTGATGGGGAGCATAGCACTGGGATGGAGGGAAGAAAGCAACATTTTGTGTTCTTTTGTCGCTATTTCCCTTACCGTTCGGCCAGTTGCCAATTGCCGAGCCGCGCCATCTAGTCGGCCACCAATTGCTCGTGGCGCAGCCGCAGTTCGAGCAATACCCGCTCGTGGTGTTCGCGCCGCTCGGCGGCAGCTTGGGCCCGCGCCAGCCGCGGTCTTCGAGCTGTTGTTGCAATTCGACCAACGCCTGCGACTGCGCGCCGCGCCGCTCTTCGCCCCCCAATGTCACTTCGCCGGCGATACGCTTGCTCTCGTGCTGAGCAGCCAGCAGTCGCAGCGCCTGATCAGTGCGGTGGCTCTCGAGCAATTGCTATTGCAGCCGTTCCCACTCTGGCTGGAAGCGGGCCTGCTCGCTCTGCCACACCTGCTCTTCGTGAGCGATCTCGGCGACCTGCGCCCGAATCTGGGCGTTGATCAAATCGAGTCGGGCGGCCAGCGTCGCCCGCTGCACTTCGGCATGCTGGGCCAAGAGCCGCTCACGCGCTTCGGCGGCCCGCATCTGCATACGCAAGCGATGCTCGTGATCGCGCTCGACCGTCTGCGCAGCCAGCGCGTGCAGACGCGCCCGGTGGCGGGCCTCGGCGACCCGGCGCTCTTCATCGATCTCGGCCGCGGCAATCGTCGCCGCCATCGCCGCCTCGGTGTGGCGCTCGTCGCCCTGCCGGTTGAGCGTCTGCACCCCAATGATCTCAAGGCCGGCCAAGGCTGGATCGGCCTGCAACCGTTCACAGACAAAGCGGGCCGCGTCATCAATCCCCTGCGCGCCGGTGAGTTCGGCATGGCTGTGCCGCTCGATGAAGACATGGGCCGCGGCGCGGGTCGCTGCGCTCACCGCTACCAGCGGTTCGCGGTGCTGCACAAGCAACAGCGGATCGCGCACCGCCAGCTCGATCGCCAGCCAGAGCCGGATCGGCCACTTATCGGCGCTCCAGCCTGCGATCGGGCCGATCTGCACTTGGCGGCGGCGAGCATCGACCCACTGCGCCAGCACCGGGCCGGGAGGCGCCCAAATCGTGTGGCTGCCGGCGGTGAAAGTGCGCGTCGCGCCGCCGGGCAGATAGACCACCGCCCACGCGCCGGGTGGCACCACCACCTGCGCCATGAGGCCCAACAATTGACGCGGCAATTGTTGCGGTGCAGTCGCCAAGCCAGTGGCAAAGTGCAATGCCGGCAACGTCTGTGCCATCGTCTCAGCGGTGATCGCTCCGTTCACTACCGCCAAGCCATCATTGACCGCTTCTGCGACCGCTTCGCGCACAGCGGTTGCAATCATGGGTTCGCGCGTTTGCATAACTCGCCTCCTAGTTGTTATGGATCGTGAACCAAACCATTCGCTATCTGCCTATTCCCTCCCTCCCCACCCCGGCCCGGCGCAACAACGCCTGCCGTCCACCCAACGCTTCCCCCGCCAGCGCGTCAGCCAGCCGGTTGAGATCGCGGGGGATGCGCACCAGCTCGAACGCTGCTGGTGGAAACTGGCCGCTCAGCTCGCGTGCAGGCTGGGAGAGTGGACGGATCGGTTCGGCGCGCACCGCTGCCGCGCCGCGCAATTGCTCAACCAGCAACTGGCTATCGGTGAGACAGCGCACCCGCCGGTTGGGAAAGTCGCGCCGGATCAGACGCAGGGCCGCAATCAGGGCCTGATACTCGGCCTCGTTGCTGGTGCAGGCCGGCGCGCGCCCGGCATAGAATTCGGATCACTGCGGCGCGCTCGCTGCGCACCAACATGCCTAATCTAGCCGTGCCGCGCGCCGGAAAGCCCGGCGTACCGTCAATTTGCACAATCAACCACTCGGCTAGGCGAGCAGGCTGTACGCGAGGATGAGTAAAGATCGCGCCGGCGATACGGAAGGTCGTCGCCAGACAGCCGCGTAACAGGTGGCGCGGCAACCGGATCGGGAGGGGTTTGAACGGCAGCGCAGCGATCGCCAAACCGATGCAACAGAGCGCGCACGAAGCGAGACACCATACCATAACCTCCTCCTTACCCAAGAGCTTCGTATCAGCAGCGCCGGTGTGCGGCGGAAGATGCAAGGCGCTCTACCTTAAGAATAGCACAACTTTTGTTCACAAATGTGAAAAAATTATGCGAATTTTGGACGATTTTTCAACCTCGCCCAACGGAACGCCCCCTTGCCAACGTAGCTGCACTCTCTGCTATAATGAAAGGTATGAGCGAACACATCACTCTTGCCGAGATTGCGCGGCTGCCGACCGCCTACCATGTCGCGCATATCCGTATCGAACCGAATATCATCCTCGCCCCGATGGCCGGCGTGACCGACAGCATCTTCCGCCGGATGATTCTGCGCCTCGGCGGCTGCGGCTTGGTCAGCACCGAAATGACCAACGCGGCCAGTGTTAGCCCCAAGGCCTTGCGCCGCCACCGGTTGCTCGACTATTTGCCGGAAGAGCGCCCGCTGACGATGCAGATTTCGGGCAACGATCCCGATCTGGTCGCCAACGCGGCCCGCATTGTCGAGCATTTAGGCGCCGACATTATTGATATCAACTGTGGCTGTCCATCACCCAAAGTAACTGGCGGCGGCCACGGTTCGGCATTGCTGCGCGATCTGCCGAAGATGGAACGGCTGTTGCGCGCGGTGCGCGCGGCGGTGCAGATTCCGGTGACGCTGAAATTCCGCGCTGGGTGGGATGAGCAGAGTCTGAATTATATCGAAGCGGCCCAACGCGCCGAAGCCGCTGGCGTTTCGGCACTGGCGCTGCACCCACGCACCCGCGAGCAGGGGTACAAAGGGCAAGCCGACTGGTCACGGGTTGCCGAAGTCAAACGCGCCGTCTCGATCCCGGTGATCGGGAGCGGTGATGTGACGACGGCGGTTGATGCGCTGATCCGGTTGCGCGACAGCAGTGCTGATGGGGTGATGATCGGGCGCGGCGCGATCGCTAATCCATGGATCTTTCGCCAGATCGCCGATCTGCGTCGCGGGGTTGCGCCGTTTGCGCCGGCGCCGGCTGACAAGCGCAACTTACTGATCGAATACATGGCCATCTGCGCCGAGGAGTTGCCGGAACGGCTCGCGCTGAACAAGATCAAGCAGTTGATCGGCCAATTCCATGTTGGCTTGCCCGGCAGCAACCACTTGCGCGTGGCGGTGCATACGGCTGCTAGTCTTGCTGCTGCCCGTGAGGCGATTGAGCAGTTTTTTGCGCCCTACCTCGACACTGATGCCGCTGTGCCTGAAACAGCGATAGCGGCGGATTAATGCGCCAGCCCGCAGCCGCGATGAACACCGTTGCGGCTGCGGGCCTTGGCGTCAGAATAGCAACCTGCGATGCACGACGGGTATCTGTTTACGCTAGGCATTTGCGGCAGCGCCGATGAAGATGATCCGGCGCCAGAGGTGTTGAGCGCGCTGCTCGGCCAATTGCCGCCGGTGAAACGGGCCGCGTTTCTCGGCCTGTTGCCTCTTGGCCAACCCGACGCGCTGCTGGCCGATATTGTGGCCGATATGCGCGACGCCGAGTTGATCGTGATCGTCACGCCGGCTACGGCGCCGCAACTGCCGGCCCGCCTCAACGATCTGCTGCGCGCCGCTTATGCCGCCGATCTGGCCGGACGCTACGCCGCGTTAGTTGCCGTCGGGCCGCACGCCGCCACCGTGCTCAATGAATTGCGGGCCGCAGTTGCGACATGCGGTTTTACGATCGCCGGTGGGTTTGCGCTGGCCGCAGACACGCCGTTGCCACACGCCGCCATCCAAGCGGCGTACCAGACAGCGCGTGCAACGCTGGCGCCGCATGCGCTTCCGTAGGACGGGCAGAGCGCTGCTCTGCCCCATCGCACAACGAAGTCACTATGGTCACGCCTCGCATCCCAGCCAACAAAATCTGGATCGCCGACGAAGCCATCTACTATCTGTTAGCGCGTCCGGCGCTCACGCGCAGCTTTGATCACATCTGGCTCGCCCAATACGGTCCGCGCCCCGATCCGCAGCGTGGCCCGTACATCTTCTACTTGAACCATTCGGCGTGGTGGGATGGGTACATGATGATGCTCATTCACCGCGCAATTATGCGGCGGGCATTTGATAGTTATCTCATGATGGAAGAGCGGCAACTGCGCGCGTACCGCTTCTTTACGTGGTGCGGCGCTTTCTCGATCGAGCGGTGCGATCCCGCTGAATCGCAGCGCGCGCAGATCTATGCTGCCAACCTGTTGCGCGAACGGCGCGATCGGGCGCTCTACATCTTCCCGCAAGGCCGGATCGAAGCCAACGACTACCGCCCGCTGACCATCTACCCCGGCATTGCCCGCATCGCCGCGCTGGCTGGCGATGTCACCCTCTGCCCGATCGCACTGCGTTACGAATTCCTTGGCCAACAATGGCCGCATGCCTTTGTGCAGATCGGCCCGCCCCACCTGCCGGCTAGCCGCACCGATATTGAAGCGATCCGGGCCGATGTCGCCGCGCGGCTGACCGCAGCAGTTGACACCCTCCGCGCCGATGTGATCGAGCAGCGGCTAGGCCGGTTCCAGCCGCTGCTCAGCGGACGGTGGGGCATTGACCGCACATGGGATGCAGTTAGGGGTTGGTTTCAGCGACGCGACGCAGACGGCGGGCCAGCCGCGGCAGCAGCCAATCGCCTGCGAGCACGAGCATAATCAAGCCGCCGATCAGGGCTGGCAACACTTGGCCGCGAGCAAGGTTGACGACCACGAACATCGTAAGATTAGTTAAATACAACACCGGCGGCAGCCACGGCATAAAGTGCTGCGGCGTATGGCTGAGTTGCGCCGCTTGCCGGCGCAACGCCAGCAACACCCACGACAAGATCAAGCTCGTCACCCACCACGCCACAAAGTTGGACGCCGGAATGCCATAGTAAAAACCGGTTTCATCACTCGTCCAAACCCAGTAGCGATTAATGTAGACGGCGAACGGCTCGATTGTTACGTCAAGCAACAGCGCAAACGACGCCGCGGTCAAGACGCGGGTCGGATTAAGCTGGCGATCATCTACCGGACGGCCATCACGGTTGAGGATCCGCTCGGCGACGCCAACCGCCGCCACGACAATCAACAACCAAGCAAAGGGGATGGCCAGCGGCACCACGCCGAAGATTTGCGGTTGCAACACATCAGTGTACGAATAGCTCCCGAATGGAAAGCCGGTGTTTGCGCCAATGTGCTCAACTGCCCACGAAATAACCAGAATCAAGCCGGCTGCCAGCGCACCCCACCAGCGATAGCGCACGGTCAGCCACAACCCCATCAACGCGCCTTGCAAAATCAGCAAAGCGCCTCCCATCCACGTACCCCACACCGGCACCCGATCCAGCGCGACCAAGACGATGGCGAACGGATAGATAAAGAGGTAGACGGCGAGCAGGAGAACAACGCTGCGACGTAACGGTGGCAACAAAGATTGATCAGAAAACATAGAGTAATATATTCCTGACAGACGGGTCATACCATTCGGTAGCCCCTATAGTTGATTATAGATTCGCTTTCATGGCCTGTCAAAGCTTTCAATGACCTAACCATATCCTCACGTTCGCCGGCAGGAAATTGACAAAATCGTTATGGCAACAATCGTAAACATGTGCTACACTAAGAATTGAATAGGAGTACTATATACCGCCGGCGCCGCCTCTACAGATCACATCTTGCAATGGCGCAGGATCAGCGACATAGGGGGTGACCAATGACTCACACGCCAGCCAATGGCCATCCAGTGCGCATTCTCCTTGTAGAGGATGACAATAATATTGGACGTATTATCGAATTTGCCATGCGGGGGCTTGGCATTCCCTACGAATTCGTGTCGGTGCTCAGCGCGGAAGAGGGTCTTGAACGCTGGCGAGAGCAGCCGTTCGATTTGCTGATCACCGACTACAACCTGCGCGGCATGAACGGTGTGCGCTTGATCAAGGAGCTGCATGCCCAAGGGTATTACCCGCCAACGCTGATCGTCACCGCCTATGACTCGGCTGAGGTACGGAATGCAGCCGCTGAAGCGGCGGTCGATAGCTACATGACTAAGCCCTTCTTCATCGACGAATTGATCGAGCGCATTAAGCAACTGCTCCCCTCGGCCCACATCGTCCACGAGCGCGCGATCAACGGGTATTGAGCCAATTCATCGCAGGCACCATGCAAGCAGCGTTAAACAGGCGTGCGGCAGGGGCCTGCCGCACGCTGTATTTTAGCCAGCCACGTTAATCTAACACTGCCGGCGTGCGATGCAACGGCAGCAACCCGGCGGCGGCCTGTTCTGGCGACGGCAACGCCGATTCAGCCGGTTTGTCGGAAGCGGCCAACAGCAACGCTCCCCGTGCGTGCAGGTCCTGCCCCAGCCGGAACAGCTCGCTGCTGAGGGCCAGCCGGCCATCAGCCATGCGCGCTGCGGTTGTCACCAATTCGGTGCGGCGGAACTGCGTAAACGGCGTCGGATCACCAGCTTCGATCCGTTCGATCAATTGCTTGCGCAGCGCCTGCAACTCAACCGGCACCTGTTGCGCGGCAATCAACAATTCGAGCAGCGTCGGTGACAAGCCGGCAGCTAATTGCACTTCAATCGCCGGCAAATCAAACACCTCGACCGTCGCAAACAAGGCCAGCGCCACCGTGTAGTCTTGATTGTCGAGGGTCAGCCGGTGCCATTCCCGCCGGCACAATTCGGCATAATTCCGGCGAAACAAGCTGCGATCAAACTGGTCGCCCAACAACTCAGTGGCGACCATCAAGGCCGCCTCGGCCCGCGCATCGTCAATCGCGCCATCTGACCGCCCGCGCGGGCCGAGAAGGGTTTTGTCAATATCGATCAGGACGGCGGTTTGGGTCCAATCCACCCCCCGCGCCACCAGTTCCGCCGCCCATTGCTGCACCAAGGCCCAGCGGGTCGCCGTCGCAACTGCATCGTCCCACTCAAGGGTAGCCGGCGCTACCGGACGGTCAACGCCGATGAAGCCATACGCGGTGATCTCGCCCAAACTTTGCAAATGGACGGTCAAAAGCCGATCATTCTCGGTATCGCCGATCACGGCCACGGTCGTGAGCGGCGG
>NZ_DAOTWH010000281.1:0-1826 GCF_034435895.1 Chloroflexus sp.
ACGAGCGGCAGCGTTGTTGGCCGGACGAACCCCGCCGCCGCAGGTGCTGGAGGGGGGCATGCTAGCGTGGGAAACAGCCAACTTGCTTGAGGCAGTCGAGCAATTTTGAACGAATCAGACAGCCGTCACCATACAATGGCAGAGGATATAACGATGGAGATCCCCCTATCACAACGGCTCGGCCCCAACACTGGCCTTGATCTGGTGCGCGCCACCGAAGCAGCGGCGATTGCCGCCGCTCGGCTGATGGGGCGCGGCGAAATCGAAGAGGCGGATCGGGCGGCAGCCACTGCGATGGCCGCAGCGTTGGTCAACCTCGAACTTGACGGGCGGCTGGCGATGGGTGAAGAAGTGCGGGCGATGGCGAGCACGCCGCTGCCCGGCGGCACACAGGTTGGCACCGGCAATGGACCGCCGGCAGATCTGATCGTGGATCCAGTTGATGGTCTTCGCCAGTTAGCGCAAGGGCGAGCCGGCGCGGTCTCGTTTGCCGCGGTAACGAACCGCGGCGCATTGTGGGCGCCGCATCCGGCGGCTTATATGGAAAAGATCATTGTCGGGCCTGAGATTGCGCCCTATCTGGTGCCGGAATGTCTCGATGCGCCGGCAGGTTGGACGCTGGCGCTTGTGGCGCGCGCTACCCGGCGCACCGTGCGCGATCTAGTCGTCTTTGTGCTCGATCGGCCTCGTCATACCCACCTGATCGAAGAGATCCGGTCGGCTGGCGCGCGGGTTATGCTGGCTGATGATGGCGACATCTACGGTGCGTTGTTAGCAGCCATGCCCGGCACTAGTGTCGATCTGCTCATGGGGATTGGCGGTGCGCCAGAGGGGGTGCTGGCGGCGTGCGCGATCAAATCGCTGGGTGGGGCGATGCTGGCCCGCCTCGCCCCGCAGAGTGAAGCCGAGCGCGAGGCGCTTACCCGCGCCGGTCTCGACACCAAACGCATCTTGACCTGTGACGATATTGTTAGCAGCGACCAGATCTTTTTTGTCGCCACCGGCATCACTGACAGCATCTTGTTGCGTGGAGTGCGTTTAGCCGGCGATCGGGCCGAGACCAATTCGCTCATTCTGCGCTGCGAAACCCGCACCCGCCGTTTGATCTTCGCCGAGCATTTGTTGACGGGGTGAAAAGAGCACAGCGGTTGCCGGCTTGGCGATAGCACGCCGCAATGCGCGCCCCCTGCCGACTATAGCACGATAGATGCACCCTTTCTCCTATCCGCGGGAGAAGGGGTACTTATGCGTCCTGATGACCAACCCGAACGATCCAACCGAGAGGTTCGCAAAGCAACGCTGCTCGTGAGACAGGCCACTGGGCGTGAAAAGCATTCTAAGCAGGTATGATTCAATGCTGTCGGCCCCTTCCGGCGTGAGACCGATTTGCATAATTACCAAGATTGTGCTATAATCCGGAGGTGAAATGAATACGACCCCGTAGCTCAGTGGATTAGAGCGTTTCCCTGCGGAGGAAAAGGTCGCGCGTTCGAGTCGCGCCGGGGTCGCCAACCAGCCCGCCAGTGTGGCGGGTTTTGTTTTAGCCGCATTCGGCCCTCACTCCCCGCCTGTCATTGCACGCCGAGCGCAGCGCGGGTAGACAAACCCAGCCCTGAAGGGCCGAGCTAGGGGTACGAATCCCGCTACGCGGGCTGATGGCCCTCGTCCCCCAACCCCTTCTCCCACCTTACGGCGGGAGAAAGGGCGCCGCTGCAAGGCGGGCACGGCATCGCAGGAGCGGAACGCAGCAGCGCCCCTCTCCCGCGCCAGTGGGAGAGGGGTTGGGGGTGAGGGTACACCAGCGCACCACAGTGCTATGATTGCCC
>NZ_DAOTWH010000282.1:0-6197 GCF_034435895.1 Chloroflexus sp.
GGTACGTTGTGACGCAGCCACGCCAGCGAGGCCACGCCGGCGACGGTCTGCTCGCGGGGGATGTAGCCATTGAGGCCGCGCCACGGCCCGCGGCTGATGTCACGGGTAACGATCAGAGGGTACACCAGCGCGCCGGCCAGCAAGAGGGCCGTGCCGGCGCTGATCAGACTCGCTGCCAGCCGCCGCCAGCCCGTCGCTTTCGCCCACACCCACCACAGCCCGATCGGGGCCAGCACGCCCCAGATCAGCCAGACCTGATAATAAAACTTGAAGACCGTGTTCATACGGGCCGACAGGCCCTCGAACACGTCACGAATGTAGATGATCTCAACCCCCAACAAGATGGCGCTACCCAACGCCGCTAGCAGCAACCCAAAGCGAAAACCGGGTTCGGCGGCGTTGAGCGCCCGCCAACCCATCCACGGCGCCAGCCCGGCCAGCCCTAGCCATGGAAAGCCGATCAGCAACCCGGCGGTGAAGAGGATGAGCGGTAGCCACGGCGCCCGGCGCGGCATTGTTAAGCCGGCTAATGATTCGTTCTCTGATGAGCGGTAGAGATAGCTGCCGGCGATGATCGGCAGCGCCATCAGGCCAAAGATGATCACAAACTCGTGCCAGCCGCTGCGTTCGCCGAGGTAGATGCCGATAATACTCGTTAGCCGGCTAAGAATTGGCAGGTCGATCCATGGCGTTGCCCCTCCCACCGGCGAGCGAAAGGTGAGGTGAAACGGCAGAAAGAGGGCAAAGGCCAGCGCCGCTACGATCCCTGCTTCGCGGAGCCATATTCGCCACGGCAACGCAGCGCCGTCGCGCCGGCAGGCCAGCGCCAACCCTCCCCAATAGAGCAGCAGGTAGGTGGGCAGATCCCAACTGTTGATCGCGTACAAACTGCCGAGGATCACCCCATGCAAGACGCGCAACAGCCAGCCGGATCGTCCGGCGGTAAAGAGCGTACCATCGCTCGGCAGGGCAGCGGAGCTGCCTTGCGCCGCGACCGCCAGCGCCAACCCAATTGCCAGCGTCGCAAAGGGCAGCGCCATCACGTGCGGGTGCATGTCGCCGAGACGAAAACTGAAGAAGGGAAACTCGGTGATAGTGTAGCGCTGCTCGCGGCGCGGCGGATCGCCGGTGACGCGGTAGCTGTCCCAGAGCGAGCGCGATGGCCACCACCAGTTGAAGTCGTTCCATTTATCGGCCCGCCGCCACCCTTCAATCGTGCCAAAATCGTACGTTGCGGTTTGGGCCGGATAGGGCAAGGTGATGAAGGCCTCGCTGCGCAGGGCCTGCCCAAGCGCGGCAAGGAGCTGGCGATCATCGAGCGCCACTGCCCGTTCGTCGCCAACAATCACTTGGATCGCGCCAGATTGATTGCCGGCTAACAATATGATCGCAGCGCCAAGCACACCCAGCGCGCCGCGGATCACGGCCGGCGGCGGGCGGCGCAGCAAGCCGAGCAGCGCATTGATCACGCTAAACGCGCCTTGCGCGGTCATTGCAGCCAGCAGAGCGAGCGCGAGGTTGTAGGCAGTCGCCGGCGGCAAGTTGCTGAGCATAGCCGGGATGGCCATGAGCAGGTAGCCGAAGTAGTAGTAGTTGATGCTGTAGCCGGATAACCACGGGTCGTTGGGCGGAAAGAAGCCGCTGCGCTGGATCGCGTTGAAGAAGGCGAAGTCCATGGGGCGTTCGGTGCCCCACGGGGTGGGGTCGTGGGCGCGGAGCCAGACCACACCGAGCAAGATGGCGAGAAAGATCGCTTCGCCGGCCAGCGTCGGGCCAAGCGGCGGCAGTCGTCGTTGGTCGCTGCGCCAAAGCCAGAGCCAGCCGCTACCGGCAATGATCGCCAGACTGATCACGAGCAGCGGCGTTTCAAAGCGGCCTAGGCCCAACATCGCCAACAGCCATGCCAGAAAGCCGGTGAGCAGCAACCCCAGCGGGCGAGCGAAGGCAATGCCGGCTCCTAGTAGATGGCCGAAGAGGCGCGCGGCTGCCGGCCAACCCGCTAGTGTGAAGAGTAGACCGATCCCCCACCAGATCACGACTTCGCCGGCAACCGCGCTCATGGTTGCCCTCCACTCAGGTTTGCCAGCATGCGCTGCGCTTCCCCGGCCCACGGCCCGTCAGGCGCGAGTTGGAGATACCGTTGGAGGGCATCTTGGGCCAACGTGGGTTGGTTGCGCAGGATAAAGAGACGGGCCAATTGGAAGTAGACATCAGACCATGCCGGATCGATGCTCATCGCTTGGCCCAGCGCAATCTCGGCCTTATCCAGCCTTCCCCAATCGATCAGCGCCGTCGCTAGCTTGTTGTAATTGCCGGCGGTGGGGCTGGCTTGCACGGCAGCAAGGTAGGCCTGTTCCGCTTCCTCATACCTGCCAGCTTCAGCCAAAATGTCGCCCCAGAGGTGGTGCAAGCCCACATCGTTGGGATTGGCAGCAGCAGCGGTTGCCAAAATCTGCGCCGCCTCAAACAAGCGGCCCTGCCGGCGATAAGCTTCAGCCAAGCCAAAGGCCAGCGGCGCATTAGTGGGTTGGGCAGCGACGGCGGCTTCAAGCTCTGACAGATCGATCGCCGGTTCGGTAGGAGACGGTGGCGGCGGCTGAGCAGCCGGCGGCGTTTCCGCGCGTAACAGCCGGTAGCTGTCAGGCAAGGGCCGGACTTGATAGATCGCGACGCCATCGTGCTCGTAGACCGGACGCAGGTAGCGGTCGCGCAACACGGCGAACTTGTCCATACCCTGCGGGTAGAAGGCGCGCTCGACACTGCCAATATAGACATAATCCACGTTATAGCGGGCGAGAATGCGCAGCGCAGTTTCAGGGTCGTTCGTGGTAAAGAAGGTCTCGATATCGCGCACCCGCCGGCTGGTGACTGTCGGATCGCGTTGTTCATCAGCATGGAGTGCGCTGATCACGGTGGGCAGGCCAGTGGCGGCAGCCACCCGAATCCCGTAGGCGCGGTAGAACCAGAGGCTCGATTGGGCGACGATCGGGGTGCCGTTGATTTGCTGGTTGAGCCAGCGAATCGCGGCGGCGTCGCCGCGCAGATCGACTTGCACCATTGTGGTATCCGGCGCGCAGCCGCCAAAAGCGGTGCAGTCATACGTGAAGCTGGCCTGCTCCATAAACGCCATGCCGTCGAGAGTAGGGCCGGTGTCGATTGGGAAGCGGGTTGCGATGCGCGACGGCACGGCCACCGGCAAGTAACTGGCTGCAATGAGCGCTGGAATGGCAATAACAGCGAGTGCTGCCGCAGTTGCCGGCTGGCCGCCGCGCTGGTTGAGCCACGCGAGCATGCGCGGCAAGAGACCGGCGGCGGCTAGCCCCAGCAACACCCAGACGTGCAAGCCAAACTTGAAGACGGTGTTCATCCGGTACCAGTCGCTTCCAGCGAGATGGTCGCGGATATACACCACTTCGACGCCGAGCGAGATGGCCCATGCCAGCCATGCCAGCAGCAGCGCGTACCATGCCGGTGCGCCAGCAGCCCGCCGCGCCAGCAGTAAGGTCGTCATTGCCAGCAGCGCAAACAGGCCGATCCGTACTGCCCATTCGGGCAGCGCCGCGCCGATGATGAGCATGATGCCGATTCCGCTCAGCAGTAGCGCCCACGACCGCACCGGCAGATACCGGCGCCAGCGTTGCAGTGCTGCGCCAAGGATAACCGGCGTGACGATGGTTAGCGGCAGACCATAGAGCAAGAGGTAGTCAAGCGGGAGGGTGACGTGGCTTGTGACCAGCCCGATCCCGCCCACCATCGGCCAGTAGCGGTCGAAGAAGGGGGCAAAGAGGGCGAGCGATCCGATCCCTTGCCCAACCGCTTTCACCGCAGCCAGTGTGATTGCCGGCCAGCGCCAGCCGGCCCGTCGCACCGCGCCGGCAATAATGGCGATCCCGGCCAGCAACCCGTAGGTCGGGAAATCCCACGAGTTGGTGACGGCCAGTGTGCCGAGGGTGAGCGCGCTCAGGGCCCAGATCGCGCGCCCCTTGCCGAAGATTAATTGCCATGCGCAGGCAATCGCCAGCAGCGAGAGCGGCAGTGCGATCAGGTGCGGGTGCAGGTCGGCGTAGAGGAAGCTAAACAGCGGAAACTCGTTAATGGTGTACGGAATGACCCGGCTCGGCCCGACAAACCAGTCGCCGAGCAGACCGGCATTGCCGCTGAGCAGCAAGCGCAAGCCATTGGCGCCTTGCGACCATCCTGCCGCGATCAGGCTGGTGAGATTGCCGGCTAGTCCGATCAGGGCCAGCGCCACCACCCCGTACCGCCGCCGTCCGCCCAGCCGCGCCCCCAGTTCATACGCGCCGGCCAGCACCATGCCGAACAGGGTGGCGAGCGCCAGATTGAAGCCGATCGCCGGATCGAGGCCGAGCAGCTTGATCGGCAGCGACATCAGATAGAGACCGTAATAGTAGTAGTTGATGTAGCCGTTGCTGTAGAATGGATCGTAAGGCGGCATGACCGGACTGCGCAAGATGGCGTTGAGGAAGCCCTGCTCCATCGGCTTTTCGCCGCCCCACACCGGATGCCACAGGTCGGGGTTAAGCGCACGGATGATCGCCATTGCGATAAAACCGGCCAGAAAGATCGCTTCGCCGGGGATGAGCGCGCGCCATGCGGCGCGATCGGGCCGCGCGCCGCAGAACCACAATGCGATGGTGATGCCGCTCATCACCGCCAGCCCGCCAATCACCCCCACTGCATCGTAGCGCCAGAGGCCCAAACTGGCGGGGAGCCAGATCGCGTAGCCGAGCATGATCAATCCCACCGAGCGCGCCCATGCTAGCCCAGCCCGGCCGAGCGCGGCATACGCTGGCAGCGCACCGAGGCCGGCGATCAGGTACCAGACCAACAGCCACGCCGCGACTGCTAGCCATTGCTGTTCGCTCAGCAGCGTATTCCAACCCAGCCGGCCTGTTGCCGGCAGCTCTTGCACCGGTTTCGTCAATTCGAGGGCCGGGATGGTGCGCACGCTCGGCGGGCGGATTGGCAGGTCGTTGGTGAGCATGCGCGGTTGGCCGGGAGTGCGCAGCCGGTAGATCACGCTCTCGCCTTGCCGGAAGACAATATCGGCGTCGCCGCGACTTGCCAGCGTGGCGAACTTAGCCAGCCCTTCGGCGTTGTAGAGTTGCCGTTCAACGCCGCCAATATAGATGTATTCAACGCCGTAGCGCCGGAGCGCCGCCAACGCGGTGTCGGGATCAGACGTGTTGTAGATAGTGGCGATGATCTGCTGGCGGTAATTGATCACCGCTCGCGCGTTGACTGCGTTGCGCTGCTGAATCTGGTGCCATTCCCAGCCGAGCAGAGTGGGCATGCCGGTGAAGGTGGCAATCCGCCCGGCCCACTGGTATGAGGGTTGGTGAGCTTCGAGGATGATCGGTGTGCCGCGCGCATTGCGGCGCAGCCAATCGATCGCCGCCGCATCTTCATCAAGCGAGTAAGCAGGGCCGGCGCGGGCCGCCGTGATGTTGGCAAAGAAGGCCATGCCGTCGAGGGTGCGCGGCGCCGCCGGATCCCAGCGGTCGGCGATGCGGGCAGGCGTGGCGGTGATGGGGTAGACCAAGCCGGCTACGAGCAACACTCCCACCACGGCACGCACCGTCCAGCCCGTTTGGCGCGACAGCCGGCCTGTTGCCGCCCACAGCCACGGCAGAGCGGCTGCCGTCGCCAATGCCAGCAACATCCACGCATGTAGGCCAAACTTAAAGACGGTATTCATGCGGCCCACGTCACCGCGCACGACGATCACCTCCACCATTGCCCACAACCCGATCCCGCCGAAGGCGAATAGCACTGGGACAACGGTTGCCAGCGGGCGCGCGCGTAGTTGCCATCCGATCCAGCCAGCCACTCCCAGCACAACGAGGAGCGGGATGATGGCCGGCCAATCAAGCGCCCAAGCCACCAGCAGCACCGCCAGCGGCCCCATCACGATCAGCAGATTGATCCCGCGCCGCCATGCCCACAGCCCGATCATAGCCAGCCACATCGCCAGCCAATGACCGCCGATTTGCAGCAGTTGGCCGGTAGTGGTGCGTTCAGCGGCTACGATCGTCTCTAGCAGGGTCAGGCCCGGCCCGCGCCAGAGGTCAATCCCGCTCGATTCGGTGGCGAAGTTGGCGATAAACGGCGCGAAGAGCAGGTTGCCAAGCAGCGCCGGCGTGATCGCCACGGCCAGCGCCGCCGCGACCGTCGCC